>CAYPNI010000067.1:17655-23497 GCA_964411925.1 uncultured Nitrospirales bacterium
GCGGGAATGACAAGGTCTGGTCTTCCACTATGCCACCGTGTGCGCGCCGTTCACGCAAATGTTCTGCCCGGAAACATACGCCGATTCGTCCGACGCGAGAAACACGACGGTGTCCGCGACTTCCTTCGGCACGCCCCAGCGTCTGGACGGCAACCCCGCGAGATACGCGTCCTTCTCTTCCTGTGGATCGTTCTCGTGGCGCTCGACCGGAATCCAACCGGGAGAGACCATGTTGACCGTGATGTTCCACGGCGCGAGCTCACCCGCCAGGCTGCGGTTGAACCCGTTCTGCCCGCCCTTCGCCGCGACGTACGCCGTGAAGTTCGGCACGCCGCGCTGAAACACCTCGGACCCGATATTGATGATGCGTCCCCACTTCTGCTTCTTCATGTGCGGCAACGTCGCGCGCACGAGCAGGAACGGGCTCTTGATGAAAAAGTCGAGCATGGACTGGTAGAACGCCCAGTCGTACTGTTCGATGGGCTTTTGCGGCTGCGCGGGTGTCGCGTTGATCACGAGGATGTCGATCGCGCCCAGGTCCTTCTCGATCTGCTTGACCATCCCGCCAATCTCGCCTTCGTCCACCGCGCTCGCGCGGTACAACTTTCCCGCGTGGCCGGCCTTCTGGAACTCGGCGAAGGTCTTCTCCGCGCGGGCCTGGTTGTTCCGGTAGTTCAGCGCCACCTTCGCGCCCGCAGCACCCAACGCCATCACCATCGCCTTGCCCAGCCCGGTCGAACTGCCCGTGACCAGTGCGACGCGCCCGTCCAACCGGAACGGCGCGTGTTCATTACCTTGACTCATTCCGTTCGCACTCCGATGAATCCTTCGTGGGTGGCAGGCTTAAGCGGGGTTCAGCTTAAGCCTGTTTCATTCCGTGGAAAACTTGTGCACCGTCGTCTGCCGGTACGTCTCGCCCGGCCGCAGCACGCACGACGGGAAGTCTGGCTTGTTCGGCGTATCGGGGTACGTCTGCGCTTCGAGACAGAACGCAAAGTTTTTCTGGTAGGTCGCTCCGCCCTTGCCCGTCAGTGTCCCGTC
The DNA here is from genome assembly GCA_964411925.1 of uncultured Nitrospirales bacterium. Classification (GTDB taxonomy): domain Bacteria; phylum Hydrogenedentota; class Hydrogenedentia; order Hydrogenedentales; genus VFKU01. Next base: position 18,697 of record CAYPNI010000067.1, read on the forward strand.
GAGAAAGTTGCCCGTGTAGAACTGCAGGCCCGGCTCCGTGGTCGAAATCTCCATGACGCGGCCCGATCCCGGATGCGTCACCTTCGCCGCGGGGCGCAGCGTCTTGTTTTCGCCGTCCACCGCAAAGTTGTGATCGTATCCGCCTGGATCGCCGGCGATTTGCGCAATCCGTTCGCCAATCGCGTGCGCCTGACGGAAATCCACGGGCGTGCCCTCGACCGGCGCGACCTCGCCCGTCGGGATAAACGTCTCGTCCGTCGGCGTATACCGCTCAGCATAGATCGTCAGCTCGTGATCCAGGATCGTCTGCCCGCTCGCCTCCCCCGCGAGATTCCAGTACGCGTGGTTCGTCAGATTTACGACCGTGGGCTTGTCGGTCGTCCCGGTGTAGTCAAAACTGAGTTCGTTGTTGTCTGTCAGCGTGTATGTAACCGAGCACGTCAGCGATCCGGGGTAACCCTCGTCGCCGTCCGCACTCGTGTGCGTAAACCGCACGCCGACGCCGGACACGCCCCCCTGCAACACTTCGCGGCCGAGCACCTCGCCCGTCCACAGCGCCTTGTCAAACCCGACGTTGCCGCCGTGCAGATGGTTCGGCGCGTTGTTCGTCGCGAGCGTGTACTCGTTGCCATCCAGCGCAAATTTCCCCAGCGCGATGCGGTTGGCGTACCGGCCGACCGTCGACCCCATATACGGCGACGCGCCGGTATACGGCGCGACCTTATCGAATCCAAGCGTCACATCGGCCAGCGTGCCATCGCGATCGGGCGCTTCCATCGACACAAGCGTCGCGCCCCAATCTGTGATCGTCGCCTTGAGCCCCTTCGCATTGGTCAGGGTGTACAGCTTGACCGCGCGGCCATCGGGCAACGTGTCCCAGTGGTCGTTGACCGTCACGCTCGCCGTGGTCGGCGCGATACGTCCCGTCCCCTGGCCGAGATCTTCCGGCGACACTTCGAGCACCCTCCCGTAGTCACTGCCCGGTTCGGCTTCCTGCGCGGGCTCTTTCGGCGAACACGCCGCCAGCATCGTCGCTGCCGCGAGCGCGCAAATACCCCACGCCATTCTCCGTCTCATGCCGTTGCCCTCCCGCCGCGAATCGCCGTTGCCCGATGCGCGTCCGCCAAGAATACACAAATCGCGCCCCGCCGCCCAGCCCCCGCTTGTCATTGCGAGGAGTCACGCCCTCGGCGTGACGACGAAGCAATCTCGCGCACCCGCCGCGCCGAACGACGCGATGGCTACGCCAGCAACGAGGTGATCGGCTGCGCGCCCTCGACGCCGACCAGCCTCTGGTCGAGGCCGTCGTAGAAATACGCCAGGTGGTTCGGGTCGAGCCCCATGCAATACAGCGCGGTCGCATGCAGGTGTTTGACGTGATAGGGGTCGCTCACGGCCGCGCTGCCCAGTTCGTCCGTCTCGCCGACGCTGATGCCGCCCTTGATGCCGCCGCCCGCCATCCACATCGTGAACCCATAGGCGTTGTGGTCGCGTCCCGTGCCCTTCTCATACTCCGCCGTCGGCTGGCGGCCAAACTCGCCGCCCCAGATGACCAGCGTCTCGTCGAGCAGCCCGCGCTGTTTCAAGTCTTTCAGCAATCCCGCAATCGGCTTGTCGGTGTTCCCCGCGTGATAATTGTGGTTCGTCTCCAGGTCGGCGTGCGCGTCCCAGTTGTCGTCGTTGTGCGCGCCTCCCGAGTAAATCTGGATAAATCGAACGCCCTTCTCGACCAGCCGCCGCGCCATCAGGCATTTCCGTCCGAAATCGTCCGTGCGTTCGCCGCCGATCCCATACAGGTCCTTCACATGCTCCGGTTCGCTCTCGATGTCCACGGCGGCCGGCGCCGCGGCCTGCATGCGGTACGCAAGCTCGTAACTCGAGATGCGCGCGGCGAGATCGCTGTTGTCCGTGTGTGCGGCGAGGTGGCCCTCGTTGAAGTGCCGCAAATGATCCAGCAAGAGCCGCTGTTCCGCGTCCGTCATGTCGCCGTAGGGCTTCAAATCCAGAATCGGCGTGCCTTGCGGACGAAACACGGTCCCCTGATAGCTCGCGGGCATGTAGCCGCTGCTCCAGTTCTGCGCCCCGCTGATCGGCCCGCCGGTCTTGTCCAGCATCACGACGTATCCCGGCAGGTCCTCGTTCTCCGACCCCAGGCCGTAGTTCACCCACGAGCCGAGCGAGGGATGCCCGCCGAGAATCCGGCCCGAGTTCATCATCAGCATCGCGGATCCGTGGATCGGTGAGTCCGCCGTCATGGACTTGATGAACGCGATGTCGTCCACGCAGGTCGCGACATGCGGAAACAGGTCGCTCACCCACGCGCCGCTCTCGCCGTATTGCTTGAACGCCCACTTCGGCCCGACGACGCGCCCCTCGTTCCGGTGGCCTCCGCGGCCGAAGGTCTTGACCTGAATCGTCTGGCCGTCGTACTTCCCGAGCTCGGGCTTGTGATCAAACGTGTCCACGTGGCTCGGCCCACCGTACATGAACAGGAAGATGCAGCTTTTCGCGCGCTGCGCAATCATCGGAGGCTTCGGCGCGAGCGGGTTCGCGAACGGCGTCGCACCGTCTGCGGCGAACGCCTGCGACCTGAAGAACCCCTCGCGCGCGAGCAGGCCCGTCAGCGCCATCGACGTGAAACCGCCGCCGATGCTGCGCAGGAATTCCCGCCGCGTCCGGCCGCAGAACGAGTTCACCGGCTTGCGATGTTTGTCATCGGACATACTCGACACCTCGTCTGGCGTGATCGTCCCGCGCGTCAGCGAAGGACGTCATCGTGAGCCTACTCCAAATAGACGAATTCGTTCAGATTCAGCAGCAACAAACAAAACCGCTCCATCGCCTTTTCCGGAGCTAACCCGTACTCGTTCTGTAACTCGCCGATGAATTGCAGGCCGCGCGTGACTTCATCCGGCCGAGCCGGCCGCGACGTCACCAGCTCGAACCCCAGCCGCACTCGCGCCTCTTCGTCCGGCGCTTCACGATGCAGCCGCGCGGCCAGCAGCGCCGCCTGGTCGTGCGCGAACTTGCTATTGAGCAGGTTGAGCGCCTGTGTGGGCTGCGTCGTGCTGAATCGCACGGGACAGCTCGACTGCGGGTCGGCCTGGTCGAAGTCCGTCAGGATCGGCATGAGCAGCGACCGTTTCACGTGCACATAAATACTGCGCCGCGCGGCCGCTTCCGGCGTCGATGTGCCCCATGTGCCCGACTGCTCGAGCATCGCGTTCATCGACGACGTCTTGATGACTTCCTCAGGCAACTCCGGATATACACCCGCACCGTGCATGGCAAGGTTGATCGTCCCGCCGGCGGACAGCATGGAGTCACGGATTTCCTCCGCCGTCAGACGACGCATGTCGAATCGCCAGAACAACTGGTTCGCGGGGTCTTTCGCCAGCGCTGCCCCGTTTGCCTCGGAGGACATTCGAAACGCGCTCGACGTCAGGATCAATCGCTGGATGTGCTTGATCGACCAGCCCGAGCGCACGAACTCCGCGGCCAGCCAGTCCAGCAACTCCGGGTTCGTCGGGTCGTCGCCGATTACTCCGAAATTGTTGGAAGACTTAACAATCCCGCGACCGAAGTTGTACTGCCAGATTCGATTGACCATCACGCGCGCGGTCAGCGGGTTCGCCGGGTCCGCGATCCAGTCCGCGAGCTGCCGCCGTCGGCCGGAGGTTTCGTCGGAAGCAAACGGAGACGGCAGCGCTGGACTGGGCGCGTCGAACACGCGGGGGAATCCGGGCGTCACGTCCCGGCCCGGCGCATGCGGACTCCCGCGAATCAGGATGTGCGTCTGGGCCGGCTCCGGCCCGAGTTCCTTCGCACTCGGCGCCCATTTCCCGGAGATTTCCCGGTCCCGCACCGCCGCGCGCATCTTGCCCAGTTCTTCAATCCGCTCTACCTTTTTCTTCCCGATCAGGTCTTTGCCATGCTCCGCGACGAGCTTGCGCAGGTCGCCGTCGTCGATGACTTTCTCCGGTTCCCGGGACAGGTCCTTGCGGAAGTTGGCATTACGCGGCGCCCAGCCGGCCCACAATCGCGGCGGGCCCGCGTTCACGAAGTATTCGAGCCGGAACGGCACGAGCCCGGCCTTGAGCACGATCGTGCCTTCGTCGCGCCGGGGTTTCGGCTCGCGATGCGTGACGATTTCGTGGCCGTCGATCAACAGCCGGAACCCGCCGTTCGCGTCCACCGTGAACGCGTAGTCTCCGTCGAGTTCCACGTTAAGCAACCCTTCGTGAACAAAACCGACGTCATCCGGACGGGACGCGGGCGCGGTCGTGATGTACCCGTGATCGAGCGGGCCGGTGGTTTCCGGCTTGATCATGTCGAAGTCCGGTAACGCCCCCCATGATCCACGGTAAAACCTGTAGCTCAGCTGTTCGAGCTTTGAACTACCCGCGATCTTGCTCGGGATGAGTTCTGGTTTCTTTCGCGCGAGCTCGGTCTTGAACTTCTCCATTAGCTCGTTTTGTTCGCGCAACAGTTGGAATTCCTCGTCACGCTTCTCGGCGACCTTGCGCTCGTATTCGCGTTGCTCGTCCGGCGGAAGGATGCTGGTAAGAATTCCATTGCCCGTCGTGCGGTCCATCGGCTTGAGTCCCTGAAAGAACGCCAGGAAACGGTAGTAGTCCGCCTGCGGGATCGGGTCGAGTTTGTGGCCGTGGCACCGCGCGCAACCCATCGTCACGCCCAGGAACACGCGGGACGTCGTATCCACAATGTCGTCCAGCCCGTCGTAGCGCGCTTGCAACGGATCGGCGGGCTCGTCGTCCCACAAGCCGAGGTAGTAGTAGCC
>CAYPNI010000068.1:0-23261 GCA_964411925.1 uncultured Nitrospirales bacterium
GTCGAAACCGTGACGGAGACGCGGTGGACGCAGAATGCGCGGGGCGGGCCGTTCGCGGACGTCGAGCGGCTCAAGCAGGACACGATTTACCGTTACACCGGGCCGGAGGGCGAGTCCTACGATATCGGCCAGGGCTCGGGCGCCGAAGGCATCAGCGGCTCGGGCCAGCGCGACGCCCTCCTGACCGCGCTACAGGCGCTGTCGTCCGTGGTGGGTCGCCTCGCGGCACCTTGACCCGCCAATCGTAAACGTACAGCTAATCGCGCGCTAACCCTCGGCGTCTAGCCTCGATGTCCAGAGTGTCTACGTCCAACGAGGTGTCGCACGATGGTTACTTCCCGCCGCGAATTTCTTCGGAGCTGCGGGGCCGTCAGTCTTGGTTTTGCCGGGCTGAACGCGCTCCTGTCCAGGACGGCCAACGCGTTGCCCAATGTGTCGCGTGGAATCGGCGGGTACGGCCCACTCCTGCGCGACCCACGCGGCTTGCTCGATCTCCCCGCCGGATTCACATACACGATCGTGTCGATCGGTGGCCAGGAAATGAACGACGGGTTCGAGGTGCCGATCAAGGCGGACGGCATGGCGGCCTTTCCGGGGCCGGACGGTAAAACGATTCTCGTGCGCAATCACGAAGTGGACGGAGACGCGCTCAGCGGCGGGCCGTTCGGCCGCGGCAATGAACTGTTCGGCGACATCGATCCGTCCAGGGTCTACGATGCGGGCCACGGAACCTGCCCCGGACTGGGTGGCACGACGACCGTCGTATTCAATACGAAGACGCAGACCAAGGAACACGAGTACCTCAGCCTCGCGGGCACGGTGCGCAATTGCGCCGGCGGGCCGACGCCGTGGAACTCATGGATCACGTGCGAGGAGACCGTCTTTCGCGCGGGCGACAAATGGGAAAAAGATCACGGGTACAACTTCGAGGTGCCCGCGCGGTACCGTGGCGGCCCGGTCGATCCGGTACCGCTCATCGCGATGGGCCGATTCAACCACGAAGCCGTCGCCGTTGACCCGAATTCGGGGGCGGTGTACGAAACGGAGGATCGGGACGACGGGGCGTTTTACCGGTTCCTGCCGGATACGCCGGGGCAGCTCTCCAACGGTGGCCGATTACAGGCGCTCGTCGTCGCTGACCAACCCGGATTCGACACGCGCAACTGGGACAATCCGCCATCCGTCAAACCGCGCGAACGGCTCGCGGTCCGGTGGATTGACCTGAGCGCGGTCGAGTCGCCCGAGGACGATCTGCGGTATCGCGCGTTCGACCGCGGCGCGGCGCGGTTTGCGCGCGGCGAAGGCGCCTGGACCGGCACGGACGGCATCTACTTCGCCTGTACGAGCGGCGGGCGCGCCCACCGCGGCCAGATATGGCGCTACGTCCCAAGCGCGCATGAGGGCACGCCGGAGGAGGACGCCGCGCCCGGTTCGCTCGAGTTGTTTGTCGAGCCGAACGACAGCGGTCTCATCGACAACGCGGACAACCTCACCGTCGCTCCCTGGGGCGACCTCGTCGTCTGCGAAGACGGCTCGGGCGACCAGTTTGTCGTCGGCATCACGCCGCAGGGTGGCATCTACCAGATCGCGCGCAACGCAACGGGCGAAAGCGAACTCGCCGGCGCGTGTTTTTCGCCAGACGGTTCGACGCTGTTCGTGAACATCCAGCACTTGAACCTTACCCTCGCGATCACCGGCCCGTGGGATCGGCGCGTCGCGGCGTAATTCCTATTTCGCCGCCTTGGCCGCGGCGAGATCGCTGAACCGCTCACGCAACGCCGTCTTCTTGAACTTGCCGACGGACGTCTTCGGCACTTCGTCGATGAACACGACGGCGTCCGGGATCCACCATTTGGCGACCTTGTCCGCGAGATAAGCCTTGATGTCGGCCTCGGTGGCAGTCTCGCCCTTCTTGAGCACGACGCAGGCCAGCGGGCGCTCGTCCCACTTCGGGTCGGGGATTGCGATCACGGCGGCCTCGGCGACGGCCGGATGGCCCATGATCGCGTTTTCGAGGTCAACGGAACTGATCCACTCGCCGCCGGATTTCACGAGATCCTTTGAGCGGTCCTGAATTTTGATATAGCCGGTCGGATCGATCGTGACGATGTCGCCGGTCTTGAACCAGCCGTCCTCCGTGAAGCGGTCCGCGGCGTCAGGCCGGTTGAAATACGCACTGGAGATCCACGGGCCGCGCACCTCGAGCTCGCCCATCGACTTGCCGTCCCAGGGCGCCATGCCGTTGTCGCCGCGCGCGCGGATTTCGACCATGGGCGCGGGCGTGCCTTGCATCGCGCGGTATTCGTATTGCGTCGCCTCGGGTTTCGTGCGGAGCTCAGCGCTCAGGTTCGAGATGGTTCCGAGCGGGGAGAGCTCCGTCATGCCCCAGGCCTGGGTGATGTGCAGGCTGTGGCGGTCCTGCATGTTCTTCATCAGGCTCACCGGCACGGCGGACCCGCCGACGATGAGGTTGCGCAGGCGCGAGAGGTCATACTTGACCGGATCCTGGTCGAGCACCGCGAGCAGCCCCTGCCAGATCGTCGGCACGCCGGCCGTCACCGTGACGCGTTCCTGCACGAAATCTTCGAGCAGGCTGACGGGGTCGAGATGCGGCCCGGGGAAGACGAGCTTCATGCCTGCCATGCCCGCGGCGTAGGGGATGCCCCAGGCGTTTGCGTGGAACATCGGCACGACCGGGAGCACGCAATCGCGTTCGCGCAAATCCAGCACGTCGGGCAGCGCGGCGGCCATCGAATGCAGCACCATGGACCGGTGCGAATAGAGCACGCCCTTGGGGCGGCCCGTCGTGCCCGAGGTGTAGCACGTTGCGGCGGCCTGTTTTTCGCGCAGGCCGAGCTTGGCGTAGTCGAGTTTCGCGTCGTCTTCGGCCGCGAGCAGTGCCTCGTAGTCGAGCATGCCTTTCGGAAGTTCGGCGTCAGTCGAGCGGATCATGATGTAGTGCTTTGCTTTGATCTTGTCCTTGAACTGCTTGAGGAGCGGGAGCAGCGATTCGTCAAAGATGACCGCGCGGTCGCTCGCGTCATTCGCGATGTATTCGAGGTCGTCCGGGTGCAGGCGCAGGTTCAGCGTGTGCAGGACGCCGCCGATGACGGGGATCGCGAAGTACGCCTCGAAGTGGCGGTAATGGTTCCAGCACAGCGTGCCCACGGCCTCGCCCGGCCTGATGCCGAGCCGCCGGAGGGCCAACGCGAGCTTTTTCGCGCGCCTGGCCATGTCGCCGTACGTATACCGGTGAAACGACTTGTCCGGCTGCCGCGTTACGATTTCCTTCTTGAAGAAATGCTGCTCCGCGCGGCGCAATACCACGTCGAGCGTGAGCTCGAAATCCATCATCAAGCCGTCCATGCCGATGCCTCCCAAAACGAACGTTTGCCCAGCAGGATAGGCTAGCAATCGGGGGGCGAAGGTTCAACGGCGCGGCGCGAGGGGGTCAGCGAGCGGCGGGAGATTGATTCGTCGTAGGCCCCGCTCCTCGCAATGACGGGGGCGACATTCACCGCATCTTGTGAGGTTCTCGCGTGCGCGGAGTTGCGCCCGTTGTGCGATAACTTGCAGCAGCGTAGAGTTTCCAGGTCGATTGAGGTCAAAAGCGAATGAGTGCGAACGCAAACCACGGAGCGGCCGTCGTCCTGCTCAGCGGCGGGATGGATTCGAGCGTGCTGGTGCATCACGTTGCGCAGCGGCTGGGGCGGCGGCCGGTTCACGCGCTGAGTTTTGATTATGGCCAACGGCACCGGCGCGAACTGGAGGCGGCGTCGTGGCAGGCGCGGGCCGCGCGGGCGGCGACGCATCATGTCGTGGATGTGTCATTTCTTGCGGACTTGGTCAGCGCCGGGACGACGCTGGTGCGCGGCGGCGGGGAGGTGCCGGACCTGGACACGCTAGACCCCGCGACGCTCGACCAACCACCGACGTATGTGCCCAACCGGAACATGGTTCTGTTGTCGCTCGCAGCGGCATATGCCGAGGCGCAGGGCGTGCGCGACGTGTTCTACGGCGCGCAGGCGCACGATGAGTACGGGTACTGGGACTGTACGCGCGATTTTCTGGATCGCCTGAATGCGACGCTCGCGCTGAACCGGCGTGAAGCGGTCACGATTCACGCGCCGTTCATCGACCTGCGCAAGGAGATGCTGGTGACGATTGGCGGGGAGTTGGGCGTGGACTTTTCGCATACCTGGAGCTGTTATCGCGGCGGCGAGACGGCCTGTGGGACCTGTCCGACGTGCCGGGAACGGCTCAAGGCGTTTGCGGATGCGAGTATGAAGGATCCGCTGAAGTACAAGTAGCAAATTAACCACAGATGGATACTGATAAATACTGATAACCCAAATCGGCTTTTCGTGTTGGGTGAGGTCACGATTGCAAGCAATGAAGGCGCAGGTTTCACTTGGGCAGCCCGAAGTGGCGCGCGTCGCGGGCATCGGCTAGGCTAGAGGTTCGATTCGGGAGGACCATCCGTGAAGACGACATTCATTGCACTTGCAGTAACCGTTGCTATTTCGATCGCGGGATATGCGCAGGACGCGCCGGTGACCGTCAAGACGCACCCGGTCAGCGGCAACATCTACATGCTCGAGGGCCGTGGCGGGAACATCGGCGTGTCGGCCGGCGAGGACGGCATTCTGATCGTGGATACGCAGTTCGAGAACATGGCGGCGCCGATCACCGACGCGCTGACGGCGCTGAACAAAGGCCCGCTGAAATTCATCGTGAATACGCATTTCCACGGCGATCACACGGGCGGCAACCAGGCGCTGGGACAGAACGTGCCCGTTGTTGCGCACGAGAACGTGCGCACGCGCATGATCGGCCCGCGCAACGACAAACTCAGCGACGCAGCGTTCCGCAACAGCCTGCCGATGGTGACGTATGCGGACGGCGCTTCGGTCCATTTCAACGGCGAGGAGATCACGCTCAAGCACCTCCAGCCCGGGCACACGGACACCGACACTCTGGTGCATTTCAAGGGATCGAACGTGTACCACACGGGCGACCAGTTCACCAACGGGATGTATCCGTTCATCGACCTCGCGGGCGGCGGCGACGTGGAGGGGTATCTGAAGAACGTTGCGCATATGGTCGAAGTGATCCCCGACAATGCGAAGATTATCCCCGGGCACGGCCCGCTGGCGACGAAGAAAGACTTGTTGACGTTCCAGCAGGTGCTGAACGAGACGATCGACATCGTTCGCAAAGGCATCGCGGCCGGGAAGGGCCAGGAGGAACTGCAGAAGGAAGGCCTGCCGGAGAAATACAAGTCCTGGAGCCCGCAGGGCACGTTCGTCGGCGAGCAGCGCTGGATTTCGATCGTGTTCCAGAGCTTGTCGCGCTGACCCAACCCGTCATTGCAAGGAGCGGTTGTGCGACGAAGCCATCTCTTCTGCGCCGCGGCGCTGGTCGCGGTGGAGGCGACAATTCAGGTTCCGGTGTTCGCGGACGATCCTGTGTTGACCAGCGGATTCGTGGAGAGCGGCGGCGAGCAGATTTACTACGAGGCCGCCGGTTCGGGCGACGCGGTCGTACTGAGCCACGGGCTCGGCGGCAACCACGCCATCTGGTATCAGCAGGTGCCCGCGTTCGCAGAGCGGTTCCAGGTCATCACGTGGGACCAGCGCGGGTTCGGCCGGTCTACGAACGCGAAGGGCGAAAACAGTCCGGCCGCGGCCTCGATCGATCTCGCGGCGGTGCTCGATCGGCTCGGCGTGGACCGCGCGCACCTCGTCGGCCAGTCCATGGGCGGCTGGGCCGTGATGGGATTCGCGCTGGCGCATCCGGAGCGCGTGCGGTCGCTCGTGCTGGCGGACACACTCGGCGGGATTTTCACGGCGGAGGCGTCAGAGCATTTCGACGCGTACATCCGCGACATGATGACGCAGCCAACGCCGGACGAACTACCCATTACTCGGCATCCGGCACTCGGCGAACAGCTCGGCGCCGCGGACCCGGTCAAGGCGTTCCTGTACCGGCAGATTGGCGGGCTGGGCGGGCCGGCGCCCAGGAACGCAGGGCTGCAACTCCGGCAGACGGGTTATCCGCTCGACGAGGTTCGTAGACTGAATGTCCCGGCCTTGTTCGTCGTCGGTGAACACGACCCGATCTTTCCACCAGCGGTGGTCCGATCGGTCGCGGCTGAGGTGTCCGGCGCGCGGATCGTCGAATTGCCGCGCGCGGGCCACTCGCCGTATTTTGAGACGCCGGAAGCGTGGAACACGGCGGTGTTGGAGTTTCTGGCCAGCCGAGCCGATTGAGAGATTTCAAACCCGAATTGAATCATTCGAGTCTAATGCGGGCGGCTTACGGGAGGAGAATCCGAATGAACCGAGTACACTTCTGCGGGCTGGCCTTGTTGTCCGCGCTCGTCTGCGCGGGCGGATGCATCCACGTGCGGGTCGAGGACAGCAATTTCGACGCGCATGGCGACGGAGAACACCATTCGAAGTCCATGGCCACGGGATTCCTGTCATTCACGACGACGACCGACGGCGAGACGCGCAAGTCGGTGGTCTATGTTCCGGACAATTATTCGGCTGACGACGAGTGGCCGCTCATTGTCTTCCTGCACGGCATGGGCGAGCGCGGCAATGACGGCTGGAAGCAGGCGGAAGTCGGCATCGGCCGAGCGATCCGGCTCAATCCGGAGCGGTTTCCGGCGATCGTTCTGATGCCGCAGTGTTCGCCGTCGACGGTGTGGAGCTCCAAGGAAAACGCGAACGGCGCGCCGTCGTGGAAATACATCGACGACGCAATCGCGTACGTGCGGGACCGGTACAACGTGGACGCGGACCGCATGACGCTCACGGGCCTGTCCATGGGCGGCTACGGCACGTATGCGTACGGCGCGATGCGCTCGGACCAGTTCGCCGCGTTCATGCCGATTTGTGGCGGAGGGGACGCCGCCGACGCCGCCCAACTCGCGCGGCGGCCGATGTGGGCGTTCCACGGACTCGCCGATACGGTCGTCACGCCGGACAAGTCGCGGGCCATGGTGGGGGCGATTCGCGAAGCGGGCGGCGACGTCAAACTTACCGAATACGAGGGCGTCGGCCACAACAGTTGGGACAAGGCGTACGGCGATCCCGACGCGATCGCATGGCTACTCGCGCAGACGCTGTAGGGTGGGAGCGGCGGGACGCCGCGTCGCGCGCTTCGGGCGACGTCGTGTGACGTAGGGGGATTCCTGCCTGCGCGGGAATGACAGAGAGCGGACGAGTCCGGACGAAGAGATTGCTTCGTCGTCACGCCAACGACGTGACTCCTCGCAATGACAGCTCAGCGGGCGCGTCGCGAGACGCTGCTCGTGCCTTAGCGGATCTCCAGCATCCGGTCGATGGGCTTGCGGGCGCGGCGGATGATGTCCTCGGGCAGTTTGATTTGATACTGGAGTTTCTCAAGCGCCTCGAGCGTGTCTTCCATCGTGATCTGGTTCATGTGCGGGCAGCGGAAGCTGCACAGGCGCAGCATCTGCTTGTCCGGGTGGGCGGCGGCGATGTTGTCGCCCATGGTGCACTCGGTCAGCAACAGGAACTGATCGCCTTCCATCTGTTCGACCGCGCCGATGAGTTGTTTCGTGCTGCCGACAAAATCCGCCTCGTCGCAGACTTCCGGGCTGCACTCGGGGTGCGCGAGCACTTTGACGCCCGGATGCTGCTTGCGGACGAGTTGGATGTCGTCCACGCGGAACAGCTCGTGGACTTCGCAACGCGCGCGCCAGCCGATGATAGCGGGTTCATCCGGCAGGTCGGTGTGGTCGCCGCGCAGGAACCCCGGCAGGACGAACTTCATGCCGAGGTCCTTGGCCGTGTTGCGCGCCAGGAACTCGTCGGGCAAAAGCATGACGTGTTTGTGGCCGAGACCGAGCAGGTGCTTGACCACGGCGTTGGCGTTGCCTGAGGTGCAGCAGTAGTCTGATTCCGCCTTCGCCGCGGCGTAGGTATTGACATAGGTGACCAGGGGGACGCCGGGATACTGTTTCCTGAGGTCGCGGATGTCCTCAATGCTGATGCCGCCGGCGAGCGAGCACAGCGCTTTCTCGGACGGCAACAGGACCATCTTCTCAGGGTTCAGGATTTTGGCCGTCTCGGCCATGAACAGTACGCCGCAGAACACGATGATGTCCGCGTCCGTCTCGGCGGATACGCGGGACAGTTCGAGCGAGTCGCCCGTGTGATCGGGCACGGAGCAGTACAGCGCCGGCTCCATGTAGTTGTGACCCAGGATGACGGCGTTGCGCTCTTTCTTGAGCTTGTTGATTTTGTACGCGAACTCGGCCTTGTAGTCGATTTCGAATTCGGGCATGAACCCGCGCAGCTTGCGCCGCATCATCGCGCGGGTTTCCTCGAGCGAGAGGATTTCCTGTCCGGCTACCGTGTCTGGCATGCGGGTGTGGCGTCCTTCGGTTCCGCGCGGGAGACGCGCTGTGATCCTGCCGGAAGTTATGCGCAGGTCGCGGAGGGCTCACCGGCCCCCTGGGCGATTAACCCGGCATTTTACCAACCCGCGGGCCGGGCGATCCACGTTTCCGGCTTAAACACGGGCCCCGCCGAGTTTCATTTCCGGAATCCGGACTACTTCGCGATGGCGGGCTCCTTGGTCATCGCCTTGAACCGTTTGTGGAGGATGTCCTCGGCCTCGGACATGATGCGTTCGATGAGCTCGGCGCAGGTCGGGATGTCGCGTACCAGCCCGATGATCTGTCCGATCGAGAGGATTCCCTTCTCCGTGTCGCCGTGCTGAAGCATGTCGAGACCGCGCTTGCCGGTGACGATGTGCTTGATGTCGTCGATCGTGACATTGCCCTTTTTCTCGATCTCCAGCACTTCCTTCGCGGCGGCGTTGTTCAGCACCCGCTCGGTATTGCGGAGCGGACGCATGATGAGCGTCGTGTCCAATTCCCCGTGATCCACCATGGCCTGTTTGACGTTCGGGTGAACGGGCGCTTCCTTCGTAGCAACAAAGCGCGATCCCATGTTCATGCCCTCCGCGCCCAGCGCGAGCGCGGCCACAAGCCCGCGCGCGTCGCCGAACCCGCCCGACGCCACGATGGGGATCTTGAGCGCGTCCTTGGTGAGCGGGATGAGAATGAGCGAGGTCACGTCGTCTTCGCCAGGATGGCCGGCGCATTCGAAACCGTCAATGCTGACCGCGTCACAGCCGATTTTTTCCGCCTTGATCGAGTGCCGGACCGACGTGCACTTGTGGATGACCTTCATCCCGGCGTCCTTCATCTGCGCCATGTAGGGCTCGGGGTTGCGCCCGGCCGTCTCGATGAACTTGATGCCTTCCTCCGCACAAACTTCGATGTAGCGCGGGTAATCCGGCGCGCGCAGCGACGGCAGGAACGTGAGGTTGATGCCGAAGGGTTTGTCCGTCATGTCGCGGCACTTGCGGATTTCCTGGCGAAGCAGTTCCGGCTCGGGATGCGTGAGCGCGGTCATGAACCCCATCGCGCCGGCGTTCGCCACGGCGGAGGTCAACTCCGCGCGCGCGACCCACATCAGGCCGCCCTGGATGATGGGGTGGTCGACGCCGAACATCTCGGTGATTTTCGTCTTAATCATGACGGTGACCTCGCGGTTTGGGCAGTTTCAGGGCCAAAAACGGGCCGAATCGAACAACTGTACACGTGTTAACAGTCGCAGTCAAGGGTAGACGCTACGATCGAAGACCGCCGCGTTACTTGGCGACGACAGGCTCGGGCGCGCGCCGTTTCTTGGAGGGTTTGTCACCGCTTTCGGGCGGGACGGCGGGCGTACCGCCGCGCACGCGGTCACGCAGGAGCACGACGGCACCCAGCGCGATCATCAATCCCTGCGTGCCCCAGAAAATGTAGGTGGCGGTCCAGATGCCGTTGGTGAATCCGTAGCTGTGCAGGCCGATACCCAGCAGGTTGACGCCCCACCACGAGAACGCCACGACGCACCCGGTCGCAATCGCCCAGAGGTTCATGCCCATCTCGCGGATGTAGCCGCCCATGCGCGCGTGCAGCGCCGCGAGCATGCTCAGGCAGATCAGCGCCGCGCCGTTTTCCTTCGGGTCCCAGCCCCAGAACCGGCCCCAGCTGTAGTTCGCCCAGATGCCTCCGAGCACAGTGCCGACGAAGGCGAACAGCAGCCCGAAACAGGTGACCCCGTAGACCATGCGCGTGATGCCGCGGTAAAACGCCTTGTCGCTCTTGCGGATGCCGAACAGGCGGCCAAGGATGTAGACATGGGCGATGCCGGCGGCAAGCATGCCGGCGGCATACCCGATGTTGATAATCGTCACGTGCGTCGCGAGCCAGAAATTGGTATCCAGCACGGCGACGAGCATCGGCATCGTGTCTTCCTTGTTCGTGAGCTCATACCGGTTGGCCACGAACATGCCGAGCGTTCCGAGGAAGGCCCCGACAGACACCGCGATGCGCTGGCGGTTGATCGACTCAATGAACAGGGCGACCAGCACGGACACGGCCGTGATGAACAAGATGGTCTCGTAAAGCGTCGAGATTGGCGGGCGTTCGCGAATGATGCAGCGATAGACAATGCCCGTCACGAGCAGCGCCCACGGCACGGCGACTGCGATCGCGGTACCCCAGGACAGCAGACGGCTCCGGAGATTCAGCCAGGACACCGCGGCGATGAGGAAACTCAGTACGAACAGGACCTGCGCATAGGAGAAGAACTTCGCCTTATAGAAACTCACTTCGAGCGGAATCTTGTTGTATTCGCCGCGGGCTTTGGCCTGACCGATCACCAGATTGTGAAATTCCTTTGCCGCCGCCTTGAACTGCAGCGGGGAACCCACCATCGCGGCCATGTTTTCGAGTGCGGCGAGCTGGAGCAGTTCGCGGTTGTCGTGCTCTTCAACGCGAAACGTCTTGTCCACGAGCCCGCCGACGCTGAGCCACTCTTTGTTTGAGGCGTCCGCAGGCGGGATCAGCGCGAGCGACGTTCCGAAGCGGCTGGCCGCGTCGAGGGGCCGCAGGAAATTGCTGAATGCGCCGAGTTCCTCCTCGATTTTTACCGCGCCCTCGGGTTCCTCGCGCACCTGTTGCAACGCGGCGATCGCGAGCCGGAGATCGCGACCCTTTGCGAGCGTGTCGCTCACCGTGAGGCCCTCGGCCGATTCTCCGAAAATTCTACCCGCGAGCCGGCTTTGCGAGACATCGAAGGATTCGCGGGTGAAATCGAGATAGTGCGAGACCCCCTCGAACTTCTGGAGCGCGCCTTCCAGGGCGAGCAGCATTCCTTGCGACGTGGTGCGGTCGTTCTGCTCGATTTTGAACGCTTCCTGCGCGCGCTGAAATATCAGTTGCCGCGCGGGAAGCAGGTCGTTGTAGCTGAACCGATTGCGCTGCTTGTTGTCCGGCGCCGTCGCGCCAAGCGCCGTCACCACGTCCACGTTATCGACAATGAAATGGCGGTAGGCCCGCGCGACATCGGGATAAAACAGGCAATCCAGGAACCACTCCATCGGTTCGAGCCGGATTTTCTCGCCGTTCTCGAATTCCTGTGTGAATGTCCGCTTGCCGTTCAATTGCAGCAGCAAAAAACTCGCGTAGGTATCGAGCGGTTTGATCCGGCCCCCATCCTGTATCGGCAGCGTCCGAAACTCGTCCAGCGTCGCCTCATCCCATTTTCCGGCGCTGGTGCTTCCGGACCCGTCTGCGGCGGAGAGGGGCGACAGCAGCAGGAGGGCCGCCAGCGTGAGAACGAACTTTCGCGTCATGCGGTGCGCCTCCGTCCCTCGGCGCGCATATAGCCGAGCAGCGTCTGCGTAAAGTGCATCAACAAACCCACCCCTACAATGATACACGCGACCAGCGGCCCCTGGTCCGCGGGGTTCCGGACGACCTCGAACACGGTGTAAAGCGTATCGCCCGGGCCGGCGTCGGGCGGGCCATAGGACGCCTGGAAAAACGTATAGCCGCGATCCCGCAGCGGGTGGTTCATCCAGATGCGGATCTTTTCCTCGTTGCCGCCTTCCTTCTTCGTGATGTGCGCGTCATACGAACTGGCCATTGTCGTGCCAGGGTGGAAGTCGGCCGTGAACGCATCGAGATAGACGGTGAACGGCACGCGGAACCGTTTGCGATCCAGGCCGATGGTGTAATAGACGTCGCCGCTCTGGACCGTCAGCGGTTCGATGTCGAGGCCCCAGAGGATGCCGTCGGTTGTCGCGCCGGACGCCTTGTCCTTCACGCTCACGTAGATGCCCGGCGTGTTGACTTCGGCTTCCAATTCTGGCGCCAGGCTGGCAAAGCGATAGCCGTCGATGACTGGCGCGTCGCCACCGATCGGCGCCTGCGGCGGCACCGGCACTCCGTTGACCGTGTACCGGCTCAACGTCACCTCGAACGGAAGGTCAGGCGACACAAACGTGCGCGACTTGTCTCCCTCCAGGTCCTTGAATTGCGTATCGGGGATGATGTGCAACTTCGAGCCGGGCGCCGGCTTGCCAATTTCCACGTTCCAGTCGTGATAGCTCTGGAATTCGTCGCTCTGCTGCGTCGGGTAGAGCCGCATGTGGCCGCGATCGGAGAAATGGAACGTGATGGCGGAGCTGATCAGCATCACGATAACGCCGGCATGCGCGATCAGGATGCCCGCGCGGTTCCACGCCTTGCGCACGCGCATCATCGCGCCGACTAGCGCCACGCCGAACAATGCGAGCAGCGTGTAACCGCCCGGCAGCGGGATGACGATCGGTCCCAGGCGGTGCAATACGTAGGCGGAGGAGAAGTAATTCTTTTGGGCGAGGAACAGGCCATTGTCGATCTGATAAAACGTTCCGAACAGAATCAGGAAGAACAGCAGAATGAACAGCACCATCGCCAACGCGTAGGAACTGATGATTCGATAGAACGTATTGAGAAGTTTCTTCATGTCGTCGGCTACTGCTTCTTGATCGACCCGCAAAACGCCTGAAAGTTGCGCATATTGTCTTTCGCGATCGATTCGGGCGCGACCAGTTTCACAAAGACGCTTTCGTCGCCGACGGTCGAGATCGAACCGAACATGACGTGGTCCGCCCGCGATTCACCGCCCATTCCGGTGTAGGTGCCGTTTGCGATGAGCATGGGCACTTCCTCGCCGAACATGAACACAGTCGGCTGGAGGTCGAGTTCGGTCTCGGCGAGCGGCGGCTCGCCCATTTGCCCGAGCCAGCGATTGAAATTCTCGAGCCGCCCGCCGGCCGCGCCGGGCAATACGGCGACGTAGCACTCGCCCGCGCCGCCCGGACCGAACCGGAAGGTCACGAGCCGCATCGAAGATCCGGCGGGGTCTGTCGTCCAGCCGGCTGGCGCAGTCCAACTGAATCCGCCCGCCGCGCCTTCGCCGCCCGGCGATGCAGCCGGCGCGGCCTCCGCTTCCACGGCCTCCGCCTCGGCGGGTTCATTCGCGACCTGTTCGATCACGGGTGCCGGCGTTGTCCCGCGCAAGGACTGGGCGAATAGCGCGAAGTTGTTCTTCTCGGCCTCGGTGGCCGCATCCGGCCCGATCATCTTGATGAAGATGGCCTCGTCGGGCGCTTGAATCAACGCACCGACCAGCCGGTAACCCGGTTTTGCCTGATCGGCGCCCATGCCGGAAAAGTCGCCGTTGAAATCCACGATCACGGCTTCGTGTCCGAGCACGGTCGCGCGGGGTAGCCGCGCGAAGTCCTCCTCGGAATAGGGCGCGCGGCCCATCTGGCCCCGCCACCGGTTTGCATTCACGAGCAGTCCGCCGCCCGTACCCTTCAGCGTGCTCACGTAGCACTCGATCTCGCCGTTCGTCCCGATGATGAAATTCGGATTACGAAATTCGGATGGCGCGATCTGTTGCCAACCGGGCGGCGTTTCGAACTCGAAAGACTCGCCGCCCGTCGCCATCGTCGCATCCGGCTGGGGAGCGGTATCCGTGTCGCCCGCGGTGGTTGACGCGGGTTCAGCCGGCGGCACGCGTTGATCGCGCGGCCGCGCCAACGCGAACCGCTGGTCGCTCGTCGCGTTGACCTGCGGAACATCCCGCGTCTCGGAGCGCGTCGTGGTCTCGGTGATCTCTACGCGGTCGGCCGGTTTCGAACACGCGGCCAAGGCGGCTGCGGCGCAACATAAGATGGTTGAGGGGATTTTCTTCACTGTTTGGGCGCTCTACACGAGGCGAAAACGCACGCTCGACGGAAAGAAGTATGGTAACGATCAATCGAGCCGGGCTTCAATAACCCGTTGGCGCGCACTACATTAGAAACACGGAGACGGGCGCCTGGTTCCGTTCCGCCAACCCTAGATGTACAAACGATTTGTAGACTCGATTGCCACAACCGCCGGGCCCGACCGGCGAATACTCCGCGACGGTCAAGAGTTTCCAGGTGTTCGCGGGCCTCGTGGCTAAAGGATCGATGTCGCTGGCCGATATACCACATGTGAGGAGCCGAGACATGGAGGTCGAGGCTACGAGACACTGACAGGGATGTCATCGACTGCGGGAGTTCCCACCCCGCAGTCCAGGGACCGGGAATCCCACCTGGTCTCCAACAGCGGATGAGCGTTGGGGTGTCTATCCCACACCACGCGGCCAGCGATCATTCGAGAGTACTTCCTCCTTGAGTGCGCCAGAAGCTTCCCAGGCTCTTGGCGCGCTTCCTTTTTCATTCGTTTTGCGGTGTGTTAGGCTATCGGTTTGGGGGCAGCCCGGCGCGAGCAAACGAAGATCCCGGGAGGTAGTCGTTGTGCGAACAATCCCGATCGTCGTCGGC
Source organism: uncultured Nitrospirales bacterium (assembly GCA_964411925.1). Taxonomy (GTDB): domain Bacteria; phylum Hydrogenedentota; class Hydrogenedentia; order Hydrogenedentales; genus VFKU01. The sequence goes on from CAYPNI010000068.1 coordinate 14,743, forward strand.
GCGATCACTCTGTTCTTCGTGGCACCCCAGGCCTACGGGGCGGACCGGTTGCCCGATATCATCGTCAACCCCCTGTTCCTCAATCATCCCACCAGCGCCTCGCATCGATACGAATTCGTCACCAACATCATTCCGGGGCGGGTGCACCTGCGGTTGTCGAACTCGACTCCGAACATCGGCGAGGGCCCGCTGTTTATCTACGGCGGCGAGGAGTCGGGCAACGGCCAGGTGGTATATCAGCGGATCTTTCAGACGGAAGGCGGATTTCGCGACCGGCCCGCGGGATTGTTCGTCTTTCACCCGGCGCACAACCATGTCCACGTGAACCGCTGGGCGGAGTACAGGATTCGCGCGGTATTGCCGGGCGATGGCGTCGGGCCGGTCCTGCGGACGGGCGGCAAAACCAGCTTCTGCCTGCTCGATTCGCTGCGCTACCAGGGGCCGGAACCCGTCCTGGGCAACGTGCCCGCGTTGCCGGTATTCCGCACCTGCGGCAACGATGCGCAGGGTATTTCGGTGGGCTTCGAGGACCTCTACTCCAAGACCCTGCCGGACCAGTGGATCGACGTGACGGGCCTGGGCGAGGGCGAATACTGGCTTGAATCGGTCGTGGACCCCGACAACCAGTTCGAGGAAATCGACGAGACGAACAACGTCGCACGCATCAAGCTGATCATCGGGCCGGGCGACATGCCCGTGCCGGACGAAATTCCGATCGAGCGCGGCGTGCCGTGGTACGCCGCGATTGTGCTAGTCTTGGCGTGCGCAGGGGGGCTGGCGCTGCGGGCAGGACGCCGGGGGAGCAAGGCCACGTGACCACCGAGAGCATGACCGAAGAAAATACGCACGGCGCAGACGCGGAACAGGCGGGCTTCATCGTCGATGAAGCGACGGACCACGTCCTGCGGATCCACCTGGAGACGTTCCAGGGGCCGATGGAAGTCCTGCTGTACCTCATCAAGGCGCAGGAAATCGACATCTTCGACATCCCGATCGCGAAGATCACCGAGCAGTACCTGAAGTTTCTGGAACTGGTCGAGGCCCACCAGCTCGATCTCGCCGGCGATTACCTCGTGATGGCGGCGACGCTGATCCAGATCAAGTCCAAGATGCTGATTCCGGCGGACGTGGACGAGGACGACGAGGAAATCGAGGAGGAAGATCCGCGGCTGGAGCTGGTCGAGAAGCTCATCCAGTACCGCATGTACAAGGATGCGGCGGCGCGGCTGGCGAACCTCGAGGAGGAGCGCGCGAACTGGTTTACGCGCAACGTCAAGCCCGAAGTGGACCTCAAATACGCCGAAGACGAGGGCGAGGATTTCCTCGAAGTCAGCCTGTTCGACCTCACGCAGGCGTTCAAGAGCGTCATCCGTTTCCTGCACGAGGACCGGCCGCACGAGGTCTCGCTCGAGGAATCGTCGGTCGATCAGAAAATCGAGTACATCCAGACCCTGCTCGACATGCAGCAGAGCGTCGCGTGGAACGACCTGTTCAATTCATGCAAGAGCCGCGTCGAGGGCATCTGCTGTTTCCTCGCGATCCTCGAGCTCTGCCGCATGAACGCGATCAGCGCGCACCAGCACGCCGCCTTCGGCGACATCCGCCTCTTTAAAAAAAACAGGGCGGCTGAGTCGCACGCCGCGTGATCCGCTGGCCGTGGCGGAGTCAGGCGAAGCCGCTCGGCGCGCAGGGTGAAGACCTCGCCGCGAAATTCCTCCGGCGCGCCGGCTACGAAATCCTGGAACGCAATGCGAAACTCGGCCGCAATGAAATTGACCTCATCGCGCGCGACGGCGATACGATCGTGTTCGTCGAAGTGAAGACACGCGACACGCCGGGGGACGCGTTCGCGCCCGAAGACAACGTGAACGTTGTGAAGCAGCGCAAGATCATCGCCGCGGCAAGGATCTACATGGCGAAACACCCCGACCCGCGGGCGTATTACCGGTTTGATGTGGTGGGGGTGGTCGTCGAGAAGGGGCAGAAACCGCGAATCGAGCTATTCAAGGACGCGTTTCATGCGTGAGGAAGGTCAAGAGCTGGTCCGCAGATGCGGCTCGCAGAGACGAGCCGTGCGCAGATAAGGGCTGGATTGACTCACGCGGAGCCGCGGAGGTCGTGGAGAACATCTTCACGCTGAGAATCAGGAATCGTTCAGAGGACAAGGCCACTCTGTCATTCCCGCGAAGGCGGGAATCTCCATTCGACGGCAGCTTCAGCCACGCGAAGAGATTCCCGCCTTCGCGGGAATGACAATAGAGCGTGGCGATCGGCGCGAAAGCGACTTCAACTCCGCGCTCTCGGTGGCTCCGCGTGAGACAAGAGCTTATCTAGCTCTTGTCTACGCCCATCTGCGTTATCTGCGGACGAGGGGCTTAATTAAAGCGTCTTCAGGTACTCGATGACCGCGACTTTTTCTTCGGCCGTCAGTTCGTCATCGGGGAACGTGTGGCCGGCCGCGCTGTTGCCCTTGTTCGCGGTGTTGTAATACATGCGCGTCTGGCGCGGGTTCAGGTCCGCCGGGACCGCGTCGAACTCTTCGACTTTGAGACCGACGTGGTGTTCGTCATACCCGTACTCGTCGCGCTTCCAGACGACCGGGCGCTCGTCCACGTTGAACAGGTGATACAGCGTCGGCACGGAACCGTTGTGCAGATACGGCGCGCTGGCCCAGATCCCGTCGAGGCGCTGGCCCATGTACCCCTCGGAGGTGAGGTCGAGCGGATGCTCGCCACCGTACTGGAGCCAGCCCTCGTTCGAATATTCGCGGCGGTCTTCCGGCACGGCCGTGCGGCGGATCGGGTCGGTGCCGATTTCGTCGATGGGCACCTTCTTGTTCGGGAAGGTCCAATTCTCGCCGTAGGTGCCGTGGCACTTCTTGCAATTCTCCTCAAACGCGACCTTGCCCTTCGCGGCGAGGTCGTAGTCGATCTCGAAGGGGTACTTCGGCGGCGTCAATGAGTTGATGTACGCCTGAATATGCACGAAGTTCGGCTCGAACGATTTGAACTGTTCATCGGTGTAGATTGGCGACATCGCGAAGGGCATCAACTGGCGCGGCGTCTTCGGCGCGAAACCGTCCGCATAAATCCGGTCCTTCTTCTGGTAAAGCCACCACGCCGGCGCGTTCATGTCGTGGTGCTGGAGCAGTTCGGGGTGCGCGGTGAGCTTTGCGAACACTTCCTGGTTGCGCAGGCCGGCGAACACATGCGCGAAGATGACCGCGTTGCTGACGCCGCGGTGCTGGTTCAGGGGCGTCTTGAACGGCGCGAGCGTGTCCTGCACCTTTGCCGGGTCGCCGCCGGATTCAAGCGTGCGCAGGCGCTGGATGTCCGTCGCGATCGTGGTCAGGTCGAAGAGCGTGTTGCCGGCGCCGGGGGTCGTCTTGCCCATGACCTGCCCGCCGTGGCACGCGAAACAGTTTGTCACCAGGCTGCCCTTGCCGTCGGGCGTGTAGTCGAGGGGGATCCAGTGTTCTTTCGGGTCCGGGCGATCCGCCCAGCCGTAGCGCTTCCACGTCATCGCGCGGCGTTCTTCCTCGGTCGCCGCTTCCGCCTTCGCGCGTTCTTCCGGTTCCCAGATCTTCCAGAGGTGCTGCGGGTCGGTCTCCTTCATCACCGTCGTGCCCATCGGCGAATGGATGATGATGTCGAATCCCTTCGCAGGGTCAGGCGTCATGCCGAGGTTCACGTCGAACGGCGCGGCGACGTCATTCGCGAGTGCGGCGACGGGCGCGAGTGCGAGCGCGACAAGGACGACGGCGAAATTGGAACGGGTCAGACGCATGAGACTCTCCCTGCGGCGATAAACCGCGTATTCTGCGAAATTACGATATCACACGGAAGCCAGCCCGGCAATCCGCGAGGGCCGGCTGGGGCTGTGCCATACTCGACGCATGGACTTCCCAGGGATTCAGCCGTTTCATAAGTCCTATAGGCCCTATTCTGGCCTGAGTTTGGGGCTACTCGGCCTCCTTTGGACAGCGGCCGCGATTGGTCAGGGCGCTGCTCCCGAGTCGCTTGGCGCGCCGCGTCTGCGCGCGATCGCCGTGCAGGCCGAGCCGCCGGGTCCGATTAGCGACGCCTACGTTCAACTCCTCGACACCGTCGCCGACGCAATCGACCACGGCACGCTGGACGTCGCGGCGGACCGATTCATCCGCATCCTTGAGCGACAGCGCGAGACCGGGCGGAAGGGCGTTCCGCAGGGGTATGTTGATTACGTCTTGCATCGCGTGGCGGTCGAGCGGAGCGCGGAAGCGGCGTCGGCGGCCGAGCGCGCGGTGTACTTCAACGCGCAGGAGAACGCCGTGCTCGAGCACCTGTCCGTGATGGAGAAGCAATATTCGGATCGGCAGGGAACGCGGCTTCCGGACTTCATCGTCCGCGAGCCTGTGTTGGGCGAGTTTGGGCAGGACCGCGATCCGGTGCGCGAGGGACTGCCGCAGAGCGCGAGCATTGAGGACTTGCCGCAGCGCATCACGATTTGGCGCGGGACGCTGGATCGCGTCTCGCAGGAGCGGACCACGGCGCTGAAGGCGTTTGGAGACGCGGTGCGGGGCGACGCGGAACTCTATCGCAAAATGACCGATGCCGAAGCCCGTCTGTCCGGCGTCATGCGCGAGAGTTTCAGCGAGCTGGAGTAGTCAGCCGTCTAAACGGCCGCCCGATCCGGCGCGTCTCATCTCGGGTATCCCGGAGAAACGCACATGCCGATCCGTCTGATTCTGGCCGTCGTCGCTCACCTCGCAGCGGCGGAGCCCGCGACCTATACGTTCACGATTCCCGCAGACAAGTCGGCGATTTCCGTCGAGGCGGTGTTGACCGTGTCCGAGCCGTACCTCGAAATGTGGGAAGGTTGGTACTCGGACGGCGTGGCGGGCGGTCTCGCGGGATTCATCGAGCGCCTGGTGGTGTCACGAGCGGACGGAACGCTCGTGACTGTCGGGAAACCCGAGAACAGCCGGTGGAAAATCGACGCGGCTGCTGGCGAGACGGTGACGGTCCGCTACGACGTTCGTCTGGACCACGAGAAGCACCGCTGGCCGTTCGGCGCGGACGAGATCGCGTATATGCGCGATGACAGCGTGTTTCTGATTTCGCGGACGATGCTCGTCGTGAACGAGAGCGTCAGGCAGGCGCGCGTACGGTTTGTGCTACCCGACGGCTGGCGCGTCGCGACACCCTGGATGCCGGTGGACGGAGACACCAACGCGTTCAACGTCTCGAACAAGCGGCTGCTGCTCGAAAGCTGCGTGCTGGTGGGCAAGTTCACGGAGCGCGAAGTCCAGACCGGCGACACCGTCGTGACGCTGGCCGTGGGTCGCGAACTCGACCCCTATGCCGATGCGGTTGAGGCGGCTGTGCGTGCGATCGTTCCCGCGTATCGGGACTTGTTCGAGGACACGCCGCAGGCGCGATTTCTGGCGGTGGTGGGCGTCAACACGGCGGGCGGGGTTACGGACGGCAGCGCGTATCCCAACAGCGTCAGCGTGCTCACACCGAAGCGGATGGAGGGCGCAAACTTCGTGCAGGCGATCTACACGATCGCCCACGAGATACTTCACTTGTGGAACGGGTATCGGCTCAGGCCGGCGACGCAGATGGAGTGGTTTCGCGAGGGGTTCACGGACTACCTGACCTGGCGGACCCTGGCGGAGCTCGATCTGGTGGATGAAGCGCCCATTCTCATGGAACTGAAACGCCAGGTCACCGCGTATGCGAACCTCGATCGTTCGGTTTCGATGGCGGACGCCGGAGAGAACAAATCCGCTAACGCGACGCTGATCTACGAGGGTGGATCGCTGACGGCGCTCTGCCTCGACAGCACGATTCGCGCTGGAAGCGGCGGCAAGAGCGGGCTCCCGGAGTTTTTGCGCGAGTTGTATGCGCGCTCGGCCAAGCAGAATCTTCCCTACGACGAATCGACGATTGTCGCGGCGGCGCGCGAAGCCGGCGGCGGTGACATCCAGCCGTTTCTTGATCGGCACGTCCGTGGCCGGGAGCCGCTACCGCTGGTCGAGTGTTTTGAAGGACTCGGCCTTCGTCTCGAATTGAAGAAATCCGGCAGTCGCGTAGCGGTCACGCTGACCCCCGACGAGAACGCATCGGGCCACGCGGCGGCCGCGCGCGATCGGTTCCTGGGCCGGGACTAGCCCGCGTCAGCGCGTGCCCTCGGCCCGGCGGCCCGCGAGGTCTTCGAGGCGGACGTAGCCGAACTGTTCCTCGCAGAGTTTTCGGTATGGCCCGGACTCGCGGATGAGAGCGGCGTGGGATCCCTGCTGGACGATGCGGCCGTCCTCGAGCACGACAACGAGGTCGCAGTTGACGACGGTGGACAGCCGGTGCGCGATGACGAGCGTCGTCCGGCCCTTCATCAGCACTTCGAGCGCGTCCTGAATCACGTTCTCCGCGTATGAATCGAGGTTGGACGTCGCCTCATCGAGAATCAGAATGCGCGGATCGCGCAAGAACGCGCGCGCAATCGCGACGCGCTGTTTCTGGCCGCCGCTCAGCTTGACCCCGCGTTCGCCGATCAACGTTGCGTAGCCTTCCGGCAGATCGTCGATAAACTCGTCCACATGCGCCATGCGGGCGGCCTCGAGCATGTCGGCCTCGCTCGCGCCGCGCCGGCCGTACAGGATACTTTCGCGGATCGTGCCGCTGAACAGGATGGGGTCCTGCGTGACGATGCCGATGTGTTCGCGAAGAGACCGCAGCTTGACCTCGCGGAGGTCGCGGCCGTCCAACAGTATCGCGCCGAGCGTGACGTCGTAGAACCGCGGCACCAGGCTGACCAGCGTGGTCTTGCCCGCGCCGCTGCGGCCGACGATCGCAATGGATTGGCCCGCGTCGATCGTGAGGTTGATGTCGTGGAGCACCGGCAGGTCCGGGCGGTAGGCGAAGTGGACATGGCGGAATTCAACTTGGCCCTGCGCTCGCGCGAGCCGGACAGCGCCAGGCCGATCGGCGACGTCGGGCACTTCATCGAGCACGGCGAACACGCGGTCCAGCGCTGCGAGCCGTTCCTGGACGATAGGCGAGGCGTCGGCCAGCCGGCGCGTGGGCAGGTATAGGTGCGAGATGAATCCGTAGAACCAGACGAACTGATCGAGGCCGAGGTCGCCGCGGATTACGCGGTATCCGCCGTATCCAATGACGACGAGCGGGCCGGCCGCGGTGAGGAACTCGGTGGACGTGATTTGCATCGACTGGACATGAATCCAGTGCATTACGCGCCGCAGGTACTCGCGCTGGAGGCGATGGAATGTGACTTCCTCCGATTTCTCGCGGACAAACCCGTAGACGACGGGCAAGCCGCCGAGTTTCTCCGCAACGTCGCCCGACATGGCGGCGATTTGGGCCTGGTTGGCCTCTGCGGCGCGGCGCAGGCGCGGATTGAGCATCAGGATGGCCGCGCCGTAGACCGGCAGCGTCGAGAGGCTGACCAACGCCAGGCGCCAATCGATCACGAACAGTGCGCCGGCAACGCCGACGAGGAAAATGAAGTCGATGGCCGCGGAGAGTACCCCGCGGTCCAGAATGCCCTGCGCGACGTTCACATCGTTGATGACGCGGGAGATCGATTCGCCGGTGCGGCGATCGGCGTGGTAGCGCACGCTGAGCCGCAGCAGGTGATGGTACGCGTCGCGGCGAATGTCGAAGATGGCGCGATTGCCGGCAAGCTCGGCGAAATATGTGCGGTAATACGTTATTGGCGAACGAATGACGAAGACGACGACCAGCGCGCCCAGGATGATCGCGAGCCGGGCGATTTGTTCTTCACGCGTGAGGTGCGACTCGACGGCGTAGCGCACGACGAGGCCGAGCGCGCCCGGCAGCGCGAGCGCAAGCGCAAACTTGAGCACACCGAGGACGATCGAGCCGATACAGAGACGCGTGTACGGCCGGACATAGCGGAGGAAACGCCAGAAAGACGGAGACATCGCGCGCCTATGGTAACAGAGGCCACCGGCCCGGGGGCTGCTAATTGGCCTTTCGTTCCAGCTCCGCGCGGCCCTGTTCGAGCCAGCCGCCGAGTTGCGCGGCGACATCCGGATGTTCGCGCGTCATGCTGTACAGCTCACCCGAATCGCGCTGCATATCGAAGAGCAGGCCCGGGTGGTAGTAGTACTCCTTGCGGCCGATGCGCGCGTTGTATCCCCGATACCAGGACTGCGCGACGAGCTTCCAGCGCTGCGTGCGCACCGCGGCGATCTCCGGTCCGTCGAAGAGAAAGAGGTGCTCGTGCGGCGACTGCGGCTCGCCCTGGAGCAGCGGCCAGATGTCGCGGCCGTCGATGGGGCGGTCGTCCGGCAACGCGACGCCGGCTTTCGCGAGAATCGTCGGCAGAAAATCGATGCTCATCGCGATCCCGTCCGAGCGCGTGCCTCCGGGAATCCGGCCGGGCCAGCGCGCGAGGAGCGGCACCCGCATCCCCCCTTCCCAGGACGATCCCTTGCGGTCGCGGTACGCGCCCGCGCTGCCTTCCCACCAGGGGCCGTTGTCGCTCGTGAAGAG
>CAYPNI010000069.1:0-3421 GCA_964411925.1 uncultured Nitrospirales bacterium
TCGCCTGGCTCGAGCTGGTCAACGCCGAGCCCAAGATGCAGCCCAGCGTCTGACCTTGAAGCGCGGCAGTTTCCACGCCGCACTCCAAAGGGTTACACTGTCCGGTGGCTCTCACGAATCCGAAGGAGACTCCCATGGCGCTCGTACAGGAACAGATCACGCCGCAGTCGAGTCCCGCGCCGCAGTCCGCGCCGGACATGCACGACATTCTCGATCGGCAACGCGCGGCATTTCTCGCGGAGGGGCCGACCAGCCTCGAGCACCGGCTCGAAGCGCTCGACAAGATCAAGCGCATCCTGATCAATCACAAAGACGCTTGGGCGGACGCCATCTCCGCGGATTTCGGCAATCGCGCGCGGCAGGAGACGCTCCTGGCCGAGGTGTTCACGAGCGTGATGTCGGTCAAGCACACCCGCAAACATCTGCGGAAGTGGATGAAGCCGCGGCGCGCGCCGATCGCGAAAGAGTTCAAGCCCGCGAGCGGCAAGATCCATTTCCAGCCGCTCGGCGTCGTCGGCATCATCTCGCCGTGGAACTATCCGCTCCAGCTCGCGATCATCCCCGTGCTGCAGGCGTTGTCGGCCGGCAACCGCGTCATGCTCAAGCCGTCCGAACTGACGCCGCGCACCTCCGACCTGCTCAAGAACACGATCGCGGAGTACTTCTCCGAGGACGAAGTCGCGGTATTTACCGGCGGCACGGACGTGGGCGCGACATTCAGCACGCTGACGTTTGACCACCTGTTTTACACGGGTTCGACCAACGTGGGCCGGCTCGTGATGCAGGCGGCCGCGCGCAATTTGACGCCCGTCACGCTCGAACTGGGCGGCAAATCCCCCGTGATCGTCGGGGCGGACTGCGAAATCGCCAAGGCGATCCCGAGCATCGCGAGCGGCAAGCTGCTGAACGCGGGGCAGACCTGCGTCGCGCCGGATTACACCTTCGTGCCCGAGGCGAAGCGGGAAGATTTTGTGAACGCGTTCCAGGCGGCGGCCGAGAAGTACTACCCCTCGCTCGCGGACAACGAGGATTACACGAGCATCGTCTCCGATCGGCACTTCGCGCGGATCCAGGCCTTGATCGAGGATGCGCGGGACAAGGGCGCGCGTGTGATCGAGTTCAATCCGAAGAACGAGGACCTCAGCGGTACGCGCAAGATCGCGCCGACGCTCGTTCTGGACGCGACCGACGACATGAAGATCATGCACGAAGAAATCTTTGGCCCGGTGATGCCCGTGCTGACCTACAAGTCCGAAGACGAGACGATCGAGTACGTCAACGGCCATCCGCGGCCGCTCGCGCTGTACTACTTCGGCGACAACGCCGAGGCCCGCGACAAGGTGCTCTCGCGCACGACCTCGGGCGGCGTCGCGGTGAACGAGACGCTGTTCCACGTCGCGCAGGAAGAGCTGCCGTTCGGCGGTATCGGCCCGAGCGGCACGGGCGCGTACCACGGGTATGCTGGTTTCAAGACGTTCTCGCACCAGAAGAGCGTGTTTTACCAGAGCAAACTCAACGGGAACTTCCTGTTCCGCCCGCCGTACGGCCGGTTGTTCAATACGGTCGTCAAGCTGCTGATCGGAAAGTAGCGTGGACGCGGCGTCCGCGCCGCTTTCGCGCCAGGATTCCCGCGCGGCCGCCTTGCTCCACGCGCGGCCTCGGGATTGCACGCCCGCGCCGATGCTTCTAGAATGCGCGGCATGATCGTCCCCCTTCGCGAGATCGCGCACGCGCGCAGCGGCGACAAAGGCAACGGTGCGAACATCGGCGTCATCGCGTACACACCCGCGGGCTACCCGTGGCTCGTCGCGAACCTCACGCCCGCCGCAGTCGAGGCGCGGTTCAAGCCGATGGGCGCCGGCCGTGTCGAACGTTACGAACTGCCGAACATCGGCGCGCTGAATTTTGTCCTGCCCAACATCCTCGCCGGCGGCGGCAGCCGATCGCTCCGCATCGACGCCCAAGGCAAGGCGCTCGGCCAGGCGCTGCTCGAAATGCGCGTGGACGTGCCCGACGACGTGCTCGCCGCCGCGCGACGCCCGGCCCAAGCCCCGGCATGAGCGGCGCGCTCGTCCTGACCGAATCGCCCGCACCCGGCGTCTGCGTCGTCACCCTCAACCGTCCCGACAAACGCAATGCACTCAACATCGAACTCCTCGAGCAGCTCTGCGGCGTCATCGACCGGCTGAACGCGCAGTCCGGCGCGCGCGTCCTCGTGTTCACAGGCGCGGGCCCGGTGTTCTGCGCGGGGCTCGACCTCGCCGAAGCGCGGGACACGGCGCAGTCCGCGCGCTCGGGCGAGCTCGTCGCGCGCATGCTCAAGGGCGTCATCGCGTCGCCGCACGTCACCATCGCGGCCGTGCGCGGCGCGGCCGTTGCCGGCGGCGCGGGTCTCATGCTCGCGTGCGACCTCGCCGTCGTTGCGAACGATTTCAAGACCGGTTTCCCCGAAGTCCGGCGGGGTCTCGTCGCGGGCCTCGTCATGACGTTCCTTCGCCGCAAGCTGCCCGAGGCGAAAGCGCGCGAGCTCATCCTGCTCGGCGAACTCATGAGCGCGGACGCGGCGCTCGCCGCGGGCATGGTGAACCGCGTTGCGCCGCCGGAGGCCGTGCTGGACGAAGCGCTGGGTCTCGCGCGGCTCGCGCTCAAGGGCGCGCCGGCCGCGCTCAAACGCAGCAAGCGCCTCTTCGACGATCTCTACGGCCTGCCCGTGAACGAACACGTCGATTACGCCGTCAACCTGCACAAGGACATGCGGACCACGCCCGAGGCGGTCGAGGGGCTGCAGGCCTTCGCCGAGAAGCGCCTGCCGAACTGGGACCCGGACGCGGAGACAAAAGCATGAACGCGCGATCGCGGTCGCGCGGCAGCGCGACCCTCCCGCTTCTTGTGGTCGTAGCGCTTCAGGCTTTCGCCGCCAGCGCGGGCGTCACCACCGCCGAAAGCGAGGGCGTCCGCGCCACGCTGTACGCGCCGGATTGGGTGTGGAAGGGACAAAACCTCAATTTCCTCGTCGTGTTCGAGAATTCGTCCGGACTACCCCTGACGTCGAAGGTCGATCTGCACGTCGCCAACGCGGACCTCGACGAATTCGGCGCGATGCCGCGTGCCGCCGAGTCCTTGCGGCTCGATTCGGGCGAACAGACACGCCTCGGTATCGCAAACGTGCCGACGAGCAACGCCACGATCGATAGGCCGTACCAGTTCGTCGTCACGGCGACGAATGCCTCCAGCGCGGGTCCTTCGTTTCAGCTTGAGTTGCCCGCGGAAGTTATCGTCATCCGCGGCGCGGTCGTGGCGGAGGGGATCTGGGCGGCGATTCTACCGGCGGCTGTCGCCGCGGCGTGGTGCGTCGTGCTGGCGTTGTACTTCCGGCGGCACGCCGCCCGCGGCGCGTGGAAGACGCCGAGCGCGCCGGTGT
>CAYPNI010000069.1:3521-9867 GCA_964411925.1 uncultured Nitrospirales bacterium
ATCCCGCGCAAGGGAGATCTTGGTGGCGCAGGCATCTTGCCTGCGGGGGTTCCACGGTTCGCGGGGGAACGCACCGGATCTCCCGGTGGGGGAGTTACGCAGGCTGGAAGCCTGCGCCACCAAACCCGCGAATCGGATAGGGTCGAGTCGCAGGTTAGCCGCCGGGACGGCGGCGCTACGATGCTCGGAGTCGCAGCTTTCCGGCGCGCAGAACTTTCCGGTGGTGCAGCCATCCCGCGCAAGGGAGATCTTGGTGGCGCAGGCATCTTGCCTGCGGGGGTTCCACGGTTCGCGGGGGAACGCACCGGATCTCCCGGTGGGGGAGTTCCGCAGACTGGAAGCCTGCGCCACTAAACCCGCGAATCGGATAGGGTCGAGTTGCGGGTACGCCGCCCGGACGGCGGCGCTACGACGCGCGGATCGCGGTCATGACGAGGCCGAAATCGTTCCGGCCGGTGACGGTCGGCACCGCCGACGCGACGTTGCTCCGCGCGCAGAACGCGATATCGTCGCCGAGGCCCACCTTGCGGAGCACCTCGGCGTGCGGGGCGCCCTCGAAGAGATTCAGCACGCCGTCAAGTTCGATCAGCGCGCGGGTGTCCCGGTAGTACAGTGCGCCCTCGCCAATCGGCTGGTCCGCGAGCATCGCAATGGCCGTTGCCGCGACCCAGTCCTCCTGCGCGTCATAGGCCGGATCGGCGACGTTGCCCGCGGGGATGAGCACGACGTCCCGCGGCGAGTCCGCGAGCGCCGCGACGACCGCGGCGGCGTTCGTTGTCGAGCCGAAGTGAATCGACGCCGCGCCGCCTGCCTGCAGCAGCCGCTCGGAGCCGTTCGACGTCGTGAAGATTACCAGCCGGCCACGCGCATGGTGCGCCTCGCGCGGACTGTTCCCGTGGTCAAACCCGGGCGGTGGCAATCCGCCGCGCTCGCCGAACAGCGACGCATTCGGCCAGAGTTTTTCACGCGCCGCGAACGCCGACTCGACCGTGTCCACAACGAGCAAGCGGCTCGCGCCGGACTCGAGCAGCATCGCGGCCGTCGCGCTCGCACGCAACGCATCGACGATGACGGCCGCGCAGTGGTGTTCGCGTGCGTACGTGCAGCCGGCTTCGCCTTCGATGAGGTGCCAAGTCGCCAGTGGACTGCCTCCAAGCGTGTGGGGGGCGGTAAGGATAGCAGCGGCCGTGCGAGGTGGGGAACAGGCTTAAGCTGGACCGCGCTTAAGCCTGCCACCCGCGAATGTGACGATTTTGACCTTACTCTGAGCCGTCGGCGGCCCGCGCTTCCCGCAGGATGGGGTAGAACTGCACGAACACGTTGTCCACGGCGGCATGCGCGTTGTGACAATTCCAGCACGCGGCCTTCGGGAATGCCTTCGCCGTCGGCAGCAGCCCCGCGCGCGACGAAAAGTTGAAATACGCCCAGCCGTCTTCGAATTGCGCGCTGTCTTTCAGCGCGACTTCGACGCCCACGCGGCGGTCCTCGAAATGGCCGTTGAGGTTCTCGAATTCTTCCTTGTCCGCGGTAAGGTCCTTCGCGGTGTTGTCTTCCTTCGTGCCGGCGGAGTAATTCTCCATCACGAGCATCGTCTTCTCGGGGAACGTGCCGGTCTCCGCGTAGTGCTTGTACGCCTCCGGCTGAATGTAGATGTGGTGAAACACGCCCGGGCCTACCTGGTCTGCGTTCGGCTTCGAGTAGTTCAGCCCGAGCGAGGAGCCGACGAATATCCACGACCGGTATCCCTCCGGCCGCACGAGGGCACCGGCCTCATCGTAGGCCGGCTTCACCATGCCCTCCGGCGGCGGCGCGGCCGCTTCATCCGCGAGCACGCTCGCGGCGACCACCGCCAGGCCAATCATCAACGCCGCGCAGACTCTGTACATGGATACCTCTCCCGTCAACCGGCCGCCTGCGCCGGGACCACACCTTTTGGATGCACATGCGCACCGATGCGCCGCCACCGCGCAAGTTCAACGGCCGATGCCGGCGCGGCATCGAGCGTCGCCAGCGCGGCGCGCATCTCTTCCATCGACTTCGGCCCGCACAGGCACATGTTGACGTTCTCGTTGGCTAGCGCGAACCGGTAACACTCCGTCGAGGTCATCGGCGGCTCGCCGGGCGGCATGCGTTTCGCCTCCAGCAACTGGCCCCAGCTGGTCGTCGTGTACGTGTACACGCCGGGCCGGTTCGACGCCGGCAGAAACGGGAACACGTCGCGCTCCGCCCCCGGGTGCGCCGCATTGTAGCGAATCATGAAGATGTCGATCGGGCTGGCCGGGTCCTGGGCGTGCTGCGCAAACAGCGGCCGCCGGTGGCCGGACATCGCGATGAAGCGGATCTTGCCCTGGTCCTTGAGTTTCAGCGCCGCGTCGATCACGCGTCGCGGCGGGCCGTGATTGAACCAGCCGAGAATCAGTACGTCCGCGTAGTCGATCCGGAGCGCGCGCAGATGCCGCTCGACGGTGTTCCGCGCGACGACACCCGCGTGGTCGTACGTCTGCACCGCGATGACGAGCCGGTCCCGGAATTTCGGCGCGAGGTTGAGCAGCGCGCGCTTCATGCCGCCCCGGCGGGTCAGGCTCCAGTACATGTAGTTGACGCCGTAGTCGTGGAACGCGTGTTCGTAGGCTTCGGCGGGTGCGCCGTATCCCGCGCCGATGCCGAGGCGGCTCACGCGCAGCCCCGTGCGCCCGAGAACGGCATGCTCGCGGTAGGAGATCGGCATAGGAAAGGGTTGCCCTGTTGGAATGCATCCGCGCGGCGCGAATGTGGCCGCCGCCGCGTCAATACGGTATAAACTACGCGTGTGCAGCCGGAAAACGCAATGAATCACCGCATCGTTCGGTTGGGTTGTGCCGCGCTCGCCGTGTTACTTATCGCGATCGCCGGACACGCTGCCGAGGATGCCCCATCGCTTCCGCTATTCGAGTCCCCGCTCGATCTGCTCGTGCGGCTGCCGGTCGCACGCGTGGGCCTCGACGACGCTTCGCTCGGCGACTTGCCGATGGATTCGGCGGATCATTTCGCCGGCGGCTGGTACCAGCTCAGCGAGACGGACAATGGCCAGCTCTACCGTTGGATGGGGCCGCGCGTGGGGCTGGTCGATGTAGCGCTGGTCGAAGCCGAGGAGCTGACCGTCAGCCTCGGCGTGACCACGCCGCGCGACGACCTCGTGCCGCCGATGCGCGTGCGGTTCCATTGGAACGGCGCGTTTGCGGGGTTCGTCGATCTGCCCGGCGAACCGGCGACGGTGCAAATGGTCATTCCTGCGGAGTTGACGCGCCCCGGGCTGAACCGGCTCGAACTCTTCCCGAGCTTCTGGGTCGATGCGAGCCGGCTCGCCGGCGGGTCGAGCGCGACGAACGTCAGCATCAATGTGTACCGCCTCGCGATTACGCGATCGGCCGGCGCGGCGAAGCGTATCCGCGCGCTTCGCCCGATTGCCCAGCCGGGTGGCCGCGTCCAACAGCGGGCCAACTCCGTGGTGACGTGGGCCACGCGCGTCGGACCGGACGCGACGCTGGAGGTCGCGGGGGAATGGTTGGCGGACAGCGACGGGGTCGAGCCCGCGAACGCGCTGGTGCTCGTTCGCGATGCGTCCGGCCGGACGGAGGTGGCGTTCGAGGCGGACTCATCGGTCTCGACCGCGCCGTTCGACAGGAAAATCGACCTCAGCGCGTTCGCAGGCAAATTCGTGGAGATCTCGGCCGTGGTGCGGCAGACGACGCCCAGCCGCGTGCAGCCGCGCGGGATCCAGTGGCGGACGCTGAAAATATCGGGCCCGGAGGCGTATTCGAGACCGCGTGCGGCCCCTGCGGCGACGTCGCGGCCGAACATCGTGCTCGTCGTGTTCGACACGCTCCGCGCGGACTACACCGAGCCTTATGGCGCATCGACCGTGCAGACGCCAGGGTTCAGCCGCCTCGCGGGCCGCGGCACGACGTTCACCGATGCGTTCGCGCACACGTCCTGGACGCGGCCGTCGGTGGCCACCATGCTGACGTCGCTGCTCGAGCCGCGCCACGGCACGATCACGATCGGCGATAAACTTTCCGCGGTGGTCCCGTATTTGCCCGAAATTCTGCACAACGCGGGCTACACGACGCTCGGTGTGTCCATGAATGCCCACATCTCGAAGGACTGGCGGTTCGACCGCGGATTCGATTCGCTGCACGAACTCGGCAAGCAGCGCGAACAACTTCTGAACGACCATCCCGGCGCCGCCGGCTATGTGGACGCAATCTGGGACGCGTATGTCGCGACCGCGGTGGGCGGCGCCGCGCCATTTTTTCTTTATTTCCACGAACTCGATCCGCACGGGCCGTACACGCCACGTCCGCCGTTCGATGCGATGTACCCGTCGGCCTACAGCGGCCACCCGGAGATAGAGGCCGACCACATCAACCTCGTGCGGCTCGGTTTGACCGAACTGTCCCCGCAAGATATCGCGCATCTCGAAACGAAGTACCGCGGCGAGGTCGGCTTCATCGACGCGGTGCTCGGCGCGATCGTGGATCGCCTTGAACGGGACGGCGTGCTCGATAACACCGTGCTCATCGTCACCTCCGACCACGGCGAGGAGTTTGGCGAACACGGCGGCATCGGGCACATGGTCACGTTGTACGACGAAGTGCTGCGTGTGCCGATGATTTGGTCCTGGCCGGGCCGCATTCGCGCGGCGCGCGAGGCGTCTTCCATCGGCCTCATCGATCTTTCGCCCACGCTGCTCGGACTGATCGGCATCGAAGCGCCGCCCGCCATGTCCGGCCGCGATCTTTCCGGGATGCTGCTCGCCGAGGGTACCGTCATCGAGTATCCGGTTCTCGGGCATCTCATCGGCAACCCCAAACGCGGATGGCGCGCGGCGTCGTGGGCCGGTTGGAAACTGTGCGTGCGCGACTTCGGCGACGAGAGCGTGTACGAGCTGTACCATACCGCGACCGATCGGCGCGAGATCACGAACCAATGGACCACGCAGCGAGAAGCGGGCCTGGCGCTGAGTCAGGTCCTGGAGTGGTACGCATACTCCAACGCGCACCTCGCGCCCGCGGCCACGGACAACGTGCCGATGGAATCCCTTGACCCCGAAATCGTCGAACGTCTCCGCAACCTCGGCTACGTGCAATAGCGAGGCGCCGCTTCAGACCGTTGCCCGCGTCCCCGCGCGGCGGCGTTCCTGGATGTGCCGCACAATGCGCGCGCCGTGGTCCCGGCTGTTCTCGATGAAGACTACGTTCGACTCGACGCCGGCGATGAGCGTGCCCATGACATACAGCCCGGGCACGGTCGATTCCAGATGGTCGTTCAGCAGCGGTTTGTTCGTGTTCGCGTCCACTTCGGCGCCGGCGGCCTTCAGCAGCGACGTGTCCGGCTCGAAGCCCGTCATCGCGAGGACGAAATCGGCGGGCAGGTGGACCACTTCGCCGTCGCGGTCGATCAGGATGACCTCGTCCTGCGTAATCTCCAGCACCCGCGACTGGCGGTAGCACGCGATCGAGCCTTCCTTGATTCGATTCTCAATGTCCGGCTCGACCCAGAACTTCGAGTGGATCTTCTCGCGACGAATCACCACGGAGACGGCCGCGCCTTCACGCCAGAGTTCGAGCGCGGCCTCGGCGGCCGAGCTGCCGCCGCCAATCACCACCACGTTGTGGTCAGCGTAACCGTGAGGCTCGGTGTAGAAGTGCGTGACGTGAGGCAGATCCTCTCCGCGCACGTGCATCCGCCGCGGCGAATCGTAGAATCCCGTCCCCACGACGACGTTGCGCGCGCGCCACACGTACTCGCGGCCAAACCGATCGCGCGCCGAAACGCGAAACCCGCCGCCGTCCGGCGCGATCGCGGTCACTTCGCGATAGGTGTTCACCACCAGCCCGTGGTACTTCTGGAACGCGCGGCAGTACTTCAAATACTCGCGGCGTGTCGGGCTCTTCTCCTCCGTGAGCAGCGGGAACCCGGCCAGTTCGAGCCGGTCCGACGTCGAAAACCACTTCATGAACGTCGGGTGCTTGAGCAGCGCCGCGCACACCGGCCCCTTGTCGATGCCGACGGCCGAGAGCCCCGCGCGCTTGGCTTCGAGGAGCGCAACCAGCGCGGGCGGGCCGACGCCGACGACGACGATGTCCTGAATTTCGTCCAGGCCGAAGGATTTCATTTCGTGGAGTTTAGCACGCGGGCCGTAGGACCGATTAGACGAATGAGACCAATAGGACTCGACCGGAGCAACGCGAAATGCGGCCTGACTAAATCCCGCCGCCCATCGTGTTCGTGTGGATGCCGCACTCTTTATCGTTGGCGTCGAGCGCGTTGAACCACCGCCAGCGACCGGCGCGGGCGGGTTCAT
>CAYPNI010000069.1:9967-21028 GCA_964411925.1 uncultured Nitrospirales bacterium
TCGTTGGCGTCGAGCGCGTTGAACCACCGCCAGCGACCGGCGCGGGCGGGTTCATGCGGCAGGACGGGCGTCGAGCAGATCATGCAGCCGATGCTGCGATAGCCCTGGTCGTAGAGCTTGTTGTACGGCAGATCGTTCTGGCGGATGTAGTCCCACAACTGCCCCTCGGACCAGTCGGCCAGCGGCGCAAGCTTGAGCACCTTGCCCCAGGCGACAGGCGCATAGATCGCCTTCGCCGTCTCCGCACGCGTGTCAGACTGGTCCTGGCGCAGTCCCGTGATCCAGACGTCCACCGTCTCGAGCGCGCGGACGTTCGGCTCCACCTTGCGAATCTGGCAGCAATATTCCTGCTTGGCCTTGCTGTCGAAGAACAGGTACTCGCCGTGCTGCTTGATCATCCGCTGCACGCGATCCGGCTCCGGCTTGAACCGCTCTATCGTCATGCCGTACCGCGCCTCGAGCGCATCCATCAGCGCGTACGTCTCCGGGTGCAGGCGCAGCGGGTCCACGGTGAGCACGCGCAAGTCCGGCGCGACCCGGCTCGCCAGGTCAATCGTGACGACTCCGGTATTCTGAAAACTCGTAATGATGCCGGCGCGCTCGCCGTAGTTGGTCCATGCCCAGCGGAGCAGATCTTCCGCGCCCATCGAATTGAGCTCATCGAGGAGCCTGGGATCTTCGGTGATGGTACTTTGCATAGACCGAACCCTCGTCCGGGCAAAACACACCCGGAGCGCCTACTTAATCCTTACATAGATTATCAATTAAGTCAAGTATGGGCTGACAGCCCGGGACGCACCAAGAGCGTTCCAAAATGGATGCCACGCGGACGGCCGGGTTCCGGCAGGTTCGTGGGTGGCCAGCCTCCGGGTTAACGATCCCGCGGCTCCACCCGGACGTCGGTCTTGACCGAATTCGCAATGAAACATTGGTCGTGGGCTTGGTGGTGCATCGTTTCGATCTGATCCGGCGTCGGCATCCGGTCCCCGCTGAAGGTGACGATCGGCCGCAGGAAGACGCGCGTGATGACGAGCTTGCCGTCCGGATTTTCTTCGAGATACCCGACCGCTTCGTCGCTGTAACTATCCACCACATGACGCCGCCGGGAGGCGATCGCGAGGAAACTCAGCATGTGGCAACTCGACAGCGCAGCGACGAACGCCTCTTCGGGGTCGGCGCGATTCGGACTGCCCAGGAATTTTGGCGCCGCGGTCGCCGGCACGATGACGGACTCGCGGAAGTGCCACGTATGGTCGCGCGAATACGCCGGATAGGAGAAGTCGTCGATGGTGCGCTTCCATTCGATTTTCGCGTGATGTTCGGTCATATTTCCCTCATACCCTCGGCGCCGCGGCAGAATTCGCGACGAAAGTGGCATCCAATTGCGAACTTCGTGAATTAATCGTGTAGGCTTGCGGATTCGGCCAAGGCAGTCGCCGGGTCAGTGTAACCGCCGGACCGTTCTAAACGCATCGTTTCGAACCACAATTTGCTGGAGCACCCACCCATGCGCGTATGCATATTTCCGCTTCTTGCCCTCTCGCTCGTGTTCGCCGTAACCGCGGCCTCGGCCGAACCGTTCGACGAGGCCGGCGGCGTGGCCGTATCGAGCGACGATCAGCCGGACGCGCAAGCTCCCGCCGAGGCCGAGGGCGACGCCAACGGCGAGGGCAGCGGCGAGGGCGACGGAGCCGGGGAAGCAGAGTACAACACGAAGATAAAGGTCGGCGATGTTGCGCCGGTGTTTGAGGCGTCGACGATCGACGGCAGTACGCTGAAGCTGGCGGACTACCGGGGCAAAGTTGTCCTGCTCGATTTCTGGGCCAGCTGGTGCGGTCCGTGCGTCGCGGAAATGCCGAACGTCATCGCGGCGTACGAAAAGTTCCACGAGAAGGGATTCGAGATCGTCGGCCTCAGCCTTGACGACGACCGGCCGGCGCTCGATGCGTTTCTGGCTGAGCACCCCGGCATGAAGTGGCGGCAGGTGTTCGACGGCAAAGCCTGGGAGTCCGAGCCCGCGCTGCTCTACGGAGTCGATGCGATTCCCTTTACGCTGCTGCTCGATCGCGAAGGGAACGTCATCGCCAAGGATCTACGCGGCGAAGACCTGGCCGCGGAAATCGGGAAACAGCTCGGAGAGTAAACCGGACCCTAGCGTGCGACGTACGCCGCGCGCACGGTGCTTGCGAGGCCGCCGCGCGGGTTCACGCGAATCGCGATGGTCATTTTCTTCGGCTCAACCGCGCGCACGAGGTCATCGAGCATCCGGTTGACGAGGTGTTCGTACCAGATGCCCACGTCGCGATAACTCATCAGGTAGTACTTGAGCGAACGCAATTCCACGCACTTTCGGCCCGGCGTGTACGTAATCGTGACTTCGGCGAAATCGGGCAACCCCGAGAACGGGCAGACGCTCGTGAACTCGTTCGTCGTCGTGACGATCTCGACGTCCTCCGCGGCGCCTTTCTCCGCGTATTCGTAGTCGAAACACTCCAAAACAGCAGCGTCGATCGCGTCCTCGCCCTTGAACGGCAGACTGCGGTCATGCGGCTGGAACTGATCGCGCGGGCTTCGCTTATTGTCCATGGTAGATGCACTTCGCGGTGCAGGTTTCGGCGACGCTGACCATGCGCAGCGCGGTTACGCGCGCGGCCAGCGCGTTCCAAATCCAGCGCGCGGTCTCCTCCGAAGTCGGGTTGTCGATCCCCAGCACGTCGTTCAGGCAGCGGTGGTCGAGCCGGTCGTACACCTCCAGCAGCGCCGGTGCGAGCGCGTCCGCCGCGTCCGCGCCCACCTCGACGGCAAAACTGTGGCCGTGCATCGTATGGCATTTATGCGCGAGAGGCAACCGCCGCAGCGCGTGCGCCGCCTCGAAGCCGAACCGCACGCGCTCGGGCATGCGCAGTGCCTCGTCCGCGTGCAACAGCTTCGGCGCGAAAGTTCGCTCGCCGCGGATCGACACGCGCACGTCCATCAGCATCGGCAGTCGCGGCCGCAACCGCTCGAGGATCCAGGTCCGCACACCGGCCAGCGTCGCATCGGTCAGCCCGGGGACCGTTTCGAGCGTCCTGTGATCCAGCGCGCGGTACAAGTCGTCAAAATGCCGCGAAATCTCCGCATAATCGACCAGCCAGCCCAACTCGTCGTCGCATTCGCCCGCCACCACGACGTCCGCCAGATAGCTGTGCCCGTGCAGCCGTGCGGCGTCGCCCTGCCAGGGCGTTGCGTGCGCGGCCTCGAACTGAAACTGCTTGACCAATTCGACGCGCATCAGACGCCCCGCTCGTCCGGGGGCCAGATGAATTTGTGCAACTGAAGCTGGAACCGCACTTCAAGATCGTCCTCCAGAATCCAGCGGACCAGGTCCGCCGGGGCGATCCGTCCGAACACGGGGGAGAACAGCACGGCGTTGCACTTCGAACCCAGATCGTGTTTGCGCGTCGTGTCGCGTGCCCACTCATAGTCGCGCCGGCTCGCGATCACGAACTTCACTTCGTCCCGCGCGGAGAGCGCGTCGATGTTCGGCCAGTGGTTTTTCTCGCACTCGCCGCTGTCGGGGCATTTCAGGTCCATGATTTTCACGACGGGGCCGGGCAATACGTCAATCGGCAGGCTGCCGCTCGTTTCAATGAGCACCGTCAACCCAACGTCGAGGAGCGCCTGCGCGAGGTCTTTGCAGGCCGGTTGCACCAGCGGCTCGCCCCCCGTGATTTCGACGAGATCGCAATGCATCTCACGGCACTGGCCGACAATCTCGGCAATCGAAACGTTGTCGCCGCCGTAAAACGCGTACGCCGTGTCGCACCACACGCACCGCAGATGGCACCGCGCCAGTCGCACGAACACGCAGGGCAACCCCGCCCACGTGGACTCACCCTGGACGCTCTTGTAAATCTCGGTCACCCGCAAGGTTTTTTGAAGAATCTCGGATACGGCTTGAGGCATGGGGATCACGGCTTGGCGACGATTGATCCAGTGTAAGTGTCCCGCGAGGGGGCGAACAAGCGCGCATCCTTTGCGGCCATCCCCGCTCAATTGTTAGGCTCCACCACTCCGCGGGCCACGTGTCCGCGCCAGGGCCAGGGACCGACGATGTTTCGAGACAAGCGCGTAGTGGTCGTCATGCCGGCGTACAACGCGGCCGAGACCCTCGAGACAACCCACCGCGAAGTGCTCGACCAGGGCGTTGTGGACCACGTTGTCGTCGTGGACGACGCGAGCCACGACGAAACGACGCGCATCGCCCGCGGCCTGCCGCAGACCACGGTGTACACGCACCCGGAAAACCGCGGCTACGGAGCGAACCAGAAAACGTGTTATCGCCTCGCGCTCGAGCAGGACGCGGACGTCGTCATCATGGTCCACCCGGACTACCAGTACACGCCCCTGCTCATCCCCGCGATGGCGTCCATGATCGGCAGTGGGCTTTACCACTGTGTGCTCGGGTCGCGCATATTGGGGGGCTACGCGCTGGCCGGCGGCATGCCCTACTGGAAATACGTGTCGAACCGCGCGCTCACGCTCGCGGGAAACATGCTGATGGGCGCGAAACTCTCGGAGTATCACACGGGATACCGCGCGTTTTCGCGTGAACTGCTCGCAAAACTGCCCATCGAACGAAACTCGGACGACTTCGTGTTCGACAACCAGATGCTCGCGCAGGTGTTGTGGAACGGCTACACCATTGCCGAGGTCTCGTGCCCCACGAAGTACTTCCCCGAGGCGTCCAGCATCAATTTCAAACGCAGCGTCGTCTACGGGTTCGGCTGTCTGGGCACGGCGCTCGAATTTCGTCTCGCAAAGGCGGGACTGCGGCGTTCCGCGCGGTTCGCGCCGCGTGGAAGCGGCGCATGACCGACGCGGCGTCGCCGCGCCACGCCAACGAACGGCGCTTCGAGGAATTCTTCATCCGGGACAGCTACGTCACGCTGAAGAACTATCTCTACAATTATCTTGAGCGCAAGCGCGCCATCGGGCGAGCGCTTGCTCGCGAGCCGCGCGGCCGCGTGCTTGAAGTGGGCAGCGGGCTCTCGCCCATCATCACCGACCGCGACGACATCGTTTATTCCGAATTGTCATTCCGCGCGTTGCGCAGTCTGCGCGCGGCCCAGCGGCGCGGCCGGTATCTCGTCGCGGACGGCACGCGCCTGCCGTTCGCGGACGGCGCGATCGATCACGTGATCTGTTCCGAGGTCCTTGAACACGTCGAGAACGATCAGGCGGCCATCGGCGAACTTGCCCGCGTGTTGCGTCCCGGCGGCGTCGCCTATATCACCGTGCCGCACCGCAAGGCGTATTTCGCCGCCGACGACCGGTTCGTCGGGCATTTTCGCCGTTACGAGATTGACGAGATGCTGGCCAAGCTCGACCGCGCGGGTCTGCGGCTCCGGCGCATGGAAAAAGTGCTCGGCCCGCTCGAGAAAATCACGATGTGGACCCTGGTCGTCACGCTGTCGGCGTTCGAACGCGCGACGCACCGCGACGCGCGACCGCCGGAGTCGAGTGGATCGCTCGCCGGCCGCGCGCTGCGGGGCGTGCTGCGGCCCGTCTTCATCGCGGCGCACCGCGTCTACGCGCTGATTGCGCGCGCCGACGCCGCGCTGATGCCGCGCGCCTGGGCAGCCGTGATACTGTTTGAGGCCGAACGACCCGCGGCAGCGCGCGAAAAGTAGAAAGTATCATGTCCGATCACGAGCGAATTCGAACGGCTTTGCGGGAGGGTGAGCGTACTCGCGAGCAGTCGCGCACACGAAACGTCCGGCTCGCGAGTACGCTCGCCCTCCCAGCCGCGCCCGACTCCGTGGCGATCGATTAGTCAGATGGCGTATTCACTCAAACCGCTGCGCGGCTACACGAAATTTTCCGGGCCGGTCGTGTGCGCGATCCTGGACGGCGTCGGCCTCGGCAAACGCGACGAGTCGGACGGCGTGTTCCTCGCGTACACGCCCGTGCTCGATTCGCTGATGGAGGAGAAGCTCTATCTGCCGATCAAGGCGCATGGCACCGCCGTGGGTATGCCGAGCGACGCCGACATGGGCAACTCCGAAGTCGGCCACAACACGCTCGGCGCGGGCCGGGTCCTTCCGCAAGGCGCCAAACGTGTTCACGAGGCGATCCAGTCGGGCGAACTCTTCAAGAGCGAAACGTGGAACACCGCGGTCCAGCGGGCCGCGTCCGGGGCGACGCTGCACTTCATCGGCCTGCTCTCGGACGGCAACGTCCACAGCCATATCGAGCATCTTTTCGCGATGCTGCGCCGCTGCGCCAAGTCCGGCGTCCAGCGTGTGCGCGTCCACGTACTGCTTGACGGCCGCGACGTGGACGAGAAGTCCGCGCTGCGCTACATCGACGCGGCGGAAAGCGTGCTCGCGGAGTTGAACGCGGGCGGCCGCGACTACCGCATCGCGTCCGGCGGCGGGCGCATGAACGTCACAATGGACCGGTACAACGCCGACTGGCGCATCGTCGAGCGCGGGTGGAAGGCGCACGTGCTGGGTGAGGCGCGCGGGTTCGCCTCGGCGCGAGACGCCGTCGAGACGTATTACACCGAAGACGCCGACGTGACCGATCAGTACCTGCCCGCGTTCGTGGTCGAGGACGCCGGCAGGCCGATAGGCACGATCCAGGACGGCGACGCCGTGCTGTTCTTCAATTTTCGCGGCGATCGCGCGATCGAGCTCTCGATGGCGTTCGAACAGGACGAGTTCATCCATTTCGATCGCGGGCGCCGGCCGCGCGTGTTCTATGCGGGCATGATGGAATACGACGGCGACCTGCACGTGCCCAGGTACTACCTGCTCGCGCACGCGGCCATTGATGGCACGCTTGCGCAATACCTGTGCGGCTCGGGCGTCACGTCGTACGCGATCTCGGAGACGCAGAAGTACGGGCACGTGACGTATTTCTGGAACGGGAACAACTCGGGTTATGTTGACGAAGCGCTTGAGACGTATGTCGAAGTGCCCTCGGATCAAGTGCCGTTCGATCAGCGTCCCTGGATGAAGGCCGCGGAAATCGCTGACGAAGTCCTCGCGGCGATCGGCGCCGGTAAACACAGGTTTATCCGGCTCAATCTCGCCAACGGTGACATGGTCGGCCACACCGGCGTGCCGGCGGCCGTGCGTATCGCGGTCGAGTCGGTCGATCTGCAATTGGCGCGGTTGCTGCGCGCGCTGAAGCGCGCCGGCGGCGTCGCGCTCGTGCTGGCGGATCACGGCAACGCCGACCTGATGTTCACGGAGAAGAACGGCGTGCGGACGCCGCACGTCGCGCACACGCTCAACCCGGTGCCGTGCGCGATCGTGGACTACGCCGGCGTCAACAAATGGAAACTGCGCCCGAAGACAGACCTGCCAATGCCCGGCCTCAGCAACGTCGCTGCGACGCTGTGCACCTTGCTCGGCTTTGAACCGCCGGCGGAGTACGACCCGGCGCTCATCACGCTCGCGTAGCTCCGCCGCCGGGCGCGCTGCGCTAGCTCTTCCCCTTGGGAATCGGGAAATAACGCGGCGTCGTCTTGCGGTAGTGCACGTACTTGTCGCCGAGGTGCGCGATGAGGTCGCGTTCTTCGAGGACGGTCGCGACCACGATGTACGCCGTCGCCACGAACGCGAACAGCAGGTGGCCGGTCGTCATCAGGGGCGTCGGCCAGAACGCGAAGAACCAGCCGAGGTAGAGCGGGTGGCGGACGTACTTGTACATGAACGGCGTGCGGAATGGATGGTGCGTATATTCCTTGCCGGACATGTAGAGCCACGCCTGGCGCAGACCAAACAGGTCGAAGTGGTCGATCATGAAGCTCGACGCGAGGACGAGTCCCCAGCCGAAGAAGAACAACCCGCGCATGACCCATTCCCAGGGCGTGCCGGTGAGGTCCCAGACGACGTCCGTCATCGGGCGCCACGCGGCGTAAAGCAGGATGAGGCACGCGCTGGACGCGAGGCAGTACGTCGCGCGCTCGGCCGGTTTCGGGACGAACCGCGTCAACACCGCCTTGAACGCCGGCCGCGCCATGATGCTGTGCTGCAGGCCGAAGAGCCCGAGCAGCGCGACGTTGACGGCGATCGCGACACCGGTCGCGGTTTCCGGACCGTCGTCGATGCCCTTGGGCACGACGTAGTTACCGACGAATCCCATCGCGTAGAGAAATACACCGAGGAAGATCAGGTAACTCAGTACGGCGTAGACCATGACCATGACGCGCATCGAGGTGCCCTCCACGGCTTCGACTACGGCAGTTCCGATTGGACAGCGACTTCGGGGGATTATTCGCCGGCGTTCGCGGGAATGCAAGGGGATTCGTCGAGAATGGCTTTGATGTCGAAGATCGCCGTCTTCAACTCCACTTTTTCCCGCTCGATGAGGCACGGCCAGAACCCGAAAACGGGAGTAACGCTGGCGCGCGCGCCAGCATATCCCGTCGAGCCCTGCGGGCCGCCGCAGGCGAGCGACGACAGCTCTTTCGTGAATCGCTCGACCTTGGCCTTGTCGGGATCGTGCACGGTGATGCGCAGGACGGTTTCGAGGAGTTCGGGCTCGGGCGTCACGCCCGGTACGCACGCGCCCGCGCCGAGGCACTCGACGTTCGTCCGCGCGTAGGTGTAGCCGTAGTCCTTGAGCCGCTCGAGGATGACCTCGCCCGCGCGGCGCGCCTTCTCGACGGCGCGATGGCCGAAGATCGTGATCTGGCTCGACGCGCGGTAACCGTCGCGGTACGTCGCGTTGACCTTGTAGGCCGTGGGCGGCGGCGAGCCCGTCGCGCCGGAAACGCGCACGCGGTTCTTGCCGACCTGTTCGACCTTGAGCGTCAGGAACGACAGCGTGCAGTCCGGACTGCGGTAGTCGGCGGGATTGCCGATCTCGTACAGGATCTGCTCCTTGACGATGGCTTCGGTGACTGCGCCGCCCGCGCCCTCGGGGATCGTCACGACGAACGATCCGTCCTCCTCGACCTCGCAGTACGGGAACGCCATGTGCACGAGGTCGGGCAGTTCGAGCCAGTGCGTGTAAATGCCGCCGCAGGCCTGCGAGCCGCATTCGAGGATGTGGCCGCAGACGGTCGCGTTCGCGATCTTGCCGTACTCGTCGTCCCGCCAGCCGAAGCGGTGCAGCGCGGGCGCGACGGCCATGCCCGGGTCCGCGATGCGCCCGG
The DNA here is from genome assembly GCA_964411925.1 of uncultured Nitrospirales bacterium. GTDB lineage: Bacteria > Hydrogenedentota > Hydrogenedentia > Hydrogenedentales > VFKU01. Next base: position 19,119 of record CAYPNI010000069.1, read on the forward strand.
TGATGACGATGTCGGCGCCCTGGTCGAGCGCGTCCGCAGCCGACCGCGCGCCGATGTAGGCGTTCGCGGTAAACAGCCGGTCGCGGATCGTGTCCAGCGGCATGTAGGTGTCGAGGTTCGTGAACGATTTCACCTCCTCGCCCGTCGTCTCGCGCAGGATGCCGAGCACGTCGTCGCCGGTGACGACGCCTATCTTCTTGTCCGTGACGTTGCACTCCGCCAGCGCCGCGGCGACGGCCCGCGCGCAGTTCATCGGCCGTAACCCGCCCGCGTTCGTGACGATGCGCGTCGTGCGGCCGTCGCGCCAGAGCGGCGCAATGCTGCGGACCACGTCCACGAAGTCCCGCGCGTAACCCAGATCGGGGTTGCGGCTGAGCTGGATGGACATGACCGAGAGCGAGACCTCGGCGAGGTAATCCAGCGTCAGGAAGTCGAGGTCGGGCACCTGGCGCACGAGCCGCGCGGCTGCGTCGATGCTGTCGCCCCAGAACCCCGAGGCGTTGCCGATTTTGAGTGGGTGAGACATGGGGAGACGATAGCAGTCTCTTCCCAGTTTCACCACAGAGGCACGGAGGACACAGAGAGAAGGACCCTTTGTCATCCCCGCGAAGGCGGGGATCTCCTGGATGGGTGACGACGATCTCGCGTAGAGATTCCCGCCTTCGCGGGAATGACAACATTGGGTGACTCGGAGATTGTGCGGAAGCAACTTCCGCGGTTCGCGCGGGATTGAGTTGGGCGTTGGCGGGTTTTCTGACATCATTCGTGAATCGGGCGTGACTTGAGGGGAGTTCTCGATGAATTCGGGCGGAAAAATCGCCGCGGCGTTCCTGATGGCGACGGGGCTTGCCATCGCAGGGTATTTCGCGGGCAAGGGGTTCAAGGAAGGCCGCGCGGCGGAGCGGTTTGTGACCGTCAAGGGCGTGTCCGAACGCGAGGTGGACGCGGACACGGCGATCTGGTCGCTGACGCTGGTGGCGACGGACAACGACCTGGCCGCGGCGCAGGCGCAGTTGCGCGACCGGCACGCGAAGACGCTGGCGTTCCTGCAACAGAGCGGCGTCGATCCCGCCGCGGCGGAGACGATGAACTTCGAGGTGATCGACCGGCAGGCGGACCAGTGGGGGCAGCAGGGCGACATCGCGAGCCGGTACATCCTGCGGCAGACGATCGTCGTGCGCAGCAACGCGCCGCAGACGATCATGGCGATGAGCCAGCAGGTGGGCGCGCTGGTCGAGGCGGGCGTCGTGTTCCAGTCGAGCATGGGACCGTACACGGGGCCGACGTACATGTTCACGAAGCTCAACGACTTCAAGCCGGAGATGATCGCCGAAGCGACGCGCAATGCGCGCGCGGCGGCGGACCAGTTCGCGCAGGACTCCGGCGCACGGCTGGGCGGTATTCGCCGCGCGACGCAGGGCGTGTTCGAGATCCTGCCGCGCAACCCCGCGCCCGGGATGATGCAGGAAGGACAATTCCAGAAGACGCTGCGCGTGGTCTCGACCATCGAGTTTTATCTCGCGGACTGAAATACGTTCACCACAGAGGCACAGAGAACACAGCGCGCACAGCGACTGCTCCTGTTTGTCATTCCCGCGCAGGCGGGAATCTCTTCGCGAGGTAGTCGTCGCCCTGCCAGGAGATTCCCGCCTTCGCGGGAATGACAAAGGGGGCAATGACAGGCGCGGGAGGGTCGCGCTCCGGCGCGACCGTGGGGTCCCCGGTTAGCGAGATTGCTTCGTTGCAAAGGGCGCTCCTCGCAATGACAGGGGAGGGTCGCGCTCCGGCGCGACCGTGGGGTCTCCGGTTAGCGAGATTGCTTCGTCGCAAAGGGCGCTCCTCGCAATGACAGGCGGGGGAGGGTCGCGCTCCGGCGCGACCGTGGGGTCTCCGGTTAGCGAGATTGCTTC
>CAYPNI010000069.1:21128-23109 GCA_964411925.1 uncultured Nitrospirales bacterium
GGGGAGGGTCGCGCTCCGGCGCGACCGTGGGGTCTCCGGTTAGCGAGATTGCTTCGTCGCAAAGGGCGCTCCTCGCAATGACAGGCGGGGGAGGGTCGCGCTCCGGCGCGACCGTGGGGTCCCCGGTTAGCGAGATTGCTTCGTTGCAAAGGGCGCTCCTCGCAATGACAGGGGAGGGTCGCGCTCCGGCGCGACCGCACCGAAGCGTTGCCATCCTGGAGGCGCGGGACACAGGCTTAAGCTGAACCCCGCTTAAGCCTGCCACACCATTTACGGTCCGGGACCGTCTTGTCGCCGATCGCCGGGCGCGATTGGAGGTGGCTTCGCGGCGTCGCGACGATCGGCGCGATCGAGCACATCGTTGATCGCGTCGAACGCGGCCCAGGCAGCATCGCCGTTCGTGCGCGGTTCAGGGGAGGTGCGCGTCTCGCCGCCGGACGGCGCGTGCTCGGGCGGGCCGGAGGGTGCAGGACCGGCCGGCGCTGCATCGGGATCGTGGCGCGTGTCCCACGCGCGGCGATCGTTGAACTCGTCGAGCGCGGCGCGCGTGGGATCGGTGTAGAGGGAGTAGTTGCGCTCGACATGTTGCAACCAACGGCGGAGTTCGGCGGTGAGTCTCTCGAACGCCGCCAGCGCCGCGGACGGCCGGTTGAGCGAGGCGTAGAAGTCCTCGCCGGACTGTTCGTATTTCTCGATGAGGGGCTGGACGGCGAGCGCGCGGGATGCGCGGCTGACCATCACCGAGAGCAGCGCGACCGTATGCGCGAGGTGGACGCCCATCGCGTTCGAGTCGCGCGCGCAGGTGCGGCGCTGCACGTCCGTGACGACCGCCTGGTACTCGGCCTGTTCATAGGGGCAGAGGGGCCGCTCGGACAGCGGCAGGCGCATCAGCTGTTGCGCGTAACTAATCTCTCTCGTGGCATGGGCGGCTCGCCCATGCGGGTTGGCCGAACCGCTGTCCGATGCGAATGAAGCGTTTCCCTGCGCGGGGCGCATGGGCGAGCCGCCCATGCCACGAACTTCATCTAACCGTGCGGCAGCACCTTTTGGCTCCACCTCTTCTTTTCCCAAAGAAAAGGTGGCACCGCCGCCCATCGGGCAGGACTGCCACGCGGGACAGTGCGTGCCGCAGACCATGAGCCGGCGCGAGTAGAGGCCGTGCACGATGCCGTTGCGGTTGTCCGGCCGCGCGCCGGTGAGCGGGAACCCGCCGTGGTGACGGCACCGGCCCGACGCGTGGTCCGACGGCAGCGTGCACGGCGTACCGCCGATCGTCCGCGCGCCGCAGATGCGCCGGCCGAGTTCGGTCTCGCGCTGCTCGACCGCGTCGGCCCAGTCCTCGTCCCACGTCCGGGCACACGGCGTGCCGCGGGCGGTAGCCCGCTGAACCGGCGCCGCATCCATCACAATCCCATAACTCCCATGCTTCCCCTATTTCCCATCCCAACACCGCCACCGACGAAATTCCCCTACTACCCACACACCCATTGCACTCCCTCCACCGCGCTGTCACCCCGTCCATCCCGTCCATAAAGTCCATCACGTCCATCACCCGCTCACCCACCCTCTCAACCGTCGACACCCCAACCGCTTACGCAAATTCAGTCAACAATCTTCTCCTCGCTTCGTGACTCGACTTATGCCAGCCTGCGCTGCAACAACTCGCACCAGATCTTTAGTGACAACGGCGGCAAACCGAGCGGCAGCGGGAATTGACCGCACGCGAAGCGGAGCTTCGCATACAAGTGCGTTCCCAAATGAAATTTGGGAACGAGGAAGACGAGAAATGCGACTGCGCTTGGACGGACGGGGAGATTCCTCGCTACGCTTCGGAATGACAGAAGGGAGACCGCTTCTCTGTGTCCCCCGTGTCCTCTGTGGTGAGAACGCTCTTGACCCTACGTCTGGATCACACCCGTGTGGTAGCGCCCCTTCGCGGGTGGGCGGCTGGCGAGGTGGACGGCGTAGGCGAGGACTTCGC
>CAYPNI010000070.1:0-22885 GCA_964411925.1 uncultured Nitrospirales bacterium
CGCACGCCGAACCCGTGCGTGCGGTGCAACCAGCGGCTCAAGTTCGGCACGCTCTACAGGAAGGCGCGCGAGCTCGGCGCGGCGCGCATTGCGACGGGGCACTACGTCCGGCTGGCCCAGCAGGACGGGCGCTGGGCGGTCCGGCGCGCGCTACACGCGGAGAAGGACCAGAGTTACGTGATGGCGGGGCTGTCGCAGGCGCAGCTCGCGATGGGTCTGTTCCCGCTCGGCGAAATGACCAAGGAGGAGACCCGGGCCAAGGCGCGCGCGCTCGGTTTAGCCGCCGCGGAGACGCCCGAGAGCCAGGACATCTGTTTCGTGCCGGACGGCGACTACAAGTCCTTCCTGCGCCGGCGGCTGGGCGCGCCCTTGCCGGGGCCAATTCTGAATTCGCGCGGCGACGTGCTCGGCGAGCATACAGGCATCACGGATTACACCATCGGCCAACGTCGAGGACTAGGTATCGCCGCGGAGCGGCCGTTGTATGTCCTGCGGATCGATGCGACTCGCAATGCCGTCGTGGTCGGGTTTGAGGAGGAAGCGTTCTGCACGCGATTCGTCGCGAACGAGGTCGTCTGGAGCGGGATCGAGAGGACCGATGAGCCGTTCTCGGGTTATGTCCAGATTCGCTATCACCACTCGCCTGCGCCGTGCACGGTGATGCCGCGCGGACGCGAGATCGAGATTGAGCTGCACGAGCCGCAGCGCAGCGTCACGCCCGGACAGTGGGCCGTGGTCTATGACGCGGACGGCGTCGTGCTCGTGGCGGGCTTGATTCGTGAGTTTGAAGGTCGAGAGATTGGCCACGAATTGACACGAATGAGCACGCTCCATCCGTCATCCTGAGCGCAGCGAAGGATCTCCCACCCCGAAGGCATCGCCTCGTAACGATTCCCTTCGCTCAGGTTCACACGAAGATGTCTATCATCGATAGGACCTGCTCCGGCGACGGCCAGGGAGTTCCGCGAACGACGTTTACTCGTTCACCACGTGGTGCCCAAATCTTCGGGTTCGTTGGGCCGAAGATCGCAATCGTGGGTATGCCGAGCGACGCCGCCAGGTGAGTGATGCCGCTGTCGTTGCCGATGTAGAGCCGGGCGGTCGCCAGGCGGACGGCGAGTTCGATCAGCGAGTCGCAACGAAGCGTGTCACCTACGAGATCCACGGTTTGTGCTCGGCTCGCCTCCGCCGGGCCGATACACCACGTCACTTGGCGGTGTATGGATCGCAGTCGCGCCCCAAGCAGCGAAAAGTTCTCGATGGGCCAGTTCTTCTTCACGCTGCCGCTGCCGGGGTGGATGACGATGTCCAGCGGAGGGCCTTTTGGCGTTATTTCTAGGTGAAACTCCGCGTCCGTTGTGACCTTGAGGCAGTCGGCGTAGTACTCCGTTGCGTGCCGGGACCCTGCGGCATCCGGCAGGCCCGGAAACGTCTCAATGCGCTCGACTCCGCAGGCGTGTAACCCGCGCCGAATCGCGCCATCCGGGTCGCGCATCCAGACGACGGCGCAGCCGAATCCTGAAACGAATGTGCGCAGGCGATTCGAGGGTTCCGCGAGCACGGACTGAAAATCCAACGCGTCCAGCGAGTGCGCAGCTTCCGCAATGCCGCCCGCGACGGCCAGGTCCAGGCGATCGCGATCTCCGGCCAGACTGATCGGTCGCGGAAGTATCGCGATCGCAGGAAGCGCGAGCAGGAAGTCGCCGATGCCGCCGGTGTGGATGACGAGCGTGCGCACGGGTGGCGATGATACGCGAAGTGCTTTGGAACGCAAGGACGGTGCGTTGATTCCCTTAACCGACGGGCAGGCTAAGGACGCGCAATTCGACTTCGCCGATGCCGCGCTGCTTGAGATCGATCTGCCGCGCGGCCGCTTCGGAGAGATCGATGATCCGGCCCTTCACGAACGGCCCGCGGTCGTTGATCCGCACATCCACGCTGCGGCCGTTGTGCAGGTTCTTGACGCGTACGACCGAACCGAATGGAAGCGTCGGATGAGCAGCCGTCAGGTGGTTCCGGTCGAATCGTTCGCCTGAGGCCGTCCGCTTACCGTCAAAACCGGGCCCGTACCACGACGCGATACCGAGGATTGGCCGGTCGGGTGCGCGCGCAACGTCGTGCTCGATCGGCGGCGGCCCGCCACACGAACTTGCGCCCGCGACGAGCACCACGCACACTACACGCGCGACGATTTTACAGCCCTTGATCACGATGCCCGGTTGGGCGGCGTTTAGAGCAATCGGCTGATGCGCTCGGCAACCTGCTGGACGACATCCGGCTTGCGGTAGTCGCCCCGCTCGAGTGACGCCCGTGCCTCGTCCACGCGCTCGGAACGAACTTGGGCCTGATTCGCGCTCAGTTGGATCGTACGTGCAACAGCGGCTGCAGCCTGCGCCTCACTGCTGATGACGACCCCGTCGGATGACTTCTCCGATTCAGCGGACGAACTGGGCCGGTTGTCGCGAACGCTGGCCGGGCGATCGGGCCGGGGCTCTTGCGGGCCTCCGAGTCCCTGAATCCCTGAAACCATCGCTGCAAACTCCCTTCGTGCCGTTCAGGCACTTTTCGCCCCTTCCGCTAGCCGGAAGTATCGGCATCCGAACCGAAAACTTTAACGCCTTGCCCTGCCTCCATTTACGCCTACTATGGACGATACCACCGCTTTGCGACGGAATCAACAGAACGAACGACGATGGGATACGTAACTCATTTCAACTAAAGGAGTTAAGCGCGCTATTTCTTGAGCCGATCCTGGAGTTCGGTAATGGTGCGATCGACATGCCCCTTGACGTAGTTGATCTTCCGTTCCGCCTTGTGACCCATGGGACCCGTCGGGTCAACCTCGCTCGCTCGCTTCCAGGCGCGGATCGCCGCCTGCGAATCGTGGAGCTTGTACATGGTCAGGCCGAGGTAGTAGTGGGCCTTGGCGTAGGCGTCGTCTTCATCGATCGCCTGGCGGAACAAGACCTCCGCGCGCGGATAATTCTTCGAGTTATACGCCTTGCGTCCCCGTTCAAGCAGCGCAGTGGCCTCTTTGTGGTTGCCGCGTTCCCCGGGTGGCGACAAATCCGGCACGAACCGGCGCGCGAGGCGCTGCCCAGTATCGAAGATGCGGTCGCGCCAGTCCTCAATGCGATCGCCGATAGGCATGGCTGTTCTCCTTCCCCGGCGCGATTCTAGCACCGGGGCCGGGGATTGAAAAGGGGGTCAGGAGCGCGTCGGCTCGCGGACGGAGACCACCTGGTCGGCGGGGAAATGGCCCGAGCGGCCCTTGAACCAGTAAATGTAGCGGTCGCCGTCTTCCTGGATCTGTTCGGCGGCCACCGTGAGTCCGTTGTCCAGGACCAACTGGTAGAACTCGCTGCTTTCGGGCGGCAGGTATCCCTGCTCCACGCGCTTCGAACTGGCCACATCGAACCAGGGCTTGCCCATCCGCGTGTACTGGCGCTGGTACCGCTGCACCAGCGCAACGTAGTTCTGCGTCTCCTTGAAGGGCGGCACGCCGCCGTATTTCTTCACGTTACCCGGGCCGGCGTTGTAGCCCGCGAGCGCAAGCTCGGTGTTTTCCTGGAACAGCGCCAGCATCTTACTGAGGTACTGCGTGCCGCCGGCGATGTTTTCGGCCGGATCGAAAATGTCTCTGACGCCCATGTCGCGCGCCGTGCCGGGCATGAGCTGCATCAGCCCGCGTGCGCCCGCGCTCGACACGGCAAACGGATTGCCGTTGCTCTCCACCTTGATGACCGCGTAGACCAGCGCCGGGTCAAGCGTGTGCCGTTTCGCGTAGTAAGCGATCATGTCGTCGATCGAGCTGCCGCCCGGAAGCGCGCGATCTTCCTCTAGCGCGGGAATTCTGTTACGAAATTCGCGCGGTACTTCGATCGGATCGAAATGGATGGTTACTTCGACGTACTCAGGCCGCCCCTCGAACTGGTCCGGCCGGTTCGTAATGACCGCCACGCCGTCGCGGTCCATAAACATCTTCTGGCCTTCAAGCCGCGCGCCGATGCTCTTGACATTACTGAGCCGAACGGCTTTGGGGGCGTCGGGGTCGGGGACAGTGTCCACCGAACTGACGACCGTGACGGGTCGCGCCGTCTTCGCCGTCACATGCGAGGGGGGAGGCAGTTTCGTGGCGACCGGCCTCGGCTCTGTCTTCTCCACGATGGCGTCCGCGGGTTTGCGTTCGGGTACGGCGTCAGAAATGTCTGCGCGCCATGACTCGGGCGCGGCCGTCTGCGGAAGGTCGCTAGAGCGGTTGGTCCGTTTCAGCCGCCACTGGTCGCGCAGCCGGCGGCGTTCGTCGCGGTCGGGCGTGATCTGAATGTCGCTCTCTTTCACCGCGGACTTCGGCACGGTGATCATCGAACCATCGGCCGGATTCTGAATGTAGTAGCTCTGCGCGCCATCGCCGATGTACACGTTCTCGTAAACGACGCCGTTCACCCGGATCGTGTCGGCACCGGCAAGCGCAGGCGCGAGGCACAGGAGGGCTCCGGCGAGGGCTGCGGGAGTCTGGATCGAACGGAAGGCGGATTTGACCGTCATAGGGTAATTACTTTACGCACCAGCGCCGTCTATGACCGGCACTATATCACCCGTTACCGCGTAGGGCAATACTTTTCAGGCCATTCGGGCCTGGATTGGCCAGGGAGGACAACGAGTTCTGCACGTCGAAATACCAAAAGTGATAATTACTGGCGAAGTTGAACCTTGTTCGCCGTATTGTCTGGCGTGTAGGCCTCGCAACCCTGGGCGCGCACCGCTTCCATCAGGCGTCTGCATGGTTCCCCCTAGGGCAACGGCAACGAACGAAGGAGCCACGCATGGGGCAACGAATTACGCAAGTAGACGCATTCACGTCCGAGCGATTCCGCGGCAACCCGGCAGCGATTTGCATCCTCGAATCCGAGGCGAAGCCGGAATGGATGCAGAACGTGGCGAATGAAATGAACCTGTCCGAGACGGCCTACCTCGTACCGCGGGCCGATGGGTTCGGCTTGCGCTGGTTCACCCCCGCGGTAGAAGTTGACTTGTGCGGTCACGCCACCGTCGCGGCGGCCCACGTTTTGTGGGAGGAAGGCGTCGTGTCCCGCGACGACGCCTGCCGATTTCACACCAAAAGCGGTCTTCTCGTCGCGCACAAATCGTCCGAATTCATCGAGGTCAATTTTCCGCTCGAAGTCGTCCGGCAAGTCGAGCGAGTACCACAGGCCGAGGCCGCGCTCGGCGTTTCGAGTGTATCCACGGCACACAGCGCTCGATTGTCGTACTTGGTGCTGGAACTGGAGTCGGAAGCCGCGGTGCGAAGCGCGACGCCCGATTTCGCCGCGCTTCGCAAAGTGCCCTATGAAGGACTCATCCTGACGAGCAAGTCCGATCCCGGTTCCTCGATTTCCATCGTGTCGCGATTCTTCGCACCGCGCAAGGGGGTGAACGAAGACCCCGCAACCGGGTCAGCCCACTGTATTTTAGGGCCGTTTTGGGCCAATAAACTCGGGCAGTCCCAGTTTCACGCCTATCAGGCGTCCACGCGCGGCGCGGAAATCCGGGTTTCAGTCAAATCCGACCGCGTAACGCTGGGAGGTCAGGCTGTCACCGTGCTCCGGGGCGAACTCGTCTGAATTAATCGACTCCGGAGGAAGAAACCCGCCTCGTGGATGGTTTCGGGAGTAAAAATGTGACAACGTCGCGTTTACGTGCTATAGTGCTGCGTGATTAAATCCACGAACGACCCCGCCAAGACGACACGCCCATGCGATGTGCAAACCGAAGAGCAACGCTTGTGCAACGAGGCGTTGACCTCCCATCAATTCGACGGCATCACCGATGAGCAGTGGGTGGCGATGTGCGAGCAGGTCGCGCAGGATGCCCGCCACACCGAACCCGCCGGAACAGAGGGCGACCCATCCGTAGACTGAATCCAAACGGCACAGGGCGACGTGCTCGTCCGGAAAGGACGGCGGCGTGAGCAAGAACCAGCATTCCTTCGAGAAACGCAGACGCGAACTCGAGAAGAAAAAGAAGCAGGAAGAAAAGCGGCAAAAGAAACTGGAGAAGAAGAAAGGAGAGCATTCCGATTCCTCGGATGCCTCCCCGGCACAACCTGCCGATCCAACACGATAGCTTGCACCGATCCACGGTGAAACGCTTCGGACGAATCCCGGTCACCCTTCGGGGGTCCGTCCGGTCAATCCACGAAGGGACGTTATGCCGCGACTCATTGAGAGTGCGGCGCGAGGAGAAAGCAAGTGGCAACAGGCACAGTGAAATGGTTCAATGATCAGAAGGGGTTCGGATTCATCACGCCGGACGACGGGAGCGCCGACGTGTTTGTGCACCATTCGAACATCGACGCCCAGGGCTATCGCAGCCTCCAGGACGGCCAGAAGGTCTCCTACGAGAAGGGCCAGGGACGCAAGGGTCCGGAAGCGACCAGCGTCCGTCCGATGTAATCGCGATCCAGATTGAACTGTAAACGGGCCCCGGAGCGATCCGGGGCCCGTTGGTTTTTTCTTAGGTATTACTTGGGCAGCAGTGAGAAACCCGCTTGTTCGAAATGCTTATCGAAGGTCAACGCCTCGCTCATGCCCCGATCGCCCATGACGATGAATGAAGCGCAATCGGTCAACGACCAATGTTTGTCCATTCGCTCGGAATACAACCGCACCGCGCGGTGAAATAGTGCGGACGAACCAACGACGATCTCCGCGGTTGGAGAAACGAAAAGTGCTTCGAGAAAAATGAGAACACGTTGGCGTCGAGGCGGCGACGAGAGAAGGTTCGCCAATTCGGCCAACACAAATTCAGTCGTAACGATGGGAAGACGGGTACCGCTTGACCATTCGATCACGCGTTGATGATTGGCGTCGTGTGTTGAGAGTAACGCGACGAAATAGGACGTGTCCGCGAAGACACGTGTCATCGCTTCGGGGATCCATAGAGGTAGTGGTCCACCTGCTCTGACGCATCACTCGGCAAATCGTGAATGGAGCCGACGATATCTCCCAATTCCTCGTACAGGTTGCGGGGCGTCTCGGGTTTGCCGGGATCTTGACGACCAGTCTGCTGACTCGTCGACTCGAGAAGTACGATTTCAACGAGTTCGCCCTCAGGAAGCTTCGCGGGGGGATCGACTACGACCACACCATTCTTAACCCGGCCTTTGTAAGTCATCGCGAGACTCCGAATCGCCACGCCAATTATAACAGGCGAACCGCCCTACCGGGCCGACTTCATCTTCTTCGATCCCTCGATCGCAGCGATTTCGGCTTCGGCGGCGATGTGGGTGAGCCATGGCCAGTCTTTGGGATCGTCCGCGATCGCGCGCCAGACTTCGAGCGCGCCCGCTTCGTCCCCGGCGAGCAATTTCTCCACGCCAACTGCGTACTCCGCCATGAACGGCCAGACCGGTGCATCCGGATTAGGCGCACCGCCCAGCCGCCGCTGCGTGAGCTCTTTCCAGAACCCGGCGACCGGCTTTTCCGCCTCGGCCAGCGGCGAGCTCAATGCGCGCGCGAACACCTCGTCCGCTTCCGCGAACTTTCGATCCAGGTAGAGCGCCATCCCGAGCCCGATCTGGTGCTGGCCGGACTCGGGCGCCAGCGCCACCGCGTGTTTATAGTCGTTCGCGGACTGGCTGAACTGCCGCAGCAGAATGAAGACATTGCCGCGGCGTGCAAAGGCCTCCGCGTTTCCCGGATCGAGCGCGATCGCCTTCGAGTACGCCTGCGCGGCGTCGTGGTATCGCCAAAGCCCGCCTAGTGCCTGGCCGAGCGCGATGTGCAGCGCCGGGTTATCGGGCTGCGCTTCGGCGTGCTTCTGTGCGTCGCTGAGCGCCGCCTCGAGCTTCTTTAGCGCCTCGCCTTCCGCAGGCGTGCGATAGAAGTTCTCGCCCAGCAGTGAGACACATTCGACGTTCATGTCCAGGGCGATTTTCGACGGGATGTGTTGCTGCGACGGAGTCTGCGCAAGCGCCGCGGCGACCACGGCGACAACGAGCGAGAAGTTCAGCATGATGGTGGGACTCTCCTGCGTGCGTAGAGATTTTCGAGTATACGGCCTGCGCATGGATCGGTCAAAAGGTAGACGGCGCGCGCGGACTTCGCCTATGCTTGGCCGCTTCCGGGCGGAGATGGGCGGCCCGCGTCAGAAAAAACGAAGCTGGAGGAATTGGATGGCAACGCTCAACCCGCATTACGGCAAGCTCGAAGCGGGATACCTGTTTCCGGAGATCGGCCGGCGCACGCGCGAGTTTCAGGCCAAGCATCCCGACGCGAAGATTATGCGGCTGGGCATCGGCAACACGACCGAGCCGCTCACGCCCTCGATTATCGCCGGTTTGCACGCCGGCGTGGACAAACTCGCCAGCGTGAAGACCTACACGGGCTATGGCGATGAACAAGGGTTCGCCGAGCTGCGCGAGGCGTTGTGCAGGCGCTATCAGGGTTACGGGGTCGAGCTCGCCGCCGATGAGGTGTTCGTCAGCGACGGCGCCAAGCCCGACTCTGCGAACATCCAGTCCATCTTTGGCCAGGACAACGTCATTGCGGTGCAGGACCCCGCCTATCCGGTCTACGTGGACAGCAATGTCATCGCCGGGCGCACGGGCGAGGGAAGCGGCGGCACGTACGCCGGCCTCGTTTATATGCCGTGTGACGAGTCGAACGGGTTCTTCCCGGCGGTCCCGGCGCAGAAGGTAGACGTAATTTATCTGTGCAGCCCGAACAACCCCACCGGCGCCGTCGCCACGCACGCACAGTTGAAGGGCTTTGTCGATTACGCCCGCAAGCACAAAGCCGTCATTCTCTTCGACGCGGCCTACGCGGCGTTCATTGCGGACCCCAAGTTGCCCCGTTCGATTTACGAGGTCGATGGCGCGAAATCCTGCGCGATCGAGATCAACAGTTATTCCAAGGAGGCCGGATTCACCGGCGTGCGACTCGGGTGGACCGTCGTGCCCAAGGCGTGCGTATGCGAAGACGGCGGCGAGGGCGCGCTCAACAAGCTATGGTTCCGGCGCCAGACGACGATGTTCAACGGCGCATCGAACGTCGTGCAGTATGGCGGACTCGCCGTGATGAGCGAGCAGGGGCAAAAGGAGTGCCGCGAACTCGTCGCGTATTACATGGCCAACGCCAAAACGATCCGCGAGGGGCTCGAATCCATCGGCCTCAAGTGCTTCGGCGGGGTCAACGCGCCCTACGTCTGGCTCAAGACACCGGGCAAGCTCTCGTCGTGGGAATTCTTCGACAAACTGCTCAACGAGTGCCACGTCGTCGGCACGCCCGGCTCGGGATTCGGCCCCGGCGGCGAGGGCTACTTCCGACTGAGTTCGTTCGGACACAAGGAAGACGTCGCGAAAGCGGTCGAGAGCATCAAGACTCGGCTGAAGCGCTAATTCGCGTGGCACGTCGAAAAATCAGGACAAGAATCCTCGGATGGGTCCTAAGTCGATCCCGAGAGTCTGAGGAACGAGCTTCTGGCAAAGTCCCAGACCGTTTCCGCTGTTCGTGAGAATCACTTCGCCGCGTCGCGTTTTCAATACGCCAATCGCCAAATGCTGGAACAGCCCGTTCCAGTTGCCCCAATGCCAGAGGGCAGGCCCATCGGCGGTGTCCAAGAGCCCCCATCCGAGTCCCCAACTGACGCCACGTCCCACGGAGATCTGCGGCTGAGACATCTCCTGGATCGTTTCGGACGCGAGCCATGCCGGCACCGAATCCGGCGAAAGCATTGCCGAGAGAAAACGCCCGTAGTCGCCTGCAGTGGTGTACATCCCCGCCGCCGCACTCGGATTGCTGAGTTCCGGGAATAGCCGTCGAACTTCGCTGCGCCACGCATCGGAAGCCGTCCGATATTTTTCGTTGAACGTGATACCCGCGTCGCCGCGGTCGTCGTAGGCATCGGCCCGCACGCCGGCGAACGAGTCTCGCCAGCCGAAACTGCTGTCGCTCATGGCCAGTGGCCCGAAAACTTCCGCCTCCATGAACTCTGCGAGTGGCTTCTCCGAGAGCGTCTCGACCACGCGCTGCAAATAGTCAAGACCCATCGAGGAGTACATGAACCGGGTGCCGGGCTCGAACTGAAGCCGTATCGGTTCCCCCTCGTCGCGTCCATGCGGCAGTCCGCTTTGATGCGAGAGAACATGCCGGGCGGTGATCGTGCGTATCCGAGGCTCATCCGGAACAAACGACTCGTCCAGGTAGCTCGCCAATGGTGCATCGAGATCGATCTTTCCGCGGTCGCGAAGCCGCATGACGGCAGAGGCGAACACGGGCTTGCTGAGCGAAGCCGCCTCGAAAATCGTGTTCGGGTTCATGGGTGCGCCGGTCGCCTTTGAAGCGACGCCGAACGCACGCGACTTCGTCGCGCTTCCTTTCTCGATTCGAGACATGCACAGTCCGGGCACGCGCCGAGATTCCACGAGACGCGCTACCTCGCGGTCCGATTGACTCCAAGCGCGGCCCTGCCCGAACATGAACTGACCCAACGCCGCGGCGCTCCCTAGCAAGAGTGTGCGGCGAGACATGGATCCACGGGACATGTCCGCTTTCGAGCAACCCATTGGCCCCATCCTTTCAAAAGTTTGGACGCTGGGCGCTGCGGGTTCGTTGCATTACTTTTCCTTTCTTGCCAGGGAGATCCCCTTCATTCAGCGCCTCAACTCATGCTCTAATGGTGCCCGGGCCGGGCTGCGCGTGAGTCTCATGAACAAGAAACGTCGGAAGCGTTCATCGAATCGATTCGATGTCCCGGCCAACTTTTACGAAGCCGTCTATCGCCTCGTCGTTCGCATTCCCCGGGGCCGCGTGATGACGTACGGCCAGATCGCGGCAATCCTCGGGTCACCGCGGGCCGCGCGCGCCGTGGGATACGCGATGCGGGCCTGCCCGGACGGTCTGCCCTGGCAGCGCGTCATTAATGGCAAGGGCCAAATCAGCGGGCGGTCGGAAGTCGAGCGGCCCATCGTCCAGCGGCTGCTGCTGGAGAAGGAGGGTGTCCGGTTCGACAGGACCGAGACCTGCGACCTCGGCCGCCTACAATGGGAACCGAAGGATGCCGAACGGTTTTACTACGAGGGGTCGGCCGCCGCTCCGTTCAGATAACGACCGGCACAGTGCGTGATATGCTGGCTGAGGCAGGCAACGAGAGGTAACACAACATGCAGCGTTGGGCGACGACTACCGCCATTATTCTGTTCATGATTCCCGCCGTCTCGCGGGCGGCGGACCAGCCGACGTTCTTCAAGGACATTCTCCCCATCCTGCAGGACAACTGCCAAGAGTGTCACCGCGCCGCCGGCGCGAACTTCGGCGGGATGGTCGCGCCGATGGCGCTCACGTCCTACGACGAAGTCCGGCCGTGGGCGAAGTCCATCGTCGAGCAAGTCACCGCGCGCGAAATGCCCCCGTGGGACGCCGACCAGACGTTTCACGGCGTGTTCTCGAATGAGCGCTCGCTCTCTGACGAGCAGATCGCGCTCATCCAGCAGTGGGTCGCGGGCGGCGCGAAACGCGGCAATCCGACGGATGCGCCCGAGCCGCGCGAGTTCTCGAGTTACGAGGGCTGGCTCATCGGCGAGCCGGATCTGGTTGTGCCCATGCCCGAGCCGTTCCAGGTCGGTGACGAGATCAACGACCTCTACACCGCGTTTGAAGTCGATCTGACCGACGCCGATCTGCCGGCGGACGCGTGGATTACGGCGTTCCAGTGTAAGCCCGGCAGCAAATTCATCCATCACTTCAACTGCCACCTGCTTCCGCCGGACGCGGACGGCAAATTGCCGCCGCACCGCGACAGCCCCGTGTCCGAGTCGGTCGCGCCCGTGGGCGCGGGACTCTACATCGGCGGCGTGTCGTCCGGCACCGACGCAAACGTGTATCCCGACGGGTTCGGCGTGCCGCTCCCGAAGGGCACACGCGTCACGTTCGACATTCACTACCACAAGGAAGCGGGTCCGGGCACGGGCGCGGCCGACCTCTCGCACATCGGCTTCAAACTCTCGCGCACGCAGCCCGAACGCGTCCTCGGCGGTATCGCGCCGCTGATGCGGTTCGACATCAACATCGCGCCCGGCGCGGACGATCACCAGATCGGGCCCGTAAGCACCGTGTTGCAACAGGCGGTCGACGTCATCAATCTCATGCCGCACATGCACATGCGCGGCGACCGCGCGAAGTTCGAGGCGTTCTACCCGGACGGCACGAGCGAAGTCTTGCTCTATGTGCCGCGGTACGACTTCTCCTGGCAGACGGTCTATTACTACAATCAAATGAAACGCCTGCCCGCGGGCACGCGCGTCGAGTACACGTCCTGGTACGACAACTCGACCGAGATGGCCGAGAAGCGCGGGTTTGATGCGAACCAGCGCGTCATGTTCGGCCAGAAGTCCACGGACGAGATGATGATGGGCTTCATCACCGCCTCGCCCGTGCCGGATTCCGCGTCCGACTGAGCGCGCTGCGCATCTCGCGGCGATCCGGGGCACTGCGTCGGCCCGCTAGCAATCCTCATCCGAGAGATACTATTCTGCGTGTTGGAATTGTCGTAGTATTGACTGACGATGGGATCAATCCAGGCTCGAACACTTCGCGTATTCGTCTGCTACGCGCACGAAGATCAGCGGTGGCTTCACGGCGAATCGCTGATCCCTTCACTCGCAGCTTCGCTCCGAAAAGACAACGTTGCCTTTTGGTACGACGCGCGCCTCGTCGCCGGTGACCGATACCGGCAGGTCATCGAGACGGAAATCGCGCGGGCCGATATCGCGATTTTGCTTGTCAGCCAGTATTTTCTCGATTCGACGTTCATCAACGAAGTGGAACTTCCGGCAATACAGTCCCGTGCCGCGTCGAATCAGATGGTCATACTTCCGGTCCTGGTGTCGCCGTGCACCTGGGAGGAAAGTCCCTTGCTGCGCGAGCGCACGATGCTTCCGGCTAAACTCACTCCGCTGATCTACCTGGACGGCCACCAGGCCAGATACGAACACGCGCGAGACGAAATCCTGCGCGCATTGAAGACGCGCGTGAGAGCCATCCAGGCCGATGGCCGTCTGTCTCATGCCACGGCCGCGGGCGCGACACCGGTGCCCGCTGGCCCCGCAACGCTGGCCGGCCGCGAACAGAGTGAGTTGCCCCAAAGGCGTTGGTTGCTCATCGGGGGTGCGCTGCTGGCCATAGGCCTACTCGCCGGCATGACCCTCGGGGCCCGACAGCTGGAACGGGCGACGGTGGATCCGAAACAAGCATCAGCTACCGCCCCAACCGAAAGCGAATCTGATTACCGGATGCTGTTCAACGGGCAGGATCTGGACGGGTGGTTCGGCGAGACTGAACTTTACCGCGTGGACAACGGAACGCTCATCTGCGATTCCTGGGGTGAAATCTGGACCACGCAGGAGTTCGATGATTTCTCGCTTCGGTTCGAATTCAGGCTCAGCTCAGGCGCCGACAGCGGCGTGGCGATTCGCTCTCCCGCCGCACGCGGCAGCGCATATGTGGGTATGGAGATTCAGATTCTCGACGACGTCAGTCCCTGGGACGAGGCCATGCCGACGTTTGGATTCCACGGTTCGATTTATGGCGTCGCGAAGGCGAAAGGTGGTCACCTCAAGCCGATCGGCGAATGGAACCGGCAGGAGATTATTGCGATCGGCCGACGAATCACCGTGGTACTCAACGGCGCTACCGTCGTCGATGTCGATTTGGACGAGATACTTCGACATGGCACGCCCGACAGGGTTTCCCATCCGGGTTTGCGTCGTACATCCGGACACATCGGAATCGTCGGAATGCGTCCCACGGTCGAGTTCCGGAACGTTCGCATCAAAGAACTGAACCGATAGCCGGCGACCGAGCGTCATTAACTACGTCGACGTACGAAGCAGGCGCATGTCTTACGCGCCTGTAACCTTCTCGCGAACGCCCGATCGCTCCTGTGAGTGTATCCATGTAATTTCTTGGGCGATTCGTTCGATTTTCGATTCGGGCACAGCCTTTGCATTAACGGTGGTATCGGCGTTAAGCCGGGTAGGCGATTGGCCAGGAGGACCTGAAGCCACGAAGGTGCGCATAAGGACACGAGACGTTCGTGGGGCCGCCGCGTCGGGCGCTGGCGGCGGCCCCAGGACGCTCGGGCCGAAGCGCGGTCGGGGCGAACGGGTCGCGGGGTGAAGAGATTGTTTCGTCGTCACGTCGGCGGCGTGCGTCCTCGCAACAGGGCTAAGCTGAACCCCGCTTAGGCCTGTCACACGACCAAGTTGAATAATTCGGGTGGGGGTCACCCGTTGGGTCTTTAACCTCCCCCCGCGATCGATTCCGGTGCGAGCTCCGCCCATGCCGCATCTCTCCTCTCTGCCTGTATCGGAATTGACGCGGGGGGAGAAATTTTTTTTGCCCACCGACGCGCGCAAACGTCGAACTCGCTCGAAACGACTTTTGTATTCGTCATCCCGATGATCATCGGCGTCGAACCCAGTCCTGGCGAGTTCGATTGGGGAGCGATTACGATGACGATTACGATGGGGGCGAGGAGAAGCTGGAAAGGGACCGAATCCGCCCTATCGCGGCGCGACACTGACCCGTTTGCCGCCTCAATCCGCCGGGCGATATAGTTACGCGCACAATCCAATTTCAAGGAGGCGGCGGCGCGTGATTCGCAGTATGACGGGCTTTGGCAAGGCCGCGCGCGACTTCCAGGGCGACGCGGTGTCCATCGAGCTGAGCGCCGTCAACCACCGCTTTCTCGACGCCGCGATCCGCCTGCCGTTCGAGTGGTCCCCGCTGGATCCCACGCTCCGCGAGGCGCTCCGCGATCGCCTGTCCCGCGGCAAAGTGAACGTCTCCGTGAACCGGCGCCGATCGAATGGCGCGACGCAACGGCTCAAGCTGGACAAGGACCTCGCCGCGCAATACATCCAGCTTTCGCGCGAATTGGCGCACCTGATCGGAACCGACGAGCGCGTCTCGCTCAACACAATCGCGCATTATCCTGAAGTCTTCAGCGCAGAGGGCGAAGGCGAAGACCTGGACGCCGTCCGGCCCTTCCTCCTCGAACTGCTTGCCGAGGCGTTGAGCGGCCTCGAAGCGATGCGCGAGGCCGAGGGCCGTGCGCTCGCGCGCGATCTCACCACCCGGCTCGACGCCATCCGCCTCTCGCTCGCCTCGGTCGAAGAGCGTCTCCCGGTACTGAATGAGTTGTACGCCGAGCGCCTGCGCGCGCGTGTGCTGGAACTCGCGCAAGACGTAACCGTCGTGCAAGACCGGATCGCGCTCGAGGTCGCGCTCGCCGCCGAGCGCGGTGACGTGAGCGAGGAGGTCGTCCGTCTCAAGAGCCACCTCGATCACGCCGCGGAACTCTTCGACGGCGACGAGCCGGCCGGCCGCAAGCTGAACTTCCTGTCGCAGGAAATGCAGCGCGAGATCAACACGCTCGGATCCAAAGTGCGCGACAGCGAAGTCGTGCGCCAGGTGCTCGAAATGAAGTCCGAACTCGAGCGGTTCCGCGAACAGATCCAGAACATCGAATGAGCGACCGGCAGCGGAAGGGACTCCTGATTGTCGTCTCGGCGCCGTCCGGCGGCGGCAAGGGGACGATCCTCGAGCGCGTCATGGCCGCGGACCCCTCGCTCCGGCACGCCGTCTCCGCGACCACCCGCGCCCCGCGCCCCGGCGAGATCGACGGATACCATTACCACTTCATCGATCGCGATACCTTCGATCGCTGGGTCAATCAGGGCCGGTTCGCCGAGTGGGCGAACGTCCACGGAGAGCTGTACGGCACCCTGCACGAGGAACTCGAACGCGTCCGCGAGACCGGCGCGGACGTCGTACTGGAATTGGACGTCCAGGGCATGCGCAGCATTCGCGGGCTCCGGCCGGACGCAGCCACGGTGTTCATCGAGCCCCCCTCGCTCGATACGCTCAAGGAACGGCTGCGGAAGCGGGGCGACCTGGACGCCGAAGACTTCGACCTGCGGCTCCGGAACGCCGAGGCTGAAATCGCGGCCAAAAATGAGTATGATTACCGGATTCTCAACGACGATCTGGACCGCGCCGTGGCGGAATTTGCGGCCGCGGTGAAGCGTTTCCGGGAACGCGCCGGCTAAGCGCCCACGGCGCCAATCACGTGCTAAAATGAGGGTACGATGGAAAACGTCCTTGAACACATGAACCACCTGTCGATCGACGACTTCAGCCACGACGGGAACCGCATCGACAGCGCGTATCGTCTGGTCATTCTGGCGTCCAAGCGCGCGAACCAGCTTGGCAAGCCCGACGCGCGCCTGCTGGTGTCGCCCGTCTCGCGCAAGCCGGTCATCACCGCACTGCAGGAAATCCTCGACAATAAAGTCTGGTATCGGACCGGGGCCGAAGAGGCCGATGAGTACGAAATCGTGTAACGAGGTCATTCTCGGCGTCACCGGTTCCATCGCGGCGTACAAGGCCTGCGAGGTGGCGTCGCTTCTCGCCAAGCAGGGCATTCGCGTCATCCCCGTGCTGAGCGACTCCGCGCAGAAGTTCGTCGGCGCGGCCTCCTTCGAAGGCATCACCGGCACCCGCGCCATCACGTCGATGTTCGATACATCCACGAACGCCGAGATCGATCACGTCGCCGTGCCGACCCGCGCGGATCTCGTCATCGTCGCGCCGGCGACGGCGAACGTCATCGCGAAAGCGGCGCAGGGCATCGCGGACGACTTTCTGACGACCGCGCTGCTGGTCACGCGCGCGCCGATCCTGTTCGCGCCCGCGATGAATACCAACATGTACCAGCATCCCGCCGTGCAGGCGAACATGCGCACACTGCGCGAGCGCGGCTGCCACTTCGTCGGCCCGGATTCCGGCGTGCTCGCATGCAAGACCGTCGGGCCCGGGCGCATGATCGATCCCGCGTACATCGTCGAGACCGCGCTCGGACTCGTGCACCCGAAGAATGATCTCGAAGGTCTGCACGTGCTGATGACGTCCGGCGCCAACCACGAACCCATCGACCCGGTGCGGTTCATCGGCAACCGGTCGTCGGGCAAAATGGGCCACGCGCTCGCGCGCGCGGCGTTGATGCGTGGCGCGAAGGTGACCGTGGTCAGCGGCCCGGCGCAGGTCGCGCCGCCCTTGGGGGCGCACGTCGTCTCCGTGCAGACGGCGGTCGAAATGCGCGACGCGTTGTTGCGCCACTTGCCCGAGGCGGACGTCGTCATTGGCGCCGCCGCCGTGGCCGATTATCGCGTCGAGGCGCCGCAACTGGCGAAACACAAACGGGACGGCAAGGGGCTTACGGTGAAACTTACCGAAAACCCCGATGTCATCGCCGAGGCGGCGCTGCGCAAGCGCGACGACCAGATCGTGATTGGGTTTGCCGCTGAGACGAACGACCTCATCGAGAACGCCAAAGCCAAACTTCGCCGCAAGAACCTCGACCTCATCGTCGCGAACGAAGTCGGCGGCGCGGACAGCGGCTTTGGCACAGACACCACCCGCGCCAGTTTCGTCACACCCGACGGTGCCGTCGAGACACTTCCCCTCGTAACCAAAGCCGACCTCGCCGAACGCGTGCTCGATTACGTGCTTCGGCTGCGGACGGGCAATCGCTCGGGTCTCCCTGCCGGCGCGTGATCTCGCCCCGGGCGATGAATTCGAGCGGGCGCTTCCCTATCATGGGTTCCGGGCAACCAGGAAGGACGCATGACAGAGAACGCAGAACAACTCACCCTCGAATGGATCCCCGGAAAATTCGCCGTCACCCGGTACGCTGAAGACGCGGAAATCCCGCCCTGGGCGCTCGATTCGCACGTGTTGATGACCGTTACCCGGACGCACGACGCGCTCTCCATCATCGCGCCCGACGAGATGATTCCGTTCAACGTGAAGTCCGAACGCGGGTTTCTCGCCCTGCGCGTGCTCGAGCGGCTCGATTTCAACCTGTTCGGCATCGTCGCCAAACTCGCGCAGGCGCTCGCCGACGCGCAGATCCCGATCCTCGCCGTCTCGACGTATGACACCGACATCATCCTGTTCAGGAAGGAGCACCGTGCCGCCGCCATCACGGCGCTCGGCAAGGTCGCGGACGTCTCGCGATTGAAGTAGCCGCTCACTCTCCGCGGGCCTGGACGCGAAAGAGCAGGTCTGCGCAGGCGTCCACATTGCGCGCACGCACCAGCCAACTGATAGTGGCAAGTACCGCAAACAGGAAGACTGCACCGTTTAGCCAGAACATGAACTCGGTAAACGCGATGAAGGCGGAGGAATCGTTGTGAGCGATTTGCGTAGGAACTATAAAACCCGGCGAAACCTCGGTATATTCCGAGTTCGGACGAATCACTCGATTCACATTGAGGCCCCAGTTTATGGAAAACGCGACCGCGTGAAGTATCCATGCCACGACGGCAAGTGATTGGCTCTTTCGGGCGCGGTCGTGATCTTTCAGCACGCGCTCCGCGATCTGCCGTTGGGTTACGTCCTCCGGCCCGGAATTAGGCAGGCCGTTCTCGTCAAGTAACGCATCGCGCAGGACGTTCTTGTCAGACATTCTCGTTCTCCATCCAGGCTCTAAGGGTACGCCTACCGTGATGAATCCGTGATCGGACTGTGCCTATTGGAGCCTCCGTTACAGCCGCGATCTCTTCGTATGACATGCCTTCGATCAAAAACAACGTCAACGCCTCGCGTTGCGGCAACGGCAGCGCCTCGATGAGTTCATGCGTCCGTCGGGCCGCGTCCCGCCCGGCCACCGGCGGCAAAACCCTGGGTTCTTCCGTTCTGCTCATCGAGTCCAACGCCGCCTCTCGTACACGCTTCTTCCAGTACCTCGCGCTTCGATTGCGCGCGATGCGATAGATCCACACGCCAAACAGACGAGGATTCCTAAGCGTTCGGATCCCGCTCCAAGCGGCCATCCACACTTCCTGCATCACATCCTCGGCAATCACGACGTCCTCCACCAGGCGCCGCACGTAATAGGTCAACGGATGATGGTACAGGCGGATCAACTCACGAAACGCCGCCTCGTCCCGCTGGCGACAGCGGGCAATCAGTCGCAGCGTTCCTGCCTCTGTCTGTTCATCCATCGTCTTCTATTCAGTGCTTGCGTCCGCAGAAAAAGTTCAATTCAACAACCGTTTGCCGGTCGAAGTCCTGTCACTTGCCATGTTAAAGTGCCCGATTATGCCAGTCGACGTGGCGACATATGGTTGAAGATAGAGTTCCGCCTCGGCACGAGTACGACGGCCACCGCGATATGGACGCGTTCTGGGCCGAGGCGGCACCTTCATCCGAACCGGCACGGCGCTGGTGGTACGTGCCGTCTCTCCTCGTGCTCGTCGTCCTCAGCGTCCCGTGGTACCGCGAAGCCGGCGCCATGGGCGAACTCATCCTGGGCATGCCTGCCTGGGTGTGGACCAGCCTCGTGTGCACCGTGGGGGTCTCCGCGCTCACGGCGTTCGGCATCCTTGCGTACTGGCGTGACGAGGACTGAGGCGTGCGCGAACTCGACCTCGGAATCGCGCCGCTCGTCGTTCTCGCGATCTATCTGGCCGTGATGGTCGGCATCGGCTGGCTCGGTCGTGTCAGCCGAAAGGACGAATCGCTCAGCGACTT
The DNA here is from genome assembly GCA_964411925.1 of uncultured Nitrospirales bacterium. Taxonomy (GTDB): domain Bacteria; phylum Hydrogenedentota; class Hydrogenedentia; order Hydrogenedentales; genus VFKU01. The sequence continues at coordinate 19,599 of CAYPNI010000070.1, forward strand.
TTATCTCGCCGGGTCGTCCTTCGGCTTTGTGGTGTTGTTTCTGACGCTCTTCGCCACCCAATACAGCGGCAACACACTGCTCGGTTTCGCCGGCACCGCCTTCCGCGAAGGCGGCACCTACGTCGTGAGCGTCTTGTTCATGGTGCTCGCCATCACCATCATCACGATCTACGGCCCGCGGCTATACCGGCTGAGCCGGAAATTCGGGTACGTCACGCCCGCGGACTACATCCATCACCGGTTCGGCTCGGACCTGCTGCGCGTCGTCTGCGTGCTGCTGCTCACCTGGGGCCTCGCGAACTATATCCTCGAGCAGCTCGTCGCGATGGGCCACGCGATCGAGGCGTTTTCCGGCGGCCGCGTGTCGTTCATGGGCGGCGTGGTCATGCTCGTACTCGTGATGCTGGTCTACGAGTCGCTCGGCGGCATGCGCTCGGTCGCGTGGACGGATTGCATCCAGGGCGGGCTGCTCTTCGCCGGCTGCATGGTGATTCTGTACCTGCTGCTCACGAGCCAGGGCGGCCTCGCCGCCGCGGGCGAGCACATTCAGGCGAACGACCCCGCCAAGTACGAGGCGCCCGGGCCGGACGGCCTTCGCGTGTGGCTCAGCCGCATTCTGTTGCTCGGCTTCGGCGTCGCGGTATATCCCCACGCGATCCAGCGCGTGTTCGCGGCGAAATCGCTCGGAACACTGCGGACCAGCCTCGCCGGGATGACATTCATGCCCTTTGCGACCACGCTGCTGGCGTTTCTGCTGGGCATCATCGCGATCAGCCGATACGAGGGCCTCACCGGCTTCGACAGCGACAAGATCACGCTCTACATGCTTGCCGACATCGCCGAGGCGCACCCCTTCGCGAAATGGCTGGTGATTCTCGTGTTCGTCGCGCTCGTCGCGGCGATCATGTCCACGGCCGACTCCGCACTGCTCAGTACGCAATCGATGCTGATCAAGGATGTCTACAAACCCTACCTCAACCCGAACGCGACGGCGAAGCACTACCTGCGCGTCGGGAAAATTTCCGGCTGGGTGCTCATGGCGCTGCTGGTCGCATCGGCTTGGATTTCGCACCAGACGGAGAGCTCCATCTGGCAACTCATCAAGCTCAAGCTCGAGTTCATGGTGCAGATCGCGCCCGCGTTCGTTGCGGGCGTGTACTGGCGCCGGCTCAGCGCCGGGCCGCTGCTCGCAGGGATTCTCACCGGCACGGGCATCACGCTTGTGCTCTGGGTCGGCACCGTCGCCGGTGCGTTCGAGACCGATATGCGCTCGCCGTGGAACATCAGCGCCGGCGTCTGGGGACTCGCGGCGAATTGGGCGGTGTGCCTCGTGGGCGCGATGCTCTTCGGCCGAGCGGAAGCGGGCGCTCTCACGCGCTCACGCAAAAGAGCCTCCACTCCTCAGGCACGCCCTTAAGTGTGCGTGGCCCGAGGTCGTCGAACTGAATACCCGAGCCGACCACAAGCTCCTTCACGGTCGAACTGACGAGGACCTGGCCGGGCTCGGCGGCTGAGGCGACGCGCGCGCCGAGGTGCACCGCGATGCCGCTGTATTTGTCGCCGAGAACTTCGCATTCGCCGGTGTGAACGCCCACGCGAAGCCGTACGCCCAGCGGCGCGACCGCTGCGCACAGCGACTCGCCGCAGCGAACGGCGCGGGCGGGACCGTCGAACGACGCGAAGAGGCCGTCACCGGCCGTGTCTAGTTTTCGTCCGCGGAACTGCGTCAGTCTCTGGTCGGCGATCGAGTAGAACCGCGACAACAGCGCCTTCCAATCGCGGTCGCCGAGTTCGGATGCACGTTTCGTCGAATCGACAATGTCGCAAAAGAGGATCGTGGTGAGGACGCGGTCGCATTCCGGCGCAGCGCGCTCGCCCGTAAGAAACTCGCGAATCTCCCCGAGCAGGGTGTCCTGGTCCCCCATGAACGGCATGTGGTCCTCGCCGTCCAGGATGACCAGCTTCGCACCGGGTATGCGGTCCGCCATGTATCGCGCATGCGCAACGCGCACGGGTTTGTCTCCCTCGCGATGAATCACCAGCGTCGGCACGCGGACGGACGGCAACACGCCGCGCACGTCCGTCTCGAAGAGCAACGTGAACAGCTTCCTGGCGGTTCCCGGGCTCATCGCGAGCCGTTCCAGCCGGCCGAGCGCGCGGATGATCTCGGGGTTGTCCGCGTGGTTCGGCGTAAAGTAGCTTGAGAGTTCGCCCTTGCCCCAGCGCGTATCGAACGAGTCAAGCCACTTCCGGGCACGATCGACCGGCAGTCCGACTGGATAATCGTCGGCACGCGACATCCGCGCAAACGTGCCGTAAAGCACGAGCGCGAGCGTTCGCTCCGGGTACGTCGCCCCGAACGTAATCGCCATCGGCCCGCCCTCGGACACGCCGAGGATGGCCGCCTTCTCCCAACCCGCGGCGTCCATGACGGCGCGCACGTCGTCCATGCGTTCCTCGAGCGTGGGGGGATCCGTCACGGGATCCGAGAGTCCCGTCCCGCGCCGATCGAGCATGACCACGCGGGCAAACTGCGCGAGCCGCGCGGCGAATCCCGTGAAGGCGGGAAAATCCCAGATGTTCTCCACGTTGGACGCCCAGCCGGGAATATAGACGAGGTTGAGCGGTCCCTCGCCGAACAGTTGGTACGCGATATTCAACTCGCCGGACTTGGCGTAGCGGGTTTCGAGCGTCGAGGGGTCGAACATGCCGCGTATTAGACCACAGTGCGCGCCGGGAGGCACAGGGGGCTGTCACACCGGCCCTGCCCGATACGTCTATACTGGACGAGAGTAACGGAGGAGATTCCGACCATGAAACGCAAGCTGAAGACGATGGGCGCGGTCGCCGCGGCGGTGTGCCTGGCCGGCGCGGCCGGGTTCTGGGGCGGCGTGCACGCCCAGAGCAAGATGGTGATGGCCAAAGAGGTCTACAAACACGCGTTGACCGGCATTGAAGGCAAGGAGATCCGGATTACGCAGCTCGAGTTCGGCCCGGGCGTCGTGTCCCCGCCGCATCATCACCCCGGCGACACCTTCGTCTACGTCATCGACGGCGAACTCGTGACGGAGATCGACGCCGGCGCCGCGTTCAGCGCGAAGGCGGGCGACGTCTTCCACGAGCCGCCGATGTCGCTGCACAAATCGACAAAGAACCCCGGCAGCACGGCCGCGCACGCGATTGCCATCATGATCATCGATGCGGACAAACCAAGCACCGTCGCCCCGCAGCACTAATCCACAATCGCCTGCATCGCGAGGTTCTGAAAATCCTGGCGGATGTTGATG
>CAYPNI010000071.1:0-22602 GCA_964411925.1 uncultured Nitrospirales bacterium
GCGGTACAGGACTCGAACCTGTGACCTCTTGCATGTCAAGCAAGCGCTCTAACCAACTGAGCTAACCGCCCCGGGCCGCGCGTCGCGCGTGGGAGCGATACGGTAGCAAAGGGCGCGCGGGGAGTCAATTTGCGGCGGCGATTCCGAGTGTCGGAACAAGCTCCAATCGCGGTTATGCCTTCGCCGTGATATCGAAGTAGAGGAGCACGTCTTCGCGGATGAGGTCGTCCGCCATGCCCTTGAAATTGACGTTCCAATCGAAACGTTTGATCGTGAACTCCGCGCTCGTCTCGAGCGTGTCACCGTTGACCGTGATGTTGGCCGGGAACGTGATGCCTTTGGTGACGCCGTGGAGCGTGAGGTTCCCGGTGACGTCGTACGTGTCACCGCCCGCGGGGGACTTGGCAATCGATGTGGACTTGAACACCGAAGTCGGATACGTCTCCGCTTCGAAGAAATCCGCGCTGAGCAGTTTCTTGGTGAGATCGGGTGCATCGGAGTACGTCGAGGTCATGTCGATGGTAAGGTCGATCTGGGCCTGGGCAATGTCGCCCGCGGGCACGGTGACCGAACCCTGGAACGCACCGAAGCCGCCGACATGTGAGCCCGTGACTTTGTAGCCCTCGAAGTCGATCCCGTTGCCTTCGTTGGTAAATTTGAAGACCTGGGCGGCTGGCGCGGCGGGATCTGGAGTTGAAGCGTCGGGCGCGGGCTGAGCGACCTCGATGGGCGCCGTGACCGTCGCCGCGGTCTTGTCGGCGGTCGGGTCGCTGCACCCGCCCACGAGAGCGAGAATAAGAATGGTCAGGCCTTGAAGTGCGAACGATTTCACGAGCATGGCTCCTGTTGAATTCATTTCCAGTGAAGCGGGGTTGGCTACTGCTTCATGCCTCGGCTGTTTTCGACTCGGCTTCCGCCGGTGCGGCAGTGCCCGGCGCGGTGGCACCCGGCTTCGGGTCATCCGGCCCTTCCCAGTTCTCGAAGCGGTAGGCGTCCGGCGTTTCGAAGTCGAACGCGTACCACGCGGGATCGATGTTCACGACCGTGCCGCCGTCGCGAATGGCTTTGAGACCCGCCAGGCCGGCAATGGCGGTCATCAGGCCGACCATCTGGTTCGCCTTGGGCATGCCCTTGTTCATGATGTCGTTGCCGAAGGCTTCGAACTGGAGTTGGTCTACCGGCTTCTCGTTGAACACCAGAATCTCGACACCTTTGGTGTAGGCATCGGTCGGGACTTCGCGCGACTTGCCCGACGTGATGGCCGCGGCCGACTCGCCGGCGGACGCCGCCTGGAACTTGGCCATCTGATCGATGTCCGCCTTCCAATCCGGCTCGGCGAACAGGAAGCACTTTTCCTCGGTAAGCTCGACCGAGCCTTTGTCGCCCTGATACAGCTCGGCCGCACCGCGCTTACCGGTGGCGGTCGTGCTGGTGAACGTCGCGCGGACGGTATAGGGCCGGTTGAGCTGGCGCTTGTCGACGAAGGGGTTGCGCGGCTGGGCGGCGGCGAAGGCCGGATTGTCCCGCTGGATGTCGTATTCATACGTGACGGCGACGTTGTCCTCGATCTCGCGGCCGTCGCGCCAGTAGTCGAGACCTCCCGTGGCGAACACGCGCGAGGGCGGCGTGCCCATGAACCAGTTCGCGACGTCTACCTGGTGCGTGGAGAGTTCGGTCATGAGACCGCCGGACGTCGCGTTGTACAAGCGCCAGTTGAGGTGGCGTTCGATGTCCTTGATGTACTTCTGTTCTTCGGCCGTAAGCACTTGAGTCGAATCGACGAACCGGCGCCACGGATTGTTGCGGTGCCACTGCATGGTGATGTGATTGATGCGGCCGAACATGCCCTTCTCGCGCTGGAGCCACATTGCCTTGTTGTATTTGGGGTTGTAGCGGCGCTGGTGACCAACCTGGCAGAAGAGGCCCGTCTCGTGGCACTTCTGGACGATCTTGCGGCAATCCTCGATGGTGTAGCACAGCGTCTTTTCGCAAAAGACGTACTTGCCCGCATCGAGACAATCCATCGTGATATCGAAGTGCGTGTGGAGCGGCGTCGCGATGACGACGGCGTCGAGTTTCTCCTTGTCGAGCATCTCGCGGTAGTCCATGTACTTCGCGACGGTGCGCGTCTCTCCGCCGGCGTTTTTCCAGCCGAGATCGAGGTGCGCCTGATACACGTCGCACACAGCGGCGATCTCGATGTTCTCGGCACCCGCGAGGCCGGTCCGGATGTGGAAGCTGCCTTGACCGCCAGTCCCGATGCAACCGACGCGGACTTTTTGTGTGGCAGAGAGCGCGTAGTGCGTCCCTCCGCCGATGACGGCAACCCCGGCTCCCGCGCCGGCAGTCTTCAGGAATTGTCTGCGATTCATTGTGTGCTCCCGTGATTCCAGGGCGGCTCTCCGTCCCCTATCCAGACGGGCGCCAACTCGGCGCCCGGTGTCTCCGGTACCAGTATCGCGCGCACTTCCGGGTGGCGCACCCGAAACGCGCGCGTCTCGTCGATTCCCATGACGAGAAACCCCGTGCTCAAGGCGTCCGACTGCGTCGCCGTCGGCGCGATCGCGCTCGCGCTAAGCATGCCGCGAAGTGGCCGGCCAGTCCGCGGATCAAAAATGTTGCAAACCGGCCTGCCGTCAACTTCGTCGAGGTCGTAACACCCGGAGGTGGACAGCGATTCGTCCTTCAGGACGACCTCAGCCAGCGCATCCTCCGAATTATAGGGGTGGCGGATACGCACAGTCCAACCGCGTTCACCCGGGGGCGCGCCGAGGGCATAGAGGGAACTCGTCCCGCCATCGACCAGGGCGCGTGAAATTCCGCGCCGCTTGAGCAGGTCGATTGCGCGGTCGACGGCAAACCCCTTGCCAATTCCTCCGAATTCGAGCTCCATTCCCGGGGTGTCAAAGGCGACGGTAGATGCAGCCACATCGGCGCGCACCTTCTCCATCCCGATACGGCCAAGTGCCGTCGCAATCTCGTGCTCCGGTGGCTGGCGGCCCTTTTCGTCGTAGAGGCCGTAGAGTCGAGATAACGGGCCGATGGAGCAATCGAACGCGCCGCCCGTCTGGTCGAAATACCGCCGGCTTTCGAGCACGAGCTGGATCACGTCTGAACTGACGCGGACCGACCGTTCGGCGGCGTTCCGGTTCAGGTACATGACCTGACTGTCCGGCCGCCACGTGGTGATCAGCGCTTCAATTCGGTCGATCTCTTCAAAAACTTCGTCGAGCAATGGGCCGAGCGCCTTCGCGTCCGGATCCGACTCCCGGGCGTACACGGTGATGACGAACTCGGTGCCCATTGCGCGATGCGTACGGGAGACGGCGACGTGGGACTCGTCGCTCGACGAAGCGGTGGCGATGCAACCATAGATCCAGGCCGCGACGACGGCGCATCGGACTCGTCTGCACTCGCGCATAGGTACAACCACTACGGATTTCCGGATCGAATTCGGAAACTGATCCGCTCGACAATAGTTTACCAAACGAACCAGCCCGCGCGAGGAATTTGACGTGCGGCGCGTAGGGACGGATGATGCTGGGCACGGTGCGCAATTCGCGCCGCCGGAGACCCATGGAAACTGCCGTCGAAAACATCGTCGATCTGGGCCGTGCCGAGTTGGCGGCCCTGATCGATCACACGATGGTCAAGGCGTACGCGACGCAGGTGGACATTAGCGAGTTGTGCGAAGAGGCAGTGCGCCTGGGAATGCACGCCGTGACGGTGAATTCGGCATGGGTGAGGTACTGCGCGAAGCAACTCGAAGGCTCGCCGGTGATTGTGAACGCGACGGTGGGCTTTCCTCTCGGAGCGAGCACGGCGCTGATCAAGGTGCAGGAGACGGCCGAGTCGATTGCGAATGGCGCCGGTGAAATCGACATGGTCATCAACATCGGTGCGCTGAAATCGGGTTTCCCGCAGTTCGTCGCCAAGGAGATCGCCGCGGTCGTCAAGGCCGCTGAGTCGGCGCCCGTCAAAGTCATCCTGGAAACGGGCTACCTCTCGGACGAGGAAAAGCTCGCCGTATGCCGGCTCGCCGAGGAGGGCGGCGCGGCGTTCGTGAAAACCTCGACGGGCTTCGGCGGGAGTGGCGCGACCGCCGCGGACGTGCGGCTGATGCGCGATTCGGTGGGCGATCGGCTGGGCGTTAAGGCCGCCGGCGGCATCCGGACGTACCGCGACGCGCTTGCGATGATTCAGGCGGGAGCGTCGCGGCTGGGTACGAGTTCGGGTGTGGAGATTCTCGCGGACGCTCGTGAGTGACGGGGATAGAGCGTCCCCCAGCGGCGTCCTTACGCCGGCACCGCCATGCGCCGGGCATCGATTTCTGGATTGCCGAGCATTCGGATGAAAACCCCGAGCAGATCCTGATCGAGTTCGGCGGACATCCGCGATTTCATCAGGCGTAGCGCCTCGTAGGTCTTCATCGGAGGCTGGTGGGCACGGCGCGTCGTGAGCGCGTCAAACGTATCGGCAATGGTCAGGACGCGGACGAGCGGCCGGACGTCGCTGCCGACGAGGCGGTCGGGGTAACCCGTGCCGTCGAGCCGCTCGTGGTGGTGGCGGATCATGTCTAGTGCGACGGGACCGATGTTTCCAAGGGACTGCGCAGTCGCCTCGCTCATTTCCGGATGGCGCTTGAGAAGCTCGAACTGACTCACGGTGAGTTTGCCCGTGTGTTCGCGCACGTTCGCAGGGACTTTCATCATGCCCAAGTCGCGCAATAGCGCCCCCGAGCCAAACTCCGCGAGCTCGCGCGGCGTGCCCAGGCCCGCGCGCCAGGCGAGGCCAAGCCCGAGTACAAATCCGTTTACGGCATGGGTGTAGAGCTGGTAGTCGCTTGACGCCGCCTGGATCAGGTAACGCAGCGCGGTGCGGTTGTGGTACATGAATCCGATCGTGCAGCGGACGACGTCGCGGCTGCGCGCGAGACCGGCCTCGAGCTCGGGATCTTCGAAAAGATCGCGCATGAGGCCGTGCGCCGACGCATAGAGAATGTCGCTCTTGGTCTCGACGTCCACCTTCGGATCTTGCAGGATCTGAACCAGATGCTTCTCGAGGTAGCGCCGGTATTCTTTTTGTTGAGCGCTGCTGATGTGGACGTATTCAACGCTGTTGTCGAGCAGGCGTCGGCGGCTCTTCTCGGAGAACGGGGTATTGCGCTCGGCGTAGAGGACGACGGGCTCCGAGGGACGGACCTGGAGATACAGGTCGAACCCGGTGACCGAGTCCACTCGAAGCGAGGCAATATGAATCGGGATGTATTCGTGATTGGCCTGGACGGCCTGCACGAACTGTTCTGCGATGTTGCTGGCCACGGATTCCCCCTATCCGGCAGACCTGACGCTGGTAAATAGTACCTCAAAATCGGGCTAAATTGCGAATAATGCGCCCAACCAAGGGCGGGACAGGGCATCGATTGGCAAGGTCTCAGGAAGCGGCGGAGGTGGACAGCCGCGGGCTCGCTGTGTACAGGCAGACGAGCGCGATCAAATAAATCGCACAGGCGACCTGCATGACGAAACTAAATCCGTACGCCATGGAGAGCAGGGTCGCCGTGATGGATCCGGCGACCGAGAAGAAGCCGTTAATCGCCCAGCACCATGCAATGTAGGCGTCCCGGTGCTCGCTGGAGCGAGGGAAAATTCCCAAGCCGAGCGGCAGTAGCGCACCTAAAGTGAGACCGACAGGAGCGACGATTCCAATCGTGATCGCGATACGGAGCGAAAGCGGCGCGCCGACGCCGCTACGAAGAAACGGCGCGAGCAGCTCGGAGTAGCAAATCGTGAGTACGAGGAGGACGCCTCCCAGAACAACCGCGGCAAATGTCGGGCGGTTCGCGTAACGCTCGGAGAGCATACTGCCGACGCCGGAAAAGATGAGGATTGCCATCAGCGTAACCGTGAGCGAGTACGTCGGGTATCCGAGATAGAGCGTCAGTTTCTGAATCAGGGGAATTTCGAAAAACATGAATCCGAGGCCGAGCGCGGCGAAATAGACGAACGAACGGAGCTTGTATTGGAATCCAAGCCACTGTTTGCGAATAAGCAGGAGCGGTAGCAACAGAAACACCGCCGCCAGGGTGAGCGCAATAAGCAACAGCAACACCATGACCTGCTCGCCGAAGGCCTCTTCGAAGTCGCCTTTTACGACGATCTTGCCGGTGCGCAAGAGCGGCAGATCCATGAATCGCACGAAGTGCCAGAAGAACGGCGAATCGTCGTGTACAGCCGAGATGTCATAGGGATAGGCATCCACATATCGAGCCAGCTGTTCGCCATTCAACATGATGACGTCCGTCACGGGATGTTGCGGCCGGCGCCGATCCACCGCGAATCGTACATTCGTTCCGGACACCATCCTGGCGCGTTGAAAGAGCGAATCGATCTCCTGCGATTCGAACGCCGTCTTTGACAGAAGAATCGTAGACAGCTGGAGGAACGATTTCGTCGTGGTCACGAGAACGTGGTTATGGAAGTCTTCGATTCCCAATCGACGGAGCGCTTCGCGCGCGGTGACGAGGTAGCGGGCGGTGCGGTTCGGGCGATCCTGATAGTTGAATTCACCAAATTGCATGCAAAGCACGCCGTCGTCCTCGAGATGCTTAAGTGCCATCTCGATCGCCTCGGCCGTGTAGAGATAGCTCTCCGCCATGACGAATGCACCCGCCGTGGCGGCGTTCATCGCGGCGTAGCTGTCCGGTGCGACGAAATAGATGATGTCGTACTTCTTGTCCTCGGGTTGCCGGGCCAGATACGACCGTCCCTCCGCGTTGATGTAGTGGACGTTCGGCCGCTCGGCGAACCGGCCGGTGTAGTCGGCGAAGGGCCCGGTAATGGCGGCGTGGGTGACGGGATTGAGTTCAATCCCCTCGACGCTGGCTGCCCGGAAGTACAGCGAAGCGAGCACTTCGTGGCCGCCGGCGGCGCCGATGATCAGCACGTTGGGATTCGGCTTGGCAACCGAGAACGGCAGGGACCGCTCGTCGTATTCGAAAATCTCCATGTCCTCGATTTCGCCGCTCACGCCGATCGTCACCGATCCGGCGAGCCCGTCGTGGCTGTTTTCGCGGCGGCTCACCTTGGGGACTTCGGTCCCGTCGAGCCGCTTCTTGGGCGTCATCAACGCCGTATCGATATCGGGACCGATGTCCAACCGGAATACCGCGCCCCACTTGGAGTAATCAGGCAATACCTCGATTTTGAAAATCTTCGGGGGCTCTTTTTGTTTATCGCGCTTGGGGTCGACGCCGTAGGCCGGCCAGACACTGCCCACGGCGAGAAAGAGCGCGCCGGCGACGTACAGCAGCCGGGGAACGGTGCGTAGCGCGCCCAGGGATCTCACGCCCGCGGCGAGCAACACGAGGGCGGCGAGAAACACGCAACCCGGCGGCGTGATGCGGTTGATGAGCGGGATGACCAGCGCGCAACTCAGACCCGCGCCAACGAGGTCGGCGAAGTAGAGCCGGTTGATCCGGGCGGGGAAATGCGCGAACAACGCCGAAATGACGAGGCCCACGCACAGGTAGGAGACATAAAGGGTCAGGCTCATGAGGAAGAGCATCAGCACCGTTTGCGGGCTCTCGTAGGCGTGCAGGGTATCCACGGGCGCGTACGCGACGACGAAATACCCCAAACCTGTCACGATGCCCCCGATGAGCGCGCAGCGGGCGATCAATGTGGACAGTGCGACTGAGCGAAGCCGGGGAAACACGCTCATGAAAATGCCGCCGGATCCGATCCCCAACAGCGCGACACCGATGATGAGATAGGTGAAGAAATAGAAAATTTTGAACGAGAATACGCGCGTGTAACTGATTTCGAGGAGCAGCGCCGCGAAGGAAACGAGAAAGATTTCGAGATAGTATCTGCGTTCGCGCATGACAGACATCGAACCGGGGTCCTCTTCCGGCGCAACTACCGTCAACGCGCCGCACGCCCGTGCCCGGTGTTTCGCACCGGCGGACACGCGCCAAGCCAGCAGCGATCGCCGCAATCTCGGATGACACGGGCGGCGCGAGTATACAAGGGCAACGGCCGGTTGGCAACGTCCGGACGGCAGACCCGTCTAGCGGCGGGCCATCTTGCGCTGGCGTTCGAGAAACGCCTCGACAAACGGACTCGCGGGGGCGTTGAGGATCTCGTCCGGCGAGCCGACTTGTTCGACGACACCTTCGCGCATAACGGCGATTCGGTGAGCGAGTTCGATGGCCTCTTCCTGATCGTGAGTCACGTAGATTGCCGTGATTTTCAGGCGCCGCTGGAGCTCGGCGAGCTGGCGGCGGGTGGCGAATCGTAGTTCGGCGTCGAGATTGCTCAGCGGCTCGTCGAGCAGGAGGATTTTCGGGTGGACGGCGATGGCGCGAGCGAGCGCCACGCGCTGTTGTTGGCCGCCGCTCAGGTCCGTGACGGGACGTTTCTCAAGCCCGCCGAGTTGCACAAGTTCCAAGGCCTCGGCGACGCGGTCGCGCATCTCGGCCTTCGACATTCTGCGGGCCTTTAATCCAAACGCGACGTTCTGGAAGACGTTCATATGCGGGAACAGCGCGTAGCTTTGAAAGACCATCGCCGCGTCGCGCTTCTCGGGCGGCAGATCGGTCACGTCGCGATCGTCGAAGTGAACGCGGCCGCTGTCGGGCTGTTCCAGGCCCGCGACGACGCGCAGGGTGGTCGTCTTGCCACATCCGCTGTGACCGAGGAAGGCAAAGAATTCGCCATCGCGAATTTCGGCGGAGAAATCCCGCACGCCGCCGCCTTCAGGGTAGAGCTTGGTGATGTGCTCGAGACGGACGCTGCTCATCGGGCGCTGTAGACTTCCTTTTCCCAGCGGTCCATCCAGCGCTGCTCGTTCTTTGCAAAGTCTTCCCAATCGATCTGCATGGGCTCGATGGTCTGCTCCGTCATCCAGGCGGGCAGTTGCGAGGGCTGAATGTCGCGGCGCGCGGGAATCTTGGCGTAGGCCTCCGCCTGGTGAATGAACGCGTCCGCGGTGGTCACGAAATCGTAAAAAAGTTCGGCGTTGGCGCGATGCGGGGCGCCCTCGATGATTGCGATGCCTTCCGTCAACACGGGGGTCGGGCGGGGTACGAAGAAGTCGAACGGGCTGCCGTTTCGATCCCGCTGGAGGACGGCGTCGGGCATGATCCAGACCGTGATCAGCTCGTCGTTGCGCTTGATCTGATCGAAAAGTATCTGAGGCGTTTCCTGGTAACTCTTGGTCTGCGCATGGAGTCGCCGCAACCAGTCGATGCCCGCGTCTTCGTTCGGCGCGCTCAGGATCATCGCGCCGATGAACGTTCGCATCGTGCCGGAGGCGGCCGGTTTGCGGATGGTAATCTTGTCCTTCCACTTCGGATCGAGCAGCGCGTTCCAGGTCTGCGGGACGTCTGACCGCTCGTATCGGTTCGAATTGAAAAACATCGACAGTGGCGTTCGATAAATACCGTACCAGCGGCTTTGCGCGTCGCGGTCCGCGTCGTCAACCGTGTCCGCCCACTCAGGACGGTACTCGGCCAGAAGCCCCTCGCGCGCCGCCTGCATGAACATCGTGCTGGGCGCGCCCCACCACACGTCGCACGCGGGCCGGGCGCGTTCCGCACTGATTCGCGTGTAGACCTCCTGCGAGCCCATGTCAAGCCATTGCACGTCAATGTTCGGGTGTTCGGCCTCGAACAAGCGCTCGTAGTCCTTGCCGACATCGGGACCGTGCGGACTATAGACGACGACAACATCGCGAGCGTCGCACGCGGCGAGCGCGAGCAGCGCGCAAAGGGCAAGATATCTTTTCATACCAGACTCCGTCGGCGCATTCGTTGGTATCGTATCTGACGCGCGTCACGGGCCGCGAATTCAGACGATCGGTGCGCGAGATTGCTTCGTCGCAGAACCCGCTCCTCGCAATGACGGGTGGGGAGTGCGCGTGTCCCGTTGGGAGGGCGCGTGTACTCGCGAGCCGGCGCACACCGGGACGCCAAGGCTCGCGAGTATGCTCGCCCCCCATCGGTTGCGATTCTACGTCAGGCGCCGAGCATGCGGCCGACGAGCGCATCCTGCCAGCGGTCGGGCATCAGTGAGATCACCTTTTGCGCGGTGGAGTTCGCGCCCATGCGGTAGCGCGTCTTCGGCCTGGGCGACTCAATCGCGTGGATGACGCAATCCAGCACCGCTTGAGGCGGGTGGGACCGTTTCTCCATTTGCGGCGCGACCCGGCGCAATGCGCCAACGAGGCCGCCGTACACCTGCATCATTTCCGGGGGCGCGTTCTTGATGAACTGTTCGCTCTCGCCGATGCCTTTCTCCCAAATCTTGCTCTGGATGCCGCCCGGTTCAAGCAGGACGACATGTACGCCGAACGGACGCAACTCGCGGCGCAGTCCGTCGGCCATTGCCTCCATAGCGTACTTGGACATGCAGTACGGCGTGAGCATCGGCGTCGTAAAGAACCCGCCGATCGAACCCGTGATCAGTACGCGGCCTTTCGATTTTCGAATCATTGGCAGGAACGCCTGCGTCGCTGCGACCTGGCCGATGACGTTGACGTCGAGCTGGCGCCGTAAATCGTTGAGCGCGATAAACTCGAGCGGCGCGTTCACGCTGATGCCCGCATTGTTCCACAGTGCCGTCAGCGGCGCGCCCGCAAGCGCCTGCTCGACCTCGCGCGCTGCCGCCCTGACCTGGTCTTCCTTGACGACATCGACGATGACAGGCGTGAGATTGCCCTTCGCCGCCGCCTTCAACCGCGCACCGTCCTCCTGCTTCCGGACGCCGGCGAACACGCGGTAGCCGCGTTCGGCGAGCCCCAGGGCGCAGTGCTCGCCCATGCCGGTGGACGCGCCGGTGATGACAATGGACCCCTTGTCGGACATGGATGGACCCCTCCCGGGTGGGTGGAACGCTGTGGCCGCGGCGAAAAATTCCGGGCCGCTATGCGCGGAGGATTATAGACAACGCGGAGAGCAGCGTGTCGATTTCTTCATCGGTACCCACTGAAATGCGCAGGGCGTTGTCGAGGCGGCGTACGTCGAAATAGCGGACAAGGATCCTGCGTTCGCGCAGCGCGAGGAAGATTTCGCGGGCCGAGGGCGACGCATTCCATTGGGCGAGCACGTAGTTTCCACCCGAATCCGGCACACTGAAACCGAGTTTTCGCAGGCCCGCTACGAGCCGCGCGCAGGTCGCGACAATCTTTGCGCGGTTGGCCCGCATGTGGGCCTGGTCGCGCAGAGCGGCCGTCGCACCGGCCTGGCTCACGGCGCTGAGGTTGTAGGAGTCTTTGGTCTTGAAGAGTTCGCGGATCAGCGCCGGGTTAGCGAAGGCCAGACCCGCACGAAGTCCACACAGGCTGTACGACTTGGAGAAAGTTCGCGTGACAATGACGTTGTCGAACTTCCGCGCAAGGTCCATACAATCGTCATCGCCAAAATCGGCGTAGGCCTCATCGATCACGACCAACCCGGGGAAGTTCTTGCACAGTCGCTCGATATCGGCAAGCGGTACCGATACGCCGCTGGGCGCGTTCGGGCGCGGAAAAAACAGGACGCGGCCCTTCAGCGAATCGAACGCCGCTGTCAACTGGAAATCATCGTCAAGATCGATCGCGGTGTACGTCGCGCCGTGCAGTTTCGCGAGGGTTTCGTACAGGATGTACGTCGGATAGCACGAGAACACCGTGTCGCCCGGATCGACGAAGGTGCGAATGATCATCGCGAGCAACTCGTCCGAACCGTTCCCGGCGATGGCCCAGTCGGCGCCGTCGAAGCCGTACAGTTGCGCCGCGACCGTGCGCAGTTCGACCGAATAGGGGTCGGGATACCGCCGCAGACCGTCGTCGCCGAGCGCGGCGATCGCCTCCATCACACGGGGCGACGGCGGATACGGGTTTTCGTTCGTGTTGAGCTTTACGATGCGCTCGCCGGGCTTGGGCTGCTCGCCGGGCACATAGGCCGACACGTCCTTGAGTATCGCGCGTTGGTACTTCATTGGCGCATCTCGATCGCGCGGGCGTGCGCGGTAAGCTCCTCCGCGCGCGCGAGGCGGAGAACGTCCTCCCCCACCGCCTTCACGCGCTCGGGCGTGAACTGGATGACGCTGGAGACCTTGCGAAAATCCTCGGCGGTGAGCGGTGACGCGAAGCGTGCGCGGCGGCCGGTCGGCAGGATGTGATTGGGCCCGGCGATGTAGTCGCCCAGGACCACAGTGGTCGCTTCTCCGAGCATGATGCTGCCTGCGGACGTGATTTGGTCGTAGACGGCGCGCGGGTCCTCGGTGTAAATAGCGAGGTGTTCCGGGCCGATCAGGTTGGACAGTTTCGCGGCCTCGTCGAGATCGCGCACGACCACCATTGCGCCGTTCGTGTCGAGCGCTTTCTTGATAATGTCCCTGCGCGAAAGCGTTTTGACTTCGTCTTCGAGCGCCGTCACCACCCGATCGCACAGGTCCTCCGAGGGCGTTATCAGGACGCAGCGCGCCTCTTCGTCGTGTTCGGCCTGCGCGAGCAATTCTCCGGCGACCAGCCGGGGGTTAGCCGAGTCGTCGGCAATCACGGTGACCTCCGACGGGCCTGCTTCGGTGTCGATGTCGCAGATGCTCCGCACGAGACTCTTCGCCGCAGTCACGAACGTGTTGCCCGGCCCGGTGATCTTGAGCACCTGCGGGACCGTGGCCGTGCCGAACGCGAGTGCCGCAACGGCCTGCGCACCGCCGATGCGGAAGACGCGCGTGGCGCCGGCGATGCGCGCGGCGGCGAGCACGACGGGGTGAATACTGCCGCGGTAGGACGGCGGCGACACCATCACGATTTCTTCCACGCCGGCGACGCGCGCGGGGACGATGTTCATCAGGACGGATGACGGATAAAACGCCTTGCCGCCGGGAACATAGACGCCGGCGCTCTCGAGCGGAGTGATGCGCTGGCCGAGAATCGTGCCGTCTTCGAGCGTTTCCTCCCACGATCGGCGCAGGTTCTTCGAGTGGAACCGCTTGATGTTCTCGTGCGCGCGCTGGAGCGATTGAATCAGATCCGGATCGACGGAGTGCACGGCTGCGTCGATTTCGTCCGGCGTCACCTCGAATTGCGCGGCCGTCAGCGACGCGCCGTCGAAGCGCTTCGTGTAATCGGCGACCGCGTCGTCCCCGAGCTCGCGCACGGCCGAGACGATCGCGCGTGCGGCCTCCATCTTCTCCGCAAGGATTCGATCCGCGTCCGTCGCGGTGGCGAGGTGGCATACGCGCGCCGCGGCGGAATCAAAATCACTGTCGCTGCGTACGGCGATGGATTTCATCGTGTTACAGCGCGGGTAATCGGCGTGAAGAGATTGCTTCGTCGCAAAACCCGCTCCTTGCAATGACGGTGTGGTTTACTCGCGGCTGCGCTTGATGTTTGCGCCGAGGCCCGCGAGCCGTTCCTCGATGCGCTCGTATCCGCGGTCGATGTGGTACACCCGCAGAATTTTCGTCTCGCCCTTGCTCGCGATGAGCCCGGCAATCACGAGCGCCGCGCTCGCGCGCAGGTCGCTCGCCATGACGGGCGCGCCGGACAAGCCGGAGACGCCGCGCACGGTCGCCGTATTGCCCTGGACATCGATATCCGCGCCCATGCGGCGCAACTCGGCGACCTGCATGAAGCGGTTCTCGAACACCGACTCGCGAATCACGCTAGTGCCTTGGGTTATGCACATCAGGGTCATGATCTGGGCCTGAAGGTCCGTCGGGAAGCCGGGATAAGGCTGCGTGGCGACATCCTTGGACATCAGCCCGTTGGGCGCGGTGGCCCGGATTTCATGGCCCTTCGTCTCGATTTTCGCGCCCATTTCGCGAAGTTTATCTAGGAATTGTTCGAGATGCGACGAGTCCGCCTGCGTCACCGTGACGTCGCCGCGCGTGGCCAGGCCGGCTATGAGGAAGGTGCCCGCCTCGATGCGATCGGGGATGACCGAGTGCTCCGCGCCTTGGAGCGCATCGACCCCGACGATGGTAATGAGATCCGTGCCGGCGCCCGAAATCTGCGCGCCCATAGCGTTCAGGAAATCAGCCAGATTCACGATTTCGGGTTCGCGGGCGACATTGTTGAGCCGCGTGACGCCGTCCGCCAGCGCAGCGGCCATCATGAGGTTTTCCGTGGCGCCGACGCTCGGGAAGTCGAGGCCGACATTTGCGCCGCGCAGCCGGCCTTCAGCGACGACGTAGCCGCTCTCTATGCGTATGTCGGCGCCGAGAGCTGCCAGGCCCTTGAGGTGGATATCGACGGGCCGCTCCCCGATGGCGCAACCGCCGGGCAGCGAGACGTGCGCCTTGCCGAATCGGGCGAGCAGCGGCCCGAGCACGAAGAACGACGCGCGCATCTTGCGCACGAGGTCGTACGGCGCTTCCCACGACTCGATCTCGGTAGGGTCGAGCGTCATGCTCTGGCCCGTAAAGTCGATGTGCATCCCCATCTCGGTGAGGATTTTGTCCATCGAGAAAATGTCATGCAGGCAGGGCACGTTGTGCAGGACGCAGGGCGACTTCGCGACGATGGACGCGGCCATCAGCGGCAGTGCGGCGTTCTTCGCGCCGCGAATCGTGACACGGCCGCGCAGCGGAGTCCCCCCGCGCACGAGAATCTGGTCCATCAGACCGCCCCCTCTACTCTATCCACCCGCTGGACGCGCCCGTCGCGCAGGACCGCGGCCTCCCCCCTACGCGGACGCTTCGACGCAACACCCGCGATCAGTGGTTACGGATTCTCGGGTTGATCCGGCGCGGGCGATTCCGCAGCCGGAGTCTCGGCGCTCTCCGAGACAGGCGCTGTGGCCTCGGGCGCACTGGTCTCAGCGGCGGCCGGCGCGGATTTAGACTCACTCGCCGCTCCCTGAACGCCCTTGCCCAGGCCGAGGTCATCCAGTTGACTCGCCGCACCAGACGAGGAAATCGTCGGGCCATCCACGAGTTCCGGCGCCGAACCTTTTCCGACGCGGCCGGCGATCAGCGACATGCCGAGCGAGATCAGCACGAAAATGACCGCCGCAACATAGGTCATTTTGACGGGAAGCGTCTGGCCGGCGCGCGGCCCGAACACCGTTTCCGATCCCGGCCCGGCGCCCATGCCGAACGAACCGGCGAAACCGGTGCCTTTACCCTTCTGCAACAGCACAATGACCGTCAGTCCGAGGCACGCGGGGATGTACAGCGCGAGCAATACGTACCAGAGCGTCGTCCACGAGAGGATGTTCATGTAATCGGACCGTCCTTCAGTTGCCGGTGCGCGCGGCGACCGCCGCCCCGGCCTTGACTATTGTCGCGAACCCCGCCGGATCGAGCGACGCGCCGCCCACGAGGGCGCCGTCCACGTTGGGTTGGCAGAGGAGCTGGGCCGCATTCTCGGGCTTGACGCTCCCGCCGTACTGTATCCGTAGGGACTCTGCTGCGGTTTCATTGTACTGTTTTGCAATGAGCGCGCGCACGAAACCATGGGCCTCCTCGGCCTGGTCCGGCGTGGCGGTCACCCCGGTGCCGATGGCCCATACGGGCTCATAGGCCAGGACGATCCGAGCGAGATCGGCCTCGGGAATGCCTTCGAGGCCGCCTGACACCTGTCGGCGGAGAATCTCGTCCATACGCCCGTCGTTCCGCTCCTCGAGCGTCTCGCCAATGCAGAAGACGACCTTCAGCCCGGCGGCCAGACCCGCGCGCAGCTTCTTGTTGATGACGGCGTCCGTCTCGCCGAAGTACAGCCGCCGTTCGCTGTGGCCCGCGATGACCCACGCGCAGCCATCCGCCTTCAGCATCGGCGCGCTGGTTTCCCCGGTGTACGCGCCGCTCGCCTCGGTATGGCAATTCTGACCACCGACTTCGATCCTCGTGCCGCGCACTCCCTCAAGGACCGCGGCGAGACTCGTGAACGGCGGACACAGAATGATTTCCGCGTCGCGCACGTCCAACACCAGCGGCTTGAACGCGCGCACGAATGCGGCCGCCTCGGCGGCGGTCTTGTTCATCTTCCAATTGGCGGCGATCACGGGAACGCGCACGCGAGAGAACTCCACCGGCCGCGAGGGCCCGGTTCAAATCCGGCGGGAAACAGACGGGAAAAATATCAAATGCCGGCGGACTGCCGCAAGTATGGAGTGGCAGAAACCCCGCGAACGCTACTGACTGGCAGAGGGAATCGTACGCCGTCCGAGCAGGCCTGCGAGGGACGCGAAGAACCTCGCAAGCCAGTTTTGCAGATCGTCGATGAACGTATAGAAGAGCGGCACCACGTAGAGCGTGAGGAGCGTGCCCATTGCGAGGCCGCCGATGATCGTGCAGCCGAGGCTGACCGTGGCGGGATTGCCGACGTGCGGGAACACCAGGGGCGCGGCGAGCGGCAACGCGCCGAGGATGGTGGTAAGCGCGGTCATCAGCACGGGACGCAGGCGATGTTCGCCGCCTTGCAGTATGGCCTCGAAGCGAGGGACGCCCTCGCGCCGGAGTTGCGCGATATGGTCAACAATCACGATACCGTTGTTGACGATGACGCCGACCATGAGAATACAGCCGATGAATGCGACGGTATCCATGGCGACGCCGCCCCCGGTGACGCTGGCCAGATAGATCGTCCAGACGACCCCCAGAAACGCGAGCGGCACCGTGGTGAGGATCGAGAGCGGCAGCAGCAGCGATTCGAACAGCGAGGCCATCACGATGTAGATGAGCGCGACGGAAAGCAGGAGCACCGCGAAAAAATTCTGGCGGTCTTCTTGAAGGTTTTGCAGTTCGTCGCCGAGGCCGACGCTGTAACCGAGCGGCATTTCGAATTTCGTCATCACATCGGCAAGCATTCGATTCACGCGCGCGTAGTCGCCGGGCGGCACCGAGGCGGTCACGTAGATGAAGTTCTTGCCGTCGCGCCGGTTGATCGACTGGGGCGTGTGGGACTTTTGCGCCGAAACCAGCTGGTTGAGCGTTACGATCGCCCCACTGGCTCCGCGGAGCATGACGTTATCGAGGTTGGATCGGCTGCGGCGGTCTTCGGCCTGGAATTGGGCCCAGACGGAAATTTCGCGGCCGCCCTGCTTGACGCGAGAGAGTTCGGTGCCCATCAGCGCGAACCCCACCGTCTGCGCGACCTGGAGCGGGTCTATGCCTGCGCGCTCGGCGAGCACGTTATCGATGCGCAGCCGATACTCCTGTTGCGCGCGCTCGCTGCTCTTGCGCACATCGGTCAGGCCGGGCAGCGCCTCAAGCGTCGCGATGAGCCGGTCCGCGTATCCGTCGAGCGTGTCCGCATCCTCGCCGAGCAACTGCAACGAAATGCGATTCTGTGCGGAGCCGGCGCCGCGTTGTTCGCCGCCCGTGGAGACGGTCAGCCTCGCGCCGGGCAATCGCTCCGGCAGCAGATGCCAGACAATGTCCATCGCCTCATCGGTCGTGAACGGGTACTCCTCGCCGGGGGACAGGTCGTCGTCACCGATCAGGAAGGCCTGCACCTCGCCGCCGCGCACGTCGTAATTCTTGAAGATGTGCTTGATGCCCAGCGCCTCGCGGCGCTCGTTGAGCATCGATTCAATCTCGTTGAACAGGGTGTCCGCCATCGCCATGTCGAAGTTCGGGTCTAACTCGACACCCACCGAGACCGTGCGCCGATCGACATCCGGGATGGCGCGGAAAGGCAGGTTGCGCATCGGCACCCGAACCGTCAGCACAACGATTCCCACCACCAGCAGCATCGACGCGAGCCGGTTGGACATGGACCAGCGCAGGGATCGCTCGTAGCCTGAAACCATCCAGCGGATCGGGCTGATGAGCCCAGAGAAGCGCACAATGCCAGCGATCGCGCCTTTCGCGGGACCGCCCCCGGAAGACTCGAATCCTCGCCGCAGGCGTTCCATCGGCGAGTTTGAGTAGGTGCGGAACCGGCTGACGGCCAGCGGGATGACCGTCAGCGCGATGATCAGGCTCGCGCCGAGCGAAATGGTGACCGGCACGGCGAATTGTTCCGTGAAGATGCTCATCTGGCCGCGGTTCATGTAGACCACGGGAAGGAACACGGCGATGGTGGTGGCGGTGGACGCGACGATGGCGAGGCCGACTTCGCCGGCGCCGTCGCGGGCGCTGTCCCAGGAGTTCTTGCCCATCGCCTGGTGGCGGTAGATGTTTTCGATGACGACGATCGAGTTATCGACGACCATGCCGACGGCGACGATCATCGCCATCATGGTGATGAGGTTGAGCGTCATCCCGGTCGCGAACATGTAGACGAACGCGACGACGAGCGAGCCGGGAATCGACAGCGCGACGACCAGTGTGGGACGCATTCGCCGCAGAAAGCACAACAGAACGAGCACGGCGAGCGCGCTACCGCTGATTGCGGATTTCTCCAGGCCGCCGAGCGCGCTTTCGATCACCTTGCCCTGGTTGAAGAACATGTGCTTTTCGGTCCCTGCGAGCAGGGGCTCGGCGAGCAACCGATCGATCTCCGCCTCCACGA
The DNA here is from genome assembly GCA_964411925.1 of uncultured Nitrospirales bacterium. GTDB lineage: Bacteria > Hydrogenedentota > Hydrogenedentia > Hydrogenedentales > VFKU01. The sequence goes on from CAYPNI010000071.1 coordinate 18,451, forward strand.
GCCGGCACGTCTCCGCCGTATTCGCGTCAGAGTCCTTGGTGATCATGAGCATCACTTCGCGATTGCCGTCGATGGCGAAGTGGAATTCGGGCTCGCGGGAACGGTACCCGCCGGTAGCGACGTCCTGCAGCCGCAGGCCGTTGCTGAGCCGAAGTTGGGCGTAATCCTGGATGCCGTGCATGACGCCCTCGGCGCGCACGTAGTGTTTTTTGCCGCCGTCGTAGAGCTGGCCGACGCCGGCATCGACGTTGGCCGTGTTGAGCGTCATGATGAGTTCGTAGAGCGAGATGCCGTGTGAGAGCATGCGCTGCTGATCGATGTCCACCATGATTGAGCGCGGGTCGTACCCCATGAGCTCGACATTGGCGACGCCGCTGAGACGTTTGAGCTTCGGCAAAATCTCGCGCTCGATCTTGTCCATGAACTGGTCGTAATCGCCCGTGTTCGACAGTCCAAAACTCATCACGGGGATGGTTTCGAGTTTGAAATGGCGCACAAACACGCGATCCGCGCCTTCGGGCAAGACGAGCCTCAGGCGCTCCATGCGGTCGCGCACGTCGGCCAGCGCACGCGACATGTCCGTGCCCCACTCGAAGTTCAGACTGATGAAACATCCGTCGCCACTGGAGTTGGTGTAGAGGCGGCGCACGCCGGGGATGGTGCGGAATTCGCCTTCGGCGGGGATCGCGATTTCCTGCTCGACCTGTGCCGGGGTCGCGCCGATGTAGGGCACGAATGCGCCCAGGAACGGCAGGTCCATCGGCGGCATGAACTCGACAGGCGTGCGGCGAAGCGCGATCGCGCCAAAGCCGATGACCGTGATGACGAGCATGGACACGGTGACCGGGTGCTTCATCGAGAACTCGGGCAAGGAGAAGCGCCGTTTCACGATTTGTCGCGGCCCCCAAACAGCTGATATGCGACGGGGATCACGAAGAGCGTGAGCAAGGTCGCGGAGGACAGGCCGGCCATGACCGTAATCGCGAGCGGACGCCGGATTTCCGCTCCTTCGCCGGTCGAGAGCGCCATGGGGATGAGGCCTAGCAGGGTCGTGAGCGTCGTCATCATGATGGGGCGGAAACGGACGGTGCCGGCCTGGACGATCGCCTCGGTCTTCGGGATACCGCGCGCGCGGAGCTGGTTGATGTAGTCCACCAGGATGATCGCGGCGTTCACGACGATACCGGCGAGAACAATGCCGCCGATGAATACGACGACGCTCAGGTTCGTCTTCGTGACCCAAATCGCGTAGACGACCCCGATGAGCGCGAGGGGCACGGTAAACATAATCAAGAACGGATGCCAGATGGACTCGAACTGGCTCGCCATGACCACGTAAACGAGAAAGACGGCCAGCACGAGCGCGAATAACAACCCGCCAAACGACGCCTGGAGTTCGCGGCTCTGGCCGGCCACCGCGAAGCTGTACCCCGTCGGCCAGCGAAGAGTGTCTAGCCGCGCCTCGACTTCCGACGCGACGCTGCCCAGGTCGCGGCCTTCGACGTTGGCCGTGATGATTGCGACCTGCCGCTGGTCGATGCGGCGAATCTCGCTCGGTCCTTCCTCCACTTCAACCGTGGCGACTGACGCGAGGGGCGTCGGCGGGAACCCATCGACGACGGAAAGGTTTCTGAGATCTTCGAGGCTCGCGAGACGCGCCTGGTCCGCGCGTACGCGGACGTCGACCTTGTCGCCAGCGCGGTTGAAGCGCGTCGCGATATCACCCTGCACTTCCGTGCGCAGCAATTGCGCGACCTGGAAGGGTTCGAGGCCCTTGGTGGCCAGGAGTTCGCGGTCGAGAACAACGTGGACTTCCGGGTAGCCGCGCTTGAGACTGATGTCGGCGTCCGCGAGTCCGGGAATGCCGTCCATCGCCGCGAGGGCTGCCGTGCCGAGTTCTTGCAAGATATCCAGTTCCTCGCCGTAAATCTGAAGTTCGAGCGCGGTCTTGAAGCTGAAGAGCGACGGCAGCGTAAACGCGATCGGGTCCGGCGTCGCCGCGACGACGGCCGCGCGCATGTGCTCGATGATTTCGTCCTGCCGGTGCACGGTCTCTTCGGGGTTCGCCAGTTTGACTGTGATGTTCGCGATATTCTCGCCCTCGTCCGCGCCGGATTGGGACTCGTCGGTTCCCACCTGAACGGTGGTCGTGTCCACCTCGGGAAATTCCCGCAGCACGGCCTCGATCAGCTGCGCACGGCGCTCGGTATCTTCGAGGCGCGTGCCCGGCGGCGCTTCCATGCGGATATTGAACTCGCCCTGCTTCATAGGCGGGATGAGTTCCCGGCCCAGGCCTGGTGTGAGTGAGCCCGCGTGCAACGCCAACAGCACGACGGCGAGCAGTACGAGCGGGCCCAGCCGTAACGAAGTGCGCAGGGTTGACTCGTACACTCGAAGCACGGCTTCAACGCCCAGCGCGAACAGTTTGAGCGGAATCGCGAACACGAATCGGAACGCGCGATAGGCGAGCACGGCGAGGCCGCCCCAAAAGACGGTCGCCACGAAAAGCAGCGCGATGAGCACCGCGCCGAGGCCTCGCAGGACCATCATTGCGACGAACAGCACGAGGGACAGCGGCAACGTGACGACGAGCGCTGCGCGCGCGAGGCGTCCGCCCGATTTCGCGCGGGCCAACGCGGCGCCGACAGTGTCGCGCCATGCGGCGCCGGACTGATCCCGGCCGATCGCCAGTAGGGTTGCCGGAACGCCGGCGGCGGCGCGGAACCGGGAACGACCGGCGGCGCGCGCGGCGCGATACGCGGCGACTGCGGCCGGTCCCTGTCCGTCCTTGCGCAAGTGAAGTCCCTCGCGCGAGGCGATCATCGGGTTCAACAACAGCGCGACGGCCAGCGAGGCCATCAGCGAGAACGTGACGGTGAGTGCCAGATCGCGGAAGATCTGCCCCGCGATGCCTTCGACAAAGACGATCGGGAAGAACACAGCCACTGTGGTTAGCGTGGACGCGATGACCGCGCTGGAGACTTCTCTCGTACCACGATCGGCCGCGGTCTTGATGTCGTCGCCCTCTTCCCTGCACCGAAATATGCTCTCAAGCACGACAATGGAATTGTCCACGAGCATGCCGATGCCGAGGGCGAGGCCGCCGAGCGACATGATGTTGAGCGAAATATCGCCCATAAACATCGGCACAAACGTCGCCACGACCGAGATCGGAATGGCGACGCCGATGATCGCAGTGGTGCGCAGTTCCTGCAGGAACAGAAACAGAATCACCAACGCGAGCAGTCCGCCGGCAACGGCCGTGGATTGCACTTCGCGGATCGATGCCTTGATGAACCGGGACTGATCGCTGATGAGGACCGGGCGAACGTACTGCGGCACGCGCGTGCGCAGCCGGTCCGCGACGATCTTCTCCCGCTCCATCCGGCTCAACACTTCCTGGTAACGCTCGGGCGGCATCGTGCGTTCCATGAACTTGAGCATCGGCGCGGGAATGCTTCGCCGCTGAATGAACCCGAAGAACCGCTGGACCGCCTCGCTGACCTGCACGACGTTCGCGTCGCCTTCCTTGAAAAACTTTAGTTCGACGACCTCCTGGCCGTTGACGCGCACGATCGTGTCGCGTTCTTTCGTGCCCATTTCGATCCGCGCGACGTCGTCCAGGCGGAACTGCTGGCCTTCGAGCGAGCCGACGATCGCGCCCCGGATCGCCTCGAGGTTTTCGAATTCGTTCAGCGTGCGCACGAGGTACTCGGCGCGGCCGTCTTTCAGGCGTCCGCCGGACAGGTTCACGTTCTGCCGCTGCAGCGCGAGCACGACGTTCTCGGGCGCGATGCCGAGAGACTTGAGGCGCTCCGAATCGAGCAGAATCTGGATTTCTTCCTCGCGCCCGCCCTGGACGCGGACTTGGGCGATGCCTTCCTGTTCCTCGAGATCGCTTTTGAGGAACCGTTCGGCCGCCTCGCGAATTTCGGTGAGATCGGCAAGGACCTGGGCGTCGCGTTCTTCGCGGCTGGGCAGTTCGGACACATCGCGCCCGAGCAGCGCGATTCGTACCACGGGATCCAGCGTCGGGTCATAGCGCAGGATGATCGGCTTTTGCGTCACGCCGTCCGGCGGATCGAACAGGTCGAGGCTCTCGCGCACGTCCTGCATCGCCACGTCCATGTCCGTGCCCCAGACGAACTCGAG
>CAYPNI010000072.1:0-22566 GCA_964411925.1 uncultured Nitrospirales bacterium
GCGACGCAGAGCGCGATATCGGGCAGCGAGTTGTCCCAGTTGTGTTCGTATTCGACGGAGAACACGCCCTGGAACTTCTGGCGGCGCATTTCATCGAGGACGGCGCGCAGGTTGAGCAGGCCCGTGCCCCAGACCACGTCATGCGCCTCTTTGCGGCCGAATTCGGCCAGGTCCTTGACGTGGAACGAAATCACGCGGCCTTCGAGCAGTTTGAGCGCCTCCACCGGGACGACGCCCGATCGCAGCCAGTGGCCCGTGTCCGCGCATGCGCCGACGCGGTTGGTGTGGCCTTCGCACGCGGCCAGCAGTACCTTCGGGTCCCAGTAGCGCGATGGCTGCGGATGGTTGTGCATCGCGACGCGGATGCCGTATTCCTTGGTGAGCTTGTCGAGCAGGTCGAACGACTCCTGCGGCGCCTCGGAGACGATCGTCTCGATGCCCATCGCTTTGGCGAACTCGAAGACTTTTCGGTTTTCCGCCTCGTCATTGCCGAGGCCGATGACGCCGAAGTTCACCAGCGTCACGCCGCGGGATTTCAGGTGTGCGAGTGTCGCCTGCCGCAGTTCCGGAGACAGGTTCGGGTCTATCTTCACATCGCCGTGTTCCTTGCTCAGCGTCTGGCCGGGATATCCCTCGATGTAGTGCAGGCCGAGCGCCGCGGTCTTGTCCACCGCCTCGAAAAACGTGAACCGGTTAAACGTGTACGCCTGGCAGCCCAACCGCCACCCGAGTTTCTCCGCGGACGGCGCACCCTTGGGCGTAATCGTCGCCGCGGCAACGTCAGCGGCCGCGTCTGAGCCTGCGGCCGCGCCCGCGAGCGCGATCAGTGGCAGGAGTGCGGCGACAGCAAGTCCGTTTCGCATGAAGTTCGTCCCTTCTCTCGTTTGGTTGTAGCTCAATACGGATTGATTTGTAACGATAGCTCGCCAGTCGCGCGCAGATCGACGACCTCCGACCGCCACTTCGCCGTTGAGAACAAGTCGCCACCCTGCAACGCCGCCTGTTCGTACGCCACCACCAGTACGGTGTACGTGCCCGGTTCAAGTCCCGCGACAATCGCTACGCCGTCCTGCATCACTCCCGCGCCCGCCACCATGCGAGAGAGTTGTTCCATGCTCGCTTCACTAAATTCCGTGATCGCCACATTGCCCGCCAGCACGAGGACACTCGGGAACCACCCGTCCCGTTGGGGTACGACCACGCGAATCGTGCTGCCTCCGTCGAGGACGATGTCACGCTGAATGCGCTGCCGCTCTCCCACGTCCACGAAGACGACCTTCTGCGACCGGTTCTCCACATTGACGCTCAACTGCGCGCGCCCCGCGGGCACCGCGTCGAACCTGTACTGCCCTCGCGCGTCGGTCATCGAGTTCTGGTAACTCGGAGCTCCGGTGCCGTCCTCCACGTTTAATCGTACATTCACGTTCGCGCCGACGGGCTCGTTCGCGCGCTCGAAGACCGTGCCCTCGATTGACGACGTTCCGGACCGGAAGTGAAAATCCATTTCGGTGATTTGGCCGTCTTGGACCGTCACGGAGATCGACTTGCCCTGGAACGGGATGTCGCCCCCTCCGACCGTCGGGTTGAGGTGCACCCGGCCGTCCGCCAGGCCGTTCTTCTCGTAGCGCCCGTTGGCGTCGGCCTGGACTTGATCGAACGACCCGCCTTCCTGGTTTATGTGGACGGCCGCGCCCGATGCCGGCTTACCATCCAGCGTGATCAGCCCGCGGACCGTGGCGCCCGACGACAGCACTATGTCGCGGCGGTTCACGATTCCCGGCGAGAGGTTCACGTCCAAGGACGTGAGCGCGAAACGCGCATGAAACACCGACAGGTGTACGGCTCCCGACGGCATCGATGTCAGTTCGTACGCCCCGTCCGGGCCGGACATGGCCCGTTTGTCGCGGTCCCGGTTCCATTCGTCGCGAGGGGCGTCCCCGACGAACAGCATCGCGCCCGAGACACCCTTGCCTGCGGAATCGATGACGCGGCCGGCCAGCGTCGCGCCGTTCTCGACGCGGATGACGACATCGTCCCGCGACTCGCCTCCGGACACCTTCCCGATGTGATGCGACGTTTCCGCGTAGCCTTCGGGAACCACGGCAATGGTTACGTCGCCCGCCTCGATCTCGCTCAGCCGAAATCGTCCCTGCTCGTCGTGGACGCTCATCCAGTTGTCGCGAATGTAATACGTGTGCGTGCCCTCGGACTTCGCGCGGATGCGAAACGCGGTCACCGGCGCGCCGGTTGCGCGGCTCACCACGCGCCCTCCGATCGTCGCGAGACCTTTCAGCACAAAATTCACATTGGTCGCGCCGGCCTCCGCGGTCACCGTCGCCGAGGTGGAGTACTGGTAGCTCGCGGCCATCAGGGTGTACGTCCCCTCGTTCAGCCCGAGAAGTTTGTACTCGCCACGCGCATCGGTATCGACCTCCTGCCACCCGGGCCCGATCAGTCGCACCGTTGCTCCGGGGATCGGCCGGCCCTCGCTGTTCGTCACGCGGCCCGAAATCGTCAGCCCCTCGACCTCGGGATACACGATTTTGACGCCGGTCACGTGTTCGCCCTTGCCGACCTTCACCTTCTGCGCGTCGCGCTCTGCGAGTTCGTAAGGCAGATCGCTGAACACCAGACTGTATTCGCCTTCCGAGAGTTGGGTGAAACTGATCGAGCCGTCCGCCGCGGATCGCTCGATAGTGCTTCCCCGTTCGATTTGCGTCGGGCTACGGGCATACATCTGAATGCCCGATTTCGGCCGGTTGAGCTTGTCGACCACGCGGCCGGAGATCGTGGCTTCTCCTCCCATGACAAATCGCACACCGGCGACGTTTCCGTCCTCGAGGTGAATTTCGCCCCTCGCGGGTTCCGCGCCGATCAGCGCGTATCCCGCCTTGCTCGCGTCCGCAACTACGGTCTGGTTCGGCTGGAACCCGGCGACCGTGAAACGGCCCTGGTCGTCCGTGCGCGAGTAATCGGAAATGTTGTTCCGCTCCGAACGCGCGTTCACTGTGGCCTGCGGCAACGGCGCGCCCGACTCATCCACGACGACGCCGGAAATGAGAATGCCACGCGACAACGACCAGTCCAGGCCGGTCGTGTCGGATCCAACCGAGGCGGACGTTAGTCGCTCCGTGTCTTCCTCGCGCCGGGAGTCGGGATAGCCCTCCACTTTTTGCAGCCGCAGCCGGTAGGCGCCGGGCTTGAGGCCCGCGAACCGGTACTCTCCGTTCGAGTCGGTCGTCGCGGGCTTGATTTCGCCGCCGCCCTCCATCCCGCCTGAAATCTGCGCGCCGGATACGCCGCGGCCCGTGTCCGCGTCGAACACGCGCCCCGAGACGCGGCCGCCAGGCGCCGCCTGCACAACGAGGTCGTCCGGCGAACCCGACTCCGGAACGGTGAATTTTGCCGTCGCCGGCACGACGACTAGTTCCGTGTCGATCAGTTCGATTCGGTGCTCGCCGGGTGCCACGGCGTCGATGAAGAACCAACCCTCGACGTCCGAGCGCGCAACGAGCCGCTCCATCGAAAGTTCCGATTCGACCTTGAGCGTCTTGTCCGGCACGGGCTGGCCCGTCTGGTAGTGCACGAGGCGCCCGGACACGATGCCGCCCCGCGTAAGCACGAACTCGACCCCCTCGCGGCCCGCCTGGATGTAGTCGCTCAAATACGTCGCGTACCCCTCGGCCTTCACCGCAAGGCGATAGCCGGGCTCGCCGTTCAGCGACGTGCGCAGCCCGATCGTGACGAACCGGCCGTCTGTGCCGGTCACCACGCGCGAGGACAATGACCGCTCCCGGGTGCCGAACCGTTTCTGGCCCGCGATGTCCCACGCCGCGACGAAAATGTTCGCGTCGGCGATCGGCTCGCGCGCCTCATTCACCACGCGCCCCGTGATGACTCCGCCCGGCACCATCCGCAGCACCACTTCGCGCTCCCGGCGTTCGGGCGTCAACAGCGCCGAGTATTGAATGGTGAATCCCGGGGCGTCGGCGAACATCGAGTACAGGCCGAGCGGCAGGCCGGTGAAGTCGAAGCGCCGTTCCGCGTCCGGCTCCGCTTCGCCGACCAGCGTATCGGTGTACTCGACGATTTCCGAATCCATGTCCACGCGATGCAGCGAGACGATCGTTCCCGCAGGCAGGGTCTCGCTGTCTGGCGCCTCGACGCGGCCGAAAATGCGCCCGTTACCGGCCGGAGACGGCTCAGCGGACTTGCGCGGCGCAAATGCGGCAGCGGCAGCGGTCGCTCCAGGCGAGGACGTCGCTTCCGTTGGTATCTTCGAGGTCGCTGCGTCGTCGAGCGCGGGCTTCGCGTCGCCGGGAGGAAGAGATTGCTCGGCCGTGGCCGAGTCTTGCGTCGACAACCGTTCCGCGCGACCCATCAGGAGGATCGCGCCACCCATAATCGAACACGCGATGGCCAGCGCGAACAGGTTCCAGCGGCGTCCGGCCATTCTCGCGCATACTCCCGATCGTCTACGGAGTCAACTTGCGATTCGTAAATCTATCGCGCTGGCGCGCGGTGGTCAACCGCGTTTATCGCGCGCCGGGCGTGCGGTCTTGACGGCATAGTGCAGCCGGACGACGCCATCGGAGAATTTGCGCGTCGCGGTCAGATTCAATTGAATCGTCCGGTGCCGTGGCGCAATCAGCGGGATGCCCTCGCCGATGAAGACCGGGATGACGTGGATCATGAATTCGTCAATCCCGCCCGCGTCCAGAAACGCGCCGATGATGCCGCCCCCGCCCATCATCCAGATGTGTTTGCCGCGGCCCGCGCGCAGGCGTTTCACGAACGGCGCGATCGGCCCGCGCGCGAACTCGACGTTTTTGGACGGCTTGCGGCGTCTTCGCGAGAAGACGATGTGGCGCAACCCGTCGCCAAACATCTCAATGCCGCCGAGCTTTACGGCCAGGTCGTAGGTCTTCCGGCCATAGAGGATGGTGTCCACGGAACGCGCGAACGCGGGCAATCCGTAGTCGCCCTTGATGCGCGGCCGATCGAGCCAGTCGATACCGCCGTCCGGCCGCGCGATAAAACCATCCGCACTCGTGGCGATGTTCACGATAATTTTGCGCATACTCAATCCCGATTCTTGACGCGATAGAGGAGATACACACAGCCGTTCGACAATACGCGGTGTTCCTTGAGTTCGAGATCGATCTGGCGTGACATCGGCAGGAAGAGCGGGACACCGCTGCCGAGTAACACTGGATGGATATTCACGCCTACCTCGTCGATCACGCCCGCCTCGAACAAGGAGGCCGCGAGGCTGCCACCGCTCATAATCCAAATATCCTTGCCCGGACTCGTCTTGAGCCTGGACAGGAATTGCGCTGCATCGCCGCTCGCGAGTTCAAAGCCGGCGCCCACGGACGACATCGTTCGGGAGCAGACGTAACTCTTGAGGCCACCCATGGGGCCGCCGCTCATACCCATCTTCAAGGTCGTTTCGTACGTCTTGCGACCGTAAACGACGGTGTCGATCGTCTTCCATGACTGTTTCATGATTTCCGACACTTGCTCATTCCACATGAGCCAGTCGACGCCCCCGTCTTCGCGGGCGATGAAGTTGTCGAGGCTGTTCGCACAGCCGAACGTGACTTTGCGCATGCGCCGATCACTTCTCGGGCTTCGGGAAGCCGTGTTGGTAATAGCCGTCGTTCAGCTTGCGGATCAAGTCGCGGGATTCCGCCAAATCCGCCTCGAGCAGCTCGCGCATGGATACGAAGCCCTTCAGTCGCCGGTCCTCGTCGAGCACGACGAGATGGCGGAAGTTCCTGTTCAGCATGAGCATCTTGGCCGTGTGATGCGTATCTCCGATTGACACGAAGAATACTTCGCGTGTCATGACCTCGCGGACCGTCACGCGCGCTGGATCGCGCCCCTGGTTTACCACGCGATGCATCAGGTCGCGCTCCGAGAAGACGCCCACGAGCTCGCCGTGCTCGCAGACCGCGACCGCGCCAATCTGGTTCTCGCACAGATACGAGATGACGTCCCGCACGGTCGAGCCGGCCTCGACGGAATACACCGGCCGCTTCCCCACCAACTCACGAATCGTAGACATCGGCCAGCCCTCCGATTCGCCCACAACCGGGCGGTCCAGTCTAACAGACGCCGCGGAATTGCCCCGGGCCGGCGATTCGGGGTATACGGTCGGTCCCATACGCCTGGGACTGGACTCCGCCCTTGACTTCGTTCGAAGTACAGCTCGCGATCAGCGCCGCCGCCGCGCTCGGCGTGTTCGTGTCGCTGTACTTCACCGCCGCGCCCTACGGAAGGCACACCCGGAGCGGCTGGGGGCCGACGGTGCCCAGCCGGCTCGGCTGGATCGTGATGGAGGGCGTCGCGGTCGCGGCGATCCTGGTGTTCTTCGCGCGCGAGCGTCCGCAGGCCGGTCCCGCACTCGTCGCTCTGCTGGCGCTCTGGGAACTGCACTACGTCAACCGCGCGATTGTCTATCCCCTGCGAATGCGCGCGCGCGGAAAGCGAATGCCGCTGAGCGTCATGGTGATGGCAATGGCGTTCAATACCTGGAACGGATATCTCAATGGCCGATGGCTCGGCGAAAACGCCGAGGCGTATACAGACGGCTGGATGCTCCGTCCGGCGTTCATCGCGGGCTTCGTCCTCTTCGCGGCGGGGTTCGCGCTCAATGTCTGGTCGGACGAGATCCTGCTGCGCCTGCGGTCCGGCGCCGAGACCGGGTACGCCATCCCGCGGGGTGGGCCGTACCGGTTCGTGTCCTGCCCGAACTACCTCGGCGAACTGATCGAGTGGACCGGCTGGGCGCTGATGGCGTGGTCGCCCGCGGCGCTGGTATTCGTCGTGTGGACCGCGGCCAACCTCGTGCCGCGTGCCCGCAGCCATCACCGGTGGTACCGCGAACAATTCACCGACTACCCTCCGGAACGCAAGGCGATTTTACCCTTCATCTATTGACGAGTTGCCGGATGTCTTCACCCAGTCCGCGGGGTCAATGCCGGGCAGAAGCGCAATCCCTTCGAGCGCCGACCTTACCTTACCGTGCCCACCCGCCCACGAGTCCCGTAGCCTGCGTGCGAATCGAGTAGACGGCCGTCCGCGCAGTCACAAACAACGTCTTGCCGTCGCGCCCGCCGAACCCGCAATTCGCCGGGATTTGGGGGATGACGATCGTTTCCAGCTCGGTCCCGTCCGGCGCAAACACCACCACGCCGCGGGTGGACGTCGCCCAGATTCGTCCCTCCGTGTCCACGCGAATGCCGTCCGGCGAAGGGACCTTGCAGAGCTCCTCCCCGCCGGTCGCGTACCCTTTTTCGTCGAGCTGAAACGAGCGTAGGTGGCCTTGCTCCGTGTCGGCCACGTAAAGCCGCGAACCGTCAGGCGACAATGCGATGCCGTTCGGTCGCGCAAAATCGTCCGCGATGCGCACGATGCGCGTGTCGCGCAGAATCGCGTAGACGCCGTTGACCGGTTGTTCCTGCTCGCGGCCTTCAAGGCCATACGGCGGGTCCGTGAAGTAAACGACGCCGTCGCTGCGCGAAATCGCGTCGTTCGGGCTGTTCAGTTTCTTGCCGTTGTACTCCTCCGCCAGGATCGTGACCGACTCGTCGTGTTCGATGCGCACCACGCGCCGGTTGCCGTGTTCGCAGCGAATGATCCGGCCGTCACCGTCGATCGTGAGTCCGTTCGATTTGCCGCTGGGATCAAAGACTATAGAACGATCAATGCGATACACCTTGTCCGCCGGGATGTCGCTGAAGATGAGCTCGTTCGCCCCCGTCCACACCGGGCCCTCCGTAAATTGATGGCCCTCCGCCACCACTTCAATCGGGCCCGACACCAGCGAACCGGCACCCAACGCCCCCACGAGAACCAGAACTACCGGCACCGGCATCCGTTCATCTCCTTCAATCAAGATCGGCGTCTACACGCCTAAAGTCGCAGAGTTTAGCCCAAACTGAGGCCAAATTCTCCTTCGATATTAAGTATAGGGATCGAACGGGTTTTAGGCCGAAACTAGGATCATCTAGGCATGTAAATAATCCCCATAAAAATCTCTTGATCTTTATACAGAACTTCGGTATAACCTGCATCCGTTAGCTATGCAGATCGTCGGATTCGACTGCCAACAAAGGAACACCGGGTCATGAAACGCAATAAGGGTTTTACGTTAATCGAATTGCTCGTCGTCATCGCCATTATCGGAATTCTCGCGGCCATCCTGCTGCCGGCCCTGGCCCGCGCGCGAGAGGCTGCGCGGCGGGCGAGCTGCCAGAATAACCTCAAGCAGTGGGGCCTCACGTTCAAGATGTACGCGAGCGAATCGCGCGGCGAGCGCTATCCCCGAATGCAGACCTCGTGGGAACCGATCACGGACTGCGACACCGGTCAGGTGGTCTACCCGGGGATGCAATTCGTCGGCGCGCCGACTCACTGGCTCAATCCCCAGATGAGCGACATTTTTCCGGAATACCTGCCGGACCCGACCGTCGCGATTTGTCCCTCGTCTCCCCGATTCACGCCGGACAGCCTGGAGAATCCCGAGACGCACACGACGGAAGCCAACCTCGTCTGTTTCGAGGCCGTCCCCGGACCCACGTTCCGGCAGTGGACCAGCGATCGCGGCATGGCGCTGCTGGATGAGAACTATTTCTACGCGGGGTACGTGTTTGATCGGACAGAGGACAGCGATCCGCAGGCGCCCATTTCCGAGATTGAAGACGACGCCATTGGGACGGGCCCGGCGCAGTTGGTCTACGGCATGATCGACACCATCGGCAACTTCTTCTCCGGCGTCGTGGATCAGGACGTGGACATGTCGCAATACGGCGAGAACCTGGGCAACGCCGGCAGCGACACGCTCTACCGCCTGCGCGAAGGCATCGAACGATTCATGATTACCGACATCAACAACCCGGGCGCGTCGGCCAAGGCCCAATGCGATATCTGGATTATGGGCGACCGCCTGAGCACGTATCCCTCCGACTTCAATCATGTTCCGGGCGGCGCGAACGTGCTCTATCTGGATGGTCACGTGAAGTTTCTCCGGTACAGGGAACAGGCCCCGGTCGTCACGGGCGTTGCGCGCACTTTTGGTGAAATCGCCATTCACGGCAACTAATTCGCGACGAGTCGCGTGAAGGGGAGACGAACATGAACACGAAAAACCTGTTGCGGGCGGCGGCGCTGGTCATCGCTCTCGGATCAGCGATCGGCGCGCGTGCCGACAAGCCGGCCGTGAAACTCGCGCCCGAGGCCGAGAAGGACCACGCAAGCATCCTCGCGATGGCCGGTGACTACAGCGTCACGTTTCGGTTCGATGAGACGTTGACGTTCACCGACGCCAAGCCGAGCAAGCGCGAGTTGTCGAAGGCGCACGAGACGCTGCTCGTCGTCTCCGATACCGGCGACTTCATCCAGTTACAGCATCTGCTCATCTCGGAGGTGAACGGCAAGCAGATGGTCGTCAAGCACTGGCGTCAGGACTGGGCCTATCAACCCGATCAGATGCTGGTGTACCGCGGCCACGACACCTGGGAACGTGTCGACCTCTCCCGCGCCGATCGACAGGGCGCGTGGACGCAGACGGTCTACAACGTTGACGACAGCCCCCGGTATTCGGGTTTCGGCAAATGGGTGCACATCGGCGATTACGCGTACTGGCAGTCGAACGAGACCTGGCGGCCGCTGCCGCGCCGCGAGACGAAGATCCGTGACGACTACGAGGTGGTCGTCGGCATCAACCGGCACAGCCTCACGCCCGAGGGCTGGGCCCACGAGCAGGACAATTACAAGCTGCACCTCGATCCGGCAGGGAATCGCGTGCTTGCGCGCGAGACCGGGCTCAACACCTACGATCGCACGACCGATTTCGACTTCACGGTCGCGCACGACTACTGGACCCGGACGGAGGCGTTCTGGACCGTCGTGCGTGCCCAGTGGGACGCGACGGTCGAGAAATCGCCCGCGGTTCATATTACCCCGGCCAAGGTCGAGCTGGAGAGCATGCCGTTCAAGGTGATGAAGATCGCCAACGATCTCAACGAAGGCAAGGTGGCGTCCACGGACGCCGCGGTTGACGCGTTCGAGACGGAGTTCGGCGCCTTCGTGAAGACCTCGGATCGCGCCCAGGGCGACTGATCCGACTCAGATTCTCGCACCGACGCGCCGGGCGGCCCGCTGGGTCGCCCGGCGCGGAACTTTTCAGGCGACGACGACGCAAAAAGCAATGCTCCCGGGGCGTTGGGGCGCTTCGTACGAATCGCAACGAAATTCGTGTTAAAGTATTGGAAATATTCGTTTTATCAGAGCAACAGCGGGCGCCCCGCCGCGGGTGGCGTTCCGACACCAACGCTCGAGCGAGGCCGTTTGAAAAAACTCGCGCTATTCATTGTTGCCGTCGCGGTCGTCGGCCTGACCTTCTACGTGAGTACCACGCTCACCGCCAAGGAAGACGAACGCCGCGGTGGCGGTCCCCCGCAAGAGGCCGCGTTGGTCGACGTCACGCAAGTCGCGCGCCGGCCCATGCGCGAGATCCGCAATTTCCCGGGTTCCATCGTCGCCAACGAATCCGTCGCGATTACGCCCAAGGTGACGGGCTTGATACTCGAAATTCACGTCCAGCTCGGTGACGAGGTGGATGTGGGCGACCCGCTCATCGTCATCGACGACGCGGAGTACGTCAAGCGCCTGCGCCAGGCCCAGGCCAATCTCGAGCTCGCCCGTGCCATGACGCGCCGGGCGGAAACGGCTTCGGACCTGGCGGGCCGCGAATTCGACCGCTTGAGCAAGGCGCGCGCGCAGGGCCTGGTGACCGAGCAAGATCTGGACTCCGCCTCCGCGGCGCGCGAGTCGTCCGCGGCGGACCGTGAAGTGGCCAAGGCGGACGTGTCCCGCGCCGAAGCGGCAGTGGAAGAAGCGCAGCTCAACGTGCAGAACACGCGCATCGCGTCGCCGCTGGCCGGCCGTGTGCAGGCGCGCAACGCGGACCCGGGCGAGCTGGCGTCGTCCTCCACGCCGATTCTGACCATTGTCGACGCCGACCCCGCCGAGGTGGTCGTCTATCTTCCCGAGCGGGATCTTTCGCTGGCCCGCGTGGGCCGCGAGGCGAAGCTCCGTGTGCGCGGGGGCGGCCTGGAATTCGAAGGCCGCATCGCCCGCGTTTCACCCGGCCTACGCGAGACCTCGCGCACGGCGGAGGTCGTCCTCAGCGTGCCGAACGACGACCACCGCTTGTGGCCGGGGATGTCGGCCGATGTCGAATTGCTCGCGCGCGAAGAGCCCAACGCCCTCGTGATTCCCAGCGAGGCGCTGATCTTCCAACGCGACCACGCCGAGGTGTATGTCGTCGTTGACGGTGTGGCGCGCGTCGTGCCGGTCAAGGTGGGCATCGAGGGCGGCGGATTCTCGCAGATTGTCGAGGGCCTGGATGAAGGCGACCAGGTCGTCACCAAGGGCCAATTCCTGTTGCGCGATGGCCAGGAGGTTACCTGGGCCGGTGCGCCGGGCGGCGACGAGACCCGCGGCAGCGCGCGGGACACCGACTAACGGCGGGCGATATGAAGATTACCCAAGTCGCAGTCGATCGGCCGATCACCACCGCGATGGCCGTGCTGATCGTCGTCGTGTTCAGCGTCGTCGCGCTCACGCGCCTGCCCATCGATCTCATGCCCGATGTGTCGTTCCCCTCGCTGAACGTCAGCGTGACGTATGACGGCGCAACGCCGGAGGAAATGGAAACCCTCGTGACGCGGCCCATCGAAGAAGCGCTCGGCAGTGTCGAGGATGTCGAAGAAATCGATTCGTCCGCGGGCGAGGGCCGCACGCGCATCGAAGTCCGGTTCGCATGGGGCACCAACCTCGACGGGGCGACGAACGAAGTCCGCGATCGGCTCGACCGCATCCGCGGCACGCTGCCGGCCGAAGTCGATCCGCCCGTGCTCTCCAAGTGGGACTTCAACCAGGCGCCGATCATGCAGTTCGGCCTGTCCTCCTCCGAGCTGGCTCTGCCGGACCTGCGCTATCTCGCGGAACACACGCTGAAACAGCGCCTCGAGCGCATGTCGGGCGTCGCGTCGGTCGAGGTTGGCGGCGGCCGCCTGCGGGAAATCCAGGTCGATCTCATCGAGGAGAAGCTCGACGCGCTCGAACTCTCGCCGCAGGCGATCGTGCAGGCGATACGAGCGGAAAACATCAACCTCCCCGCGGGCGAGGTCTATTCAGGCGACACGCAACTCGTCATGCGCACCCGCGGCGAGTTCAACCGCCCTGGCGAGCTCGAAGACATCGTCGTCGCGACGCGCGAGCGCGTGCCCGTCTACCTGCGCGACGTGGCGGACGTCTACGACGGCCTCGAGGAATTGCGGCGCATCGAGCGCATCGACGGCAAGCCGGCCATCACGCTCAATATCTACCGTCAGTCGGGCAGCAACACGGTCAACGTGGCCGACCGCGTCAAGCGCGAGATGGAGGATATCCGCAACGACTATCCGAAAGTTTCGATCATTACAACGCGCGACAACGCCAAGTTCATCAAGGACGCCATCGATAACGTACGCCTCGCGGCGCTCTCCGGCGCGGTGCTGGCTGTGCTCATTCTGTTCGTATTCCTGCGCAACCTGCGTTCGACGCTGATCATCGCGAGCGCGGTACCGATCTCCGTCATGGCGTCGTTCTCGCTCATTTATTTCAGCGGATTCACACTGAATATCGTCTCGTTCGGCGGTCTCGCGCTCGGCGTCGGCCTGCTCGTGGACAACAGCATCGTCGTGCTCGAAAACATCTTCCGGCACCGCGAGAACGGCCAGGACGCGCGCACCGCGGCCATCGAAGGAACCCGCGAAGTGTCCTCGGCGATCGTCGCGTCCACGCTGACCACGCTGGTCGTGTTTCTTCCGCTCGTGTTCCTGTCCGGGGCGGCGAGCATCATGTTCACCCAGCTTGCGTACGTCGTCGCGTTCAGCCTGGCGTGTTCGCTCGTTGTAAGTCTTACGCTGATCCCCAGTCTCGCGCGGCAATTCCTCAAGATCGAATCGCTCGACGTCACCGAAAACGAATCCATCGCGCACAAGATCTACCGCCTCAGTGAATACGGCCTGCGCAGCCTGGAGAATTCATACCGCCGCGCGCTGCACTGGGCGTTGCGACACCGTTTCGGCGTGGTCGTCGGCAGTGCCGCGGTGCTGGCCGCCGTCCTTCCCGTCTATAACCTGCTCGGCTTCGAGTACATGCCCGAGACCGACGAGGGCGAGGTCCGCGTGTTCGGCATCATGGCGCCGGGCACGCGCCTCGACGCTCTCGATCGAGCGTTCACCGACATCGAGCAAATCGTCCGCGAGGTCGGGCGCGACGAGATCGCCAGCGTGTACACCTCGTTCGGCCAGCCCGAGTGGTTCCGCGGCGGCGGCAACAGCCGCGGCACGCTGAACATCCAGTTGGTGGATCAGGCGGCCCGTGTCCGTACAAGCCAGGAAATCTCGGACGAACTGGACCAGCGTCTCCGCGCCATCCCCGGCATGCGCACCTTCACACGCGCCAGCGGCGGGCTTTTCGTGTTCCACATTGTTTCACCGGAGGCGGACAGCATCTCCATCGAAGTGCGGGGATACGACCGGGACGGCGCGGCGGTCATCGCGCAGCGGATCGCAGACCTCATGGATCAGATTCCCGGAATCTCGGACACGCGCGTCGATCGCGACGACGGCCGGCCGGAGGTTGCGCTCGAAATTGACCGGTATCGCGCGGCCGAGGCCGGATTGACCGTCTCGGACATTGCCGCGAACGTTCGAACGAACTTCGGCGGCCAGATCGCCACGCGCTACCGCGAAGGCGGCGACGAATACGACGTGCGCGTACGCCTCAAAGAGTCCGACCGGCACGCGCTGAGCGATCTGCGCGAGCATTGGGTGATCGCGCGCAGCGGCGAACGCGTGCCCGCAAGCAATTTCCTGAGCGAGAGCCGCGTCGTCGGCCCCACAGAGATCGAACGGAAGAACCAGGAACGCGTCATCGAGGTGCGCGGCGACCTCGATCCGGAATACACGCTGGGCGATGTGATGCCGGCAATCGAGCGCGCGCTGGATTCGATTGAACTGCCCCCGGACTTCACGATTTACCACGGCGGGGAATACGAAGAGCAACAAAAGTCGTACCAGCAACTATCGATGGGCCTGATCCTGGCCGTGTTGCTGGTCTACATGGTCATGGCGGCGCAGTTCGAGTCGTTCGTGCATCCGATGATCATCATGTTCGCGATCCCCTTCGCCAGCATCGGCGTCATTGGCGCGCTCTATATCACGGATACCTCCGTCAGCGTGCAGTCCATCCTGGGCATCATCATGCTCGCGGGGATCGTGGTGAATAACGCGATCGTGCTTGTGGATTACATCAACCTGCTGCGCCGCGAGCAGGGCATGTCGGTCGAAGACGCAATCGAAGAGGGCGGAAAGCGGCGCCTGCGCCCAATCATTATGACCACGTTGACGACCGTGCTCGCCCTCGTGCCCATGGCGTTCGGGCTGGGCTCGGGCGGGGAGATGCAGGCGCCCATGGCCCGCGTGGTCATTGGAGGCATGCTCACCTCGACCCTGATCACGCTGATATTCGTCCCCGTCCTCTACGCGAGCGTCGCCCGGGCGCTCGAAAAGCCGGCCGCCACCGCCGCGTAACGGCTTCACGAGGTAGCTCCACGCGCTCCTGGGCGCGTCACTCCATCGGATACTTGAGTCCCCACTGCGCGCGCGCCGCATCCATAATGTCCAGTACTTCCAGGGTGGCAGCGTGCGGCATCGTGTCGCACTGGACGCGGCCCGCGCGGAGACAATCCTGCGCCGCCCGCGCCTCGTACTCGTAGCCGTTGATTCCGAACGGGAACTCGTGCACCTCGGGCGCGCTCGTTCCCCGGCGTAGGCTCACGCGCGTCGCGTTCCAAAAACTGTCGTGCAGGCGGATCGTTCCCTTCGATCCGCTGATGTACGCGTCGCCTGGCATCTCCTTCGTAATCGCGCTGCCGAGGTGCGCCGTGCCGCCGCCTTCGAATTCGAGCGTGAGCCACGCGCGCTCATCGACCCCGCTCGACCCCAGGGTCGCGCTGCTGTCGATGCGCCGTGGTGGACCGCCAAACACCATATGCGCCAGCGTGATCGGATAAATCCCCACGTCGAGCAGGCTGCCGCCGCCCAGCGCCGGGTCGAACAACGGCCCGCCATCGGCCGGGTCAGCCCGGAACCCGAAGCTCGCGCGGACCGTGTCCACCTCGCCGATCTCCCCCGCTCTGACCCACTCGATCGCCAGTTGCACGGCAGGCAGGAAGCGGGTCCACATCGCCTCCATGAGGAACCGGTTTCGCGTCCGCGCGACGGCGATCACGTTCTCGGCTTCGCGACGGTTGATGGTAAAGGGCTTCTCGCACAGCACGCCTCTCCCCGCCTCGAGACAGAGAATCGAGTTCTCGCGGTGCAGCGCGTGTGGCGTCGCGATGTACACGATATCGACGCTCGAATCTGCCGCGAGCGCCGCGTAGCTCGCGTGCCGGTGCGCAATCCCGAACCGGTCGCCAAAGGCATCCGCCGTGGGTTGGGAACGCGATCCCACCGCCGCGATTTCCGCGTCCGGTATTGCGGACAGCGCCGTGGCGAACTGGAGCGCGATATTGCCCGTCCCGAGGATTCCCCAACGCACCCGTTCGCGCAATCCGTTCGCTCCTCACGCCGGTCCCGTTCATCCGCTTGCTCGCCGTCGCGCGTGGTTGATAGCGTAGGCGTTCTTTCTACGGCTCGGATTCCGCAGGGGCGCGGCGTGTTCCCGATGATTGCACGATGACCGATGCGCAAGGCAATTCGACCGACGCGGTGCGCCTGCCGCGCCGGCCACTCGAAGTCGCCGCGTGCGCGATCCTGCTCTGCGCGGGAATCCTGGTCAATTACGACAAGTTCGCGACCACGCCCACCGCGCGCGAGCATCTCGGCCTGAACGACGCCTGGCAGTATTTCGGCCCCAGCGCCTACTTCCTCGACCGCAGTCTTCACCACGGCGAGTTTCCGCTGTGGAACCCGCTCGTCTACTGCGGCGTGCCGTTCGCCGCCAATCCCCAGTCGAAAAGCTTCTATCCGCCGCATCTGGTCCGCAGCCTGCTCACGTGGGACCCGACGCCCGAGGCGAGCCATCGCAGCGTTAAAGCCTTGCTCTTTGTCCACATCGCGCTCGGCGGACTCGGCGCGTTTTGTCTCGCGCGCACGTTGGGGCTGAGCGCGTCGGCAGCGATGCTCGCGGGGTATGTGTTCGTCTTCAACTCGCAGTTCGTCCGTCGCGTCGTCGCCCACCACTATATCGACGCGCTCGTCTGGCTCCCGTGGGTCTTATTGTTCCTCGAGTGGGCGTGCGCCGCTACGTCCCGCGCCGCGCGCGCGAGATTCATCGTGTGTGGAGCGTTCGCGCTCGGCATGTCGGCCCTGGCCGGCTACCCGCAGACGACGATCTACGTCGGACTGGCCACCCTCGCCTATGCGGCGTTCCGGCGGATTCCCGGCCGGCACGCAGGGACGCCGCGCGGCCCCGGCCCGCTCCGGGGCGTCACGGCCGACCTGGGCATTCTCGCGGCCGTCTCGCTCGGAGCCATTCTGCTCGCATCGGTCGCGATCGTTCCCGCGATCGAACTCTTCGCGCTGAGCAGTCGGGGGTCGCATGGGGTGACCTTGAAGGAGACCGGCCTCGAGATCACCACGCTCAGCGACGTCGGTCGGGTCTTTTTCGGGTACGCGGGTCCCGAGCGAATCACCGTCGGATTGTTGAGTGGCGTCGCCGGCGTGTTGGTGCTCATGTCGCTGTGGACCGCGCGCCGCAGGCAGGCTGCAGTGTGGGCGGCCGTCATGCTCCCGCTGGCCGATCTCGCCATCGGCACGCCCATGCCGTTTTCCACACTGCTTCTCGAGTATCTGCCGTTCTCGCTCGCGCAGCCGCAACGGATGTTTGCGATTCTGTTCCTGCCCCTCGGCATCCTCGCGGGATTCGGGCTCGACGCGTTCGCCCGGCCCCTGCACCGCGGCGCGTCTCGTTACCTGCGGTGCGCGTTCGTGTTCGTAATCGCGGCCGCCGTCACGTATCTCACCTGGCTCGTCCGGTTCACGCCAATCGTTGGCGCGGGCAATCGCCTGGCGATGGACGCGCCGCCGGCCGCCCTCGTCGTACCCCCGTTACTCGCGATACTCGCGCTGGCGGTCGTGTGGCGCGCCGGAACGCGCTGGATCGGGCCCGCGGTATTGGGCCTGGCGATCTGCGATCTCGCCGTTTGGAACATTCCATACGTCAAGCACCTGACCGACATCGCGACCGTTTCGAATCTGTCCGATCCCAGCGTGAAGACCAAACCGCTCGCACTCGACAACAAACGCTTCGTCAGCCCGTTGCCGAATACTTCCATCGCTCGTTGGCGGCCAATCATCAATGGCTATGAGCCGTCGGTACCGACCGCAACCTGGGACGCCGTCTCCGCTCATGGCGCAGAGACCCTTTACTCGCGAGAACAACTGGCAAAACGGGTGATCCGGGACAACAAGTACACCAGCCTTTTCCTGTGGCGTCCGTTCTGGCTGGTCAAACACGTCTCCGAGTCGGACATGCCTCCGAAGGACGCGACCTTCGTTCCCGATGAGGTGGCATTCGTCGACGCACCCACGCACCTGGTCCCAAAAACGCAGGAATTCCGTACGTCGTATTTCGATACCGATCCTGGTCAGGACTTGATGGGCGCGCCCATGGAACTGGTGTGGGAAGGTCAGATGCCGGGTCGCGAATTCGCCCGCATCGAGCTGAAGACGGCCGAACCCCTGCCGCGGGCGATCCGCGTCACGTACACCTGCTCGGCCGGCGGTATGTTGCACCCGCGATTTACCGACGGCATGAGCGGTGAGCCCATGGATGCGCAGGTTCAACCCATCAATATGGCCGATTCGCCGGCCACCGTCGAATTCCTCGTCCCGGGCACCGTCGAGCCAACGTTCTCGCTCGTGTTTGCGCCCCACGAGGCCAGCGGGCGAGTCACCATCCATCGTGTCGACGCCGTAACCGTTGCGGACGAAACCGCTGAGCGTTTGCGGGTCGTGTCCTGGCGCGCAAACGAGGCCATCCTGTGGGTCGAAGATATCCCCGCGCCGCGGCTCCTCATGTTCACGGACTCGATCTACCCCGGCTGGCGGGCGTACGTCGACGGAGAGCGCGCGGAGATCGTGCGGACAAACGGCGCATTCAAAGGTGTCGAAATCCCCGCCGGATCGCACGCCGTACGATTCGAATTCCGCCCCATCAGTATCCTAATCGGCATGATGATCTCCGGATTCGCGCTGGTTGCCGCTTCGATCGTGCTGCTCTGGGCCGGCAGGCCCCGGCAGTTCAGAGAGCCGACTCGCGCCCCCGAAGGGCCGTTTATTTCCGAGCCAGATTCACGTACCCTGTCGTCCGAACTCGAAGAGGTGGCCCATGAAGACGAACCGGCGATCGTTCCTGAAGACAGCACTCGGCCTTAGCGCCGCGCCTTTCATTCTGCCCTCCCGCGTGTGGGCGGCCCAGACGCCACCGAGCGAGCGCATCACGATGGGCTTCATCGGTATGGGCAAGCAGAACCGCGGCTTGCTGAATAACTTCCTGAACCAGAAGGACACGCAGGTGGTCGCGGTTTGCGAGGTGGACGCGACGCGCCGGGAAACCGCGCTGAACGCCGTCAACGAGTTCTACACGTCCCGTCCGGACCGGGGCGTCGGCGCCGCATGCCAGGCGTACGTGGACTTCCGCGAACTGGTCGCGCGTGACGACATCGACGCGGTGTGCATCGCCACACCCGACCACTGGCACGCGATCACGACCATCGCGGCCCTCGAATCCGGCATGGACGTCTACTGCGAGAAACCGCTGACGCATAACATCCACGAATCGATCGCGGTGATGGACGCCGTGGCGAAACACGCCCGCGTGTTGCAAACGGGGTCCATGCAGCGCTCGTCGAAGGAATTTCGAATCGCCTGCGAGCTCGTGCGCAACGGCGCCGCCGGGAAAATCAGCCGGGTCGAATGCAGCTTCGGCCCGCCGGGCCGTCCGTGCGATCTGCCCGAAGAGGAGATGGAGCCGGGCCTCGACTGGGACATGTGGGTCGGTCCCGGTCCGATGCGGCCGTACAATTCGGTCCTGAGCCCCCGCGGCAACCACGACCACTTCCCGGACTGGCGCTCCTACAAGGAATACGGCGGCGGCATGGTCTGTGATTGGGGCGCGCATCACCTCGACATTGCCCAGTGGGGCCTCGGCAAGGACGACAGCGGCCCGAACGAGGTCCGCCCGCCGGACGATCCGAGCGCGACGACTGGCGCGGTCCTGTTGTACGACAACGATATCCAGGTCATCCACAAGGACGGCTTCGGCGTCGAATTCTTCGGCGACGAGGGCGAAGTGAAGGTCAACCGCGGACGCTTCGAGTTTTACCGCGGCGGCGAGAGGATCGCCGGGCACGTGGACTCGAAAGCCGGCACGTCGCTGCAAGTCGAGCTGCGCCGCGTCGAGGACGAGTATCTCGACGGCGCGCGGGTCGAGCTGTATCGAAGCGACAACCACACGCGCGACTTTCTGGATTGCGTCCGCGACCGCAGCCGGCCGATCACGAACGAGGAAGTCGGCGGCCGCAGCGCGATCTGTTGCCACCTGATGAATCAGGCGTACTACAACCACGCGACGATCAAGTGGCAGCCCAAACGCATGCGCCTCGAAAAGGGCGGCGGCAAACCCGAATGGCTGGTAGACAGCTACCGTGCGCCGTGGACCGTGGCGTAAGCCCGGCCGAAGTGTTGCAGGTTTTCGCCGGTCACCGGGACGACGACCTAGTTCGACTTGAATCTTGCGCTGTCAAAGAACGTAACTAACTGTTCATTCTGAGTTTTGTTCGTGCCCCCCAAGCCGGTCGTATGGTTGCCGCGGCCCGCATTGCCTAATCCGCCAACTATGGATGAGAGGTTTCCTGCCGCGAGATTGTTTTCCCCGCCGGTTACGCTCGCGGCCCAGCCGGTCGCCCGATTCCCCGAACCTCCTGTAATGCTCGCATTTGGCGCGTTCAGTTCGTTGGCGAACCCCGCGATCAGTCCCGCCGTACTCGTGAAACTATGCGCGCTGCCTACGACGAGGTTGTGTGAGCCCGAGCGGAAGCCCGGTACGTTGTCCTGCTCGTTGTACCCGACAATCAGGTTCCCGAGGCCGAACGGCGCGCCGAAATCGTCGGTCCGGCCGCTGCCGCTCTCGATGTGCACGTTTACGCCCTCGAAAATGATGTGCGGCCCGGCCATCCCATTGATCGGGTTCAAATCGATCCGCACGTAGTCCTCGAGTTTCGGTTCCTCGTCCTCCTCCTCCGCTTCCTCGACCTTTTTCTCCGGATCGGTCGTGCCCGCGCCAACGGACACACCGACGTTCGATCCCTTGCCGAACGTCTGCTCAAACGCATCCCTGAGTTCTTCCGTCTGTTCGACGTTCCGGGCAAGCCTCATGCCCGCCGCGGCCGTGCTCGACTCCATCGTCCGGATGCGTTCCGTCGCGACTTCGAGTTCGCGCTCGAGCTGCGCCTTCTGCGTTTCCAGGCGCTCGATGCGCGTCTCGACGCCCTCGGTCCACGCCGCGGTCCGCTGCGTCGTCTGCGTCCGCGTGCCGGTGACGGCCTCGGTCGCCCGGTTCCACGCGAGGAACGCAAAGACCGCCGCGGCAATCGCGGTCGCGGTGGTGAGAAGCGGGACTAGCATTTTCATGGTTCTGCTCCCTGATGCCGTGGCCCGTGGATGAATCTATAGCGCTGCCGCCGGAACGGTCAACGGACCTCCCTGCGCTAATGCGAAACCCGCCGGGAATCCCGCCGATCCGTTATGCACCCGCGAGTTTTACTGGTATAATTTGCCCGGATTTTCAACAGCGGCGGGGAAGGCAATGGGATCGTACATCAACGAGCAATACCGGGATTTGGCGGAAACGGCGCGGAAGTATCAGAAGGCGTACCTCGACGCCCACCCCTTCCCGAGCATCCATTTCAAGAATTTCTTCAATCCGGTCGAACTGGACAAGGTCCTGGCCGAGTTTCCAGACCTCTCGAAGCAGGACGTCATCCGCTTCGACAACGCGCAGGAGAAGAAGTTCGCGGGCAAAGGCGAGAAGTCGTTCGGCGTCGAAACCCGCCGTTTCATGCACTACCTGAACTCCGAGCCGTTCCTGGAGTTCGTCCAGATCGTCACCGGCATCAAGGAGACGCTCATCGGCGACCCGTTCTATTCGGGCGGCGGCCTGCACGAGATCAAGCCCGGCGGCCTGCTCAAGGTCCACGCCGACTTCAACAAGCATCCCAAGATCGGGCTGGATCGCCGCGTGAACGTGCTCGTCTATCTCAACAAGGACTGGAAACCCGAGTACGGCGGCGCATTCGAGCTTTGGGATAAGGACATGACGAAGTGCGAGGCCAAGATCCCGTGCGAATTCAACACCCTCGCGATGTTCTCGACCACCGACTACTCCTACCACGGCCACCCGGATCCGTTGACGTGTCCCCCGGACCGCAGCCGCAAATCGCTCGCGCTGTATTACTTTTCCAATGGCCGGCCCGCGAGCGAGATCAACCCGGAACTCCGCGAACACTCGACGTTGTTCAAGGAACGCGGCGGCAACGAAGCCGACAAACAAGCCTTCGCGCAGGTGCCCAGATACTCGCTGAAGGACTTCGCCAAGGACGTTACGCCGCCAATCGTCGTCAAAGGCGTAAAGCGCCTGATGAACTAGCTTCCCGTCGGTCGGTGGCACAAGCTCCACCGCGTGGGCGGGCCGTCCACTTCGAGAGCGCGGGCTTCGCCCGCCGTCACTGGCTGCTGATGCTGAGCGTTAGCGCCGTTACCGAATCCTGTTCTGTAACCATCACAGACAAGTTGCGGTTTTCCTTCGTGTAATTCAGCATCGTCATCTGCGGCTGGGTCATCGCGCTCGCTTCGGTCCATCCACCCTTCTCGGCGGCGTCCTTGTAGAACGCCACGACCTTGTCCATCGAGTCCGACGTCGTCCCCTGGACCGATGAGCTATTGCCCGACTTCAGCGACATCGTCAGCTGGAGGCCCTTGTAGACCGGCGCGTCTTCGGGCCAGTCCGCAGGCAGCTTCGCGCCCTCGCCCATGCTCATCGTGCCGTCCGCCGTCGTGATCTTCATCGTTTCGTCTTCGATCGAAACGTCAGCATCGCCGCCGGACGTGCGAATCGCCGTTTCCACCACGTTCTCGGACGCGGTGTCCGCCGCCTTCTTGCCGCACGCCGCGTTGAACGAACCGGCCACGCCCACCACCAGAATCGAAAGCCATACGCGCTGCATAGATCGCCTCCCCGTTGAGGAGCGCCAGCTTATGTCAAGACGGCAAGGCGTTCAACATGAATCGCCCGTCGCAGCCTGACGCAATGGTCCCGGCGCAGCAGGGCCTTGGACAGACGATCGGGGTGGCGGATTCGGATGGAGCGGGAAACGGGGTTCGAACCCGCGACCCTCAGCTTGGGAAGCTGATGCTCTACCAACTGAGCTATTCCCGC
>CAYPNI010000073.1:0-10554 GCA_964411925.1 uncultured Nitrospirales bacterium
GGCCGGAGTAATACAAGACGCGTTCGGTGACGGTGGTCTTGCCGGCATCGATGTGAGCCATAATCCCGATATTGCGGACTTTATCGAGCGAGTACTTCCGCGCCACGGTCGTGTTCCTTATCCTCTTGTCACTTGCGCCGGACGAGTCTTACGCCCGCCGCAATTCAGTTGGCGACACGAACGCACGCGGGGTGGTCAATACCCTCGCGAACTGGCCCACCGATTACAGATTCAACTGTCGACGGCGAAGAAGGCTTCGCGCCAAGCAGTCATCTCTGGGGTGCGCTCGCCTGCCTTCACCTGAGTCCTCAGTAACCCTGCCTCAAACCAACTTGCTTAATATCGGAAATGGGCGAAGGCGCGGTTCGCCTCGGCCATTTTGTGCGTGTCTTCGCGTTTCTTGATCGTGTTGCCTTGCCGGTTGTAGCAATCGACAATTTCGCCCGCCAGCCGCTCGCGCATCGTCTTTTCCCCGCGACTGCGCGAGAAATCGATGATCCAGCGGAACGCAATCGCCTGGCGCGTCGCCGGAGCGATTTCGACCGGCACCTGGTACGTCGCGCCGCCCACGCGCCGCGATTTCACCTGCAGCATCGGCTTGGCGTTGTCGATCGCCTTGTCGAACACGTGCAGCGGATCTTCACCCGACGTGCGCTTCTTGATGATGTCGAGCGCCCCGTACACAATCGCTTCGGCCGTGCTCTTCTTGCCGTCTTTCATGACGGCGTTGACGAACTTGGCCAGCGTCACGCTGCTATAAACCGGATCCGGAAGCGTTGTCCGCTTCTCGGCTTCACGACGTCGTCCCATGATGCTTCCTCAGTCCCCGTTCGCCGTCACTTGGGTTTCTTGACGCCGTATTTCGAACGGCTGACCCAGCGGCCCTTGTGAATTTCCTTGCCGCCGTCCTGTGCGCGGCTCGCCGTGCCGCCCATGTCGCCCTGCGCGTCCAGCACGCCGCGAATCATGTGGTACTTCACGCCCGGAAGATCTTTCACGCGGCCGCCGCGCACAAGCACCTGCGAATGTTCCTGCAAGTTGTGCCCGACGCCCGGGATGTACACCGTGACTTCCATGCCGTTCTTCAACCGTACGCGCGCGACTTTGCGCAACGCCGAGTTCGGCTTCTTCGGCGTCATCGTGTAGACGCGGGTACACGTACCCGATGCTTGCGGGCTGCCCTTGAGCGCCGGCGACTTCGTCCGGTTCTTCATCGGCTCGCGGCATCCGCGCATCAATTGGTTGATCGTCGGCACAGACTTCCTCCAAAAAATCGGGGCGTGAGGCATAGCGCCTCCCGCCACGTAATTCGCATTGGGTTTTCAGCAGGGGCCGTCAGGACGGAGCCGCCCCGTGTCCGCCCTGCTGAAAGGCGAGTTTACCGCCAAAGCAACAGCCGCAGAGTCTAGCAAACGTAAATACCGCAGTCAAGCAAGCTTCCGTAGGTCAGATCGCGATCCCAGACGGCTCGGACGCTCCAAAATAATTCACTGTTGACATTTTCGATGTAAATACCGTCATGTCAATGACTTATCCGATAAAATTACCTTACGTTAACTCGTCGCCGATTCACTCGACTCCCTGGATCACCGTGAACACTCCCCGGCCGGCGCCTGCCCGCGCTGCCTTGGCCCGTTGATATTCAGGCGAGTGGTACCACGCCTTGGCCTGGTCGTAGGTTCCGAATTCCAGCACAACGAGGCGTGGAAACGGCCGCTTGCCTTCCATGTCTTCCGCGTCGCCGCCGCGGACGATGTAACGCCCGCCGTGCTTGGCCACGGCGGCCGCCGCGAGCTTTTTGTACTCGTCATACTTCGCGGCGTCCGAAACGTCCACCTGCACAATCACATAGGCCGACATAGTACTATCTCCCTATTATTCATCTGCATCCGCACGCAACGCGCGAACATGCGCCACGGCGGATTCGCCGAGCGCGCGCAGGTCGTACCCACCCTCGAGCAACGAGACGATTTTCCCGTCTGCAAGATGTTTCACCATCCTCGTCATGGTCGCAAAATCCCCGGGCAGCAGGTTCTGGTTCGCGAGAGGGTCGTCGCGATGCGCGTCGAAGCCGCACGAGATCAGCAGGAAATCCGGCGCGAACGATTCCAACTCGGGGACCACGTTCCGCTCCATCGCCTCAAGCCACATCTCCGCGGCCGCACCGGGCCGCATTGGCACGTTCAGGTTCGTGTTGCGTTCGCCACGCTCGTCCGACCGGCCCGTGCCGGGATACAACGGAAACTGGTGCAGGCTCGCGTAGTAAACCGACGCGTCGTCGTAGAACGAATGCTGCGTACCGTTGCCATGGTGGACGTCCCAGTCGAGGATGGCGACACGCCTGACCCCCGCCTCCGCCTGCAGCCAGCGCGCCGCGATTGCGACGTTGTTGAACAGGCAAAACCCCATCGCGTGATCCGCCTCCGCGTGGTGCCCGGGAGGACGCATCGCGCTGAAAACGTTGTCGAAAGTGCCGTCCAGCACGGCCTTGCAGGCCTCGATCGCGCCGCCCGCGGCGAGCAGTGCGGCGTTCCACGAATCCCGCACCATGTAGGTGTCGGCGTCCGGATACCGCGCTTCGTGCTCGCAGGTGTGGCGGATCGTGTCGACGTGATCGACCGTGTGTATACGCAGCAAATCGTCCATCGTTGCCGCGATCGGCTCGATGCGCGGCGGATCGAGCTTTGCCTCGGCAAACGCGTGGGCGATCGCCCGGAGCCGGTTCGCGCGTTCGGGATGACCCTCGGGCGTCCGATGGTCCAGTCCTGCGTCAGAATAGATCAGCGCGGTTTTGGACACGGGCACGTCTGGCTCCCCAGTGTTGTTCACAAAGTGTGTACCCGGCCGATGCGATGGCAATGCGCCGTGTCGCGCGGCGATCGCCTACGATAGCACTCTGCGCATGCTGAGCCGTTCGTCGAACATCAGCCCGTCCGCGCGTTCGCCGTCGAAAATCGCATGCAAGAAAGCCGGCGGTGGATCCGGGTCCCAGCGCTGGAATCCCATCTTCTCATACAGTCCGACCGCCCACGGCGTCGTGAGAAACGTGCGCAACGTCACCGACGACGCGCCGCGCACTTCGGCCTCGGCGATCACTTCGCGAATCAACGCCGCACCGATCCCGCGTCCGTGCAGTTCGGGCAGAACGTCGATCTCTTCGAGGTGGAAATATTCTCCGTAGACATCCACGCACGCGAATCCGGCCGCGCGCCCGTCCATTGAAGCGACCCAGAGCAGGCCGCGGTCTCGATAGTCTTCAAAATCCGCCGGTGTGGACGGCGGCCACGGCGTCGGGTCATACCCTGCGTCGCGGTAGCGCTCGGACGCGGCCAGTTCAAGCCGGACCAACTCCTCCATCGGCGACCAGTCGCGCACGATCTCGAATCGCATGCTCATAGAGTGCCCCACGCACGCCCCGGCGACCGCAACTTGCTCCCGAGACTAAGGGATAGTATGCGCAACCGTTCTCCACTGAGAACAGGAGCGCGCGCAAGACGGGTTCTGCCGAAGTCTTTATTGCATCTCGTGGTGCGGTCTGCCCGGGCCGGTGAATCCCGCAACAAGCGGAACACGCGACCTTGTTCGTAGCGCCGTCGCCGCGCGACCCTGCGCTACAATTCCCCCATGAATCGTACGGAACTGCGCGCAGAACTCGACGCGCTACATTCCCGCCTCAATCGCCGCGAGTTCGTCTCGCCCGATCCGCTCGAGGTCGTGTATCGCTACGAGACGGATGCGGATCGCGAAGTGGCGGGGCTGATTGCCGCGTGTCTCGCGTATGGCCGGGTGGCGCAAATTCTCCGCAATCTTGACACGGTCCTCGCATGCCTCGGCGATCACCCCGCGGCGGCGTTGAGAACGGAGGGAGCGCGCCTCGCCGCGCGACTCGACGGCTTTCAGCACCGATGGACGACGCGCGAAGAAATGGCCGCGCTCTTCGATGGAATCGGCCGTGCCCTGTGCGCGCACGGATCGCTCGAAGCGTGTTTTCTCTCGCACCAACCGGCCCAGTCCGAAACCACGCTCCCCGGCCTGATCGGGTTCACACGCGAGTTGCGCCTCGGCCGGGCCGCCGACAGCCTGCTCTCCGATCCCGAGAAGAACAGTGCGTGCAAACGGCTTCACCTGTATTTGCGATGGATGGCGCGGCGCGACGCCGTTGACCCTGGCTGCTGGACGCGTTTGCGGCCCGACCTGCTCATTGTTCCACTCGACACCCACATGCACCGCGCGGCGCGCGCGATGCGCCTTACTCGCCGCACGCAGGCCAACCTTCCCGCCGCGCTCGACGTGACCGCCGCGTTCCGCCGCATGAATCCCGCCGACCCGCTCAAGTATGACTTCGCGCTGACCCGCCTCGGCATCCGCGCCGACGAAGACATGGGTGCGTTTGTCGCCCAGTTAAAGTCCGCGCGAACCGCGTCTTGACGCCAGGCGTGACCGCGTCTGGGAGGGCGAGCGTATTCGCGAGCCGAGACTCGCCCGCAAACATCGGCTCGCGCGGACGCTCGCCCTCCCACCCGTTCTTCAAATTTCGATTAGTCGACGCGCTCGACACCCGCGGCCACGCTGCGCACGACCGACTTCGGCAGTTCGGGAAACTGCTTGGCGATGCCTTCTGCGTGCGCCTTGTCTTTGCACAGGCCGTAGAGCGTCGGCCCGCTACCGCTCATGAGCGCACCCGCGCAGCCCGCATCGAGGAGCCGCTGCTTGAGGACGGCGAGTTTCGGGAATTCGGAGAAAACCGGCGTCTCCATGGCGTTCTGCAATACATCGGGCAATGCACCTTGCGACATCGCCTCGAGCACGTTGCGAAATGTCATCGTGATGCCGTCGATACGCTCTTCGCGCGACTTGCGCAACGCCGGGTGGTTGTAGACGCGCGCGGCGCTCACTTCGAGCGGCGGGTGCAGCAGCACGAACCACGTCTCGCGGAGGGCGTCCAGCCGGCGCAGCGCCTCGCCGCGGCCTGTGGCAGCCATCGTGCCGCCGGAGACGAGAAAAGGCACGTCGGAGCCGAGCTCCAGCCCGATGCTTCTGAGCGCGTCCTCGCCAAGACCGAGTCTCCAGAGCTGGTTCAGGCCGACGAGCACCGCCGCCGCGTCCGCGGATCCGCCGGCAAGTCCCGCCGCGATGGGAATCCGCTTGGTCAGCGCGATGTGCACGCCGCGCCCGGGTGCGTGCCGCTCGCGCAACAGTCGCGCGGCGCGCAGTGCGAGGTTATCCGGCCCTTCGAGGTCCGCAATGCCGCAGGACAGCGAGGGTTCACCCTCGCGCAGCGTCAGCGATACATCGTCCGCCAGGCCGACGGTCTGGAAGATGGTCTCGATGTCGTGGTAGCCGTCGGGCCGGCGATCGATGACGGAAAGATAGAAATTCAGCTTGGCATACGCGCGGAGCCGTATCGTCTGAACGGGGGTTCCGCGCGCGCGGCTCAATCCCGGCTACCGGCCTGGACCGCCGCGCGGCGGGGCGGCTCCTGAACGCAGCATGCACCGGCCACAGCCTCGCGCACATCCTTGCGCGGCGTCCCGACGATCTCGACCGGTCCGTCGTAATCACCGATGGCCTGCAGGAGCGCGCGCGACGCGTCCTTGATCTCCTCGCTCTGCAATCGCACCGGCCCCGCGGTAACACCGTACCGTTGCATCGCGGCGGTCAGCCGCGCGGCCGCGCCCCATTTGCCCGCGTCGCCGCCGAGCGTCATGTTGGGCGAGGGCACCACCGGATAGCCGGCCGCGGCCATCGAAAATATCTGCATGGCGAACAGGTCGGCCTGGTTCCGCGTCACGTTGAACGTTTTGAGTACATCGTCCGGAATCTTGGACGACTCCACGACGAAGAACTGGTATCCTTGGTTCACGAGTCTGTCCACTCGCTCAGCGGCGACACCGCGGGCCTCTTCGAGGCCGAGATTCAGCCAGTACGATCCGTCGGCCGCCTTGACCGTGAGTTTGCCTTCCCCCTTGTCGCACGCGAGCGGATCAAAGCTGATTCCGGGGATCATGCCGATCTTCATCACGTCGCGCGCGAGCTTGCCCATGTCCTTCGGGTAGCCCGGTTCGCGGCCGCTCAGGCTTCCGGGCGCCGCTTGCCAGCCTTCCGGCACGAGCACATAGCGAACGTATCCGCCCGACCACGCCTCGGCCGTACGGATCACGTCGGCGGCGGTCGCGCCTGCCGCCACCGTCACCCAGCCGCGCGGAACGGCGTCGGGGCTGAGGCCTTGCATCCCCGTTATCTCAGACCATGCGTGAATCTCGGCGACCTGGACCGCATCGGGCACGAGCAGCGACATCCAGACCGGGTCGCCGCCGACGCGCGAGTTCGGCTGGATGGTCAGCGCGGGTTCATATTTGCAGCGGACCGCGCCGACCCACGACTTGCCGTCCGGGCGCAGATCCACAATCGAATTCACCATGCCCGATCGCAGGAGCCCGACACCGAGCGTGATCTTCGGCTGACGGAGAGTGAGCAAAAACAGGCCCGAGCCGGCATCGTTCGTGACCATCGAGAAATTACCGCGCCGGCGGGTCTGCGCCTGGGTGACCACCGAATCGCCCAGTTCGGCGACCGAGCCGCGATCGAACACCGCAGGCCGGATTTCGCGTATGGCGATCGGCGCGCTGCTCTTGTTCGTCAGGTTGACGTGGATCATCATGAACGGACGCGTCTTGAACCGGGAAACCGAAAAGTCGACCTCGAGACCGTCCGGGGCCTTGAAGAGCGACCGAAAACGGGTCCCCTCGCCGAGAGGTCCGTCGAACGTTTCGCGATCGTCCTTGAACGCCTTGAGTGAACTCAGCCGCAAGACCCGGCCGTCGCCGTACTCGATTTCGCACTGGGCATCCTTGACCAGCACGCCCAGATTCGAAACCTCGACCATCCATTCGCCGGTCTGAACATCGACCATGAGCTTGGAGTTTTCGCCATCGAACGAATAGTGATCGCGCAGGGCCCAGGGCTTGTACTCATCGGCCGCGAATCCATGCACGGCGATGGACAGCAGGCCGATCGCGAGGCACATATGACCCCACCGGCGGAAAAATTGCATACTGCCCCCTTGCTGCGGCCCGAGCGCCCGTTCGCGCATGCCGTTGAATTATACCGGACTATACGGCATCTTGTGTAATGCTCGCGGGCCATCGGCGTCCGCCAACCACCGTGGTTCCGCCCTGATCCTCATCATGAACAACCCGATTGGCGAAGGACTTCTGGCGTTCGAGTCGGCCCTGCGGCGGCTCGACGATGCGCTCGCGCCGTACGCCGAGGTCCACGGCGACGTCTTTCGCGAAACGCAGTCCTGGCGCGATCTGCTCACCTATAAACTCGTACCGCATATGGCGGGAGAAGGATGTCTCGTCGCGGCAATTTCCGGCGGCACGAACACGGGCAAGTCCACCGTGTTCAATCTCTTGCTCGGCCGTTCGGCCAGCCCGATGGCGAGCACGGCCGCCGCGACGTGCCACCCCGTGCTCGCGGCGAACGCGCGCCGCCGCGCGGAATCGCTTGAAGCGAAACTCGTCCCGGAGTTCAGCCCGAGACCGCTCGAGGACCCGCGCAGCGTCGTCGATCCCGAATTGCCGGCCGAGGCGCTCTTCGTCGTACTGGACGATTCACTGCCGGATCATCTCGTGCTCATGGATACGCCGGACGTGGACTCGATCATGCGGCGCAACTGGGAAGTCGCGGCGCACCTGCGGGCGGCGGGCGATGTGATGATCGCTGTGATCACCGGGGAGAAATACAAGGACGACCGAGTCGTCGAATTCTTCCGGCAGGCGGTCGCGGCCGCGCGTGTCGTGGTTCCCGTGATGAACAAAGCCAATCCCGCCGAGGACTACGCCGTCGCGCGCCGGCAGATCGAGGATTTCTGCCGCGATGTCGGCGTCGAGGGGCCAGCGTTCGTCATCCCGCATGACTTCGACATCGGCGAGGATCTCAGGCGGCCCATTCGTTCTCTCGACGGTTCACGCGACTTGAAGTCCTATCTCGCTTCGCTCGACGTGCCGGCGATCAAGTCTCGCGTGTACGAAGGGACGGTCTCCCGCTTCATCGAGGACGCGGACGCGTTTCTGGAGCACCTCGACCGCGTCGCCGAACCGCTGCGCGATGTCGTCGCATCGTTCGCAGACCTCACCGCGCACGCCGCGCGCGAATACGACCCCGCCCCCGGCCGCGACGTGGGCGGCCTGTTCCACGAGTACGTGCAGGCGCGTCGCGGTCCCATCCGCCGCACGATCGGCTCCGCCAGTGCGACTGTCGTGCGCGGCGCCGGAGCCGTCGGCCGAGCGATTCGCGGCACGATTGTCCGCCGCGCTACGCTCGAAGCGAAGTCCGTGAAACCGTCCGCGGCCGAGGAAGCGCTGCGCGAGTTGCACCGGGAATCGATCGAGCGCATCACGCGCGACCTGATTTCCGAATGTGCCGATCGCGCGCGCGCACTGGGTTCGCCCGCGCGCGAAATCGTCGGCGATCGGTTCGCGCAATTGGACGCGGGCGCCGTGTGCAACGCGGTCACTGCTGAAGTGCTGCAGCCGGGTCCGCTTTCCGAGGCGTTCAAGCAGCACGCGAGGAAGCTGCTCGACGCCTGGTGGGAGGACCACAAGGGCCGGCGGCGCGCGCTCGAAGCGCTCGACGCGGTGCTCGCGGTGATGCCCGCGGCGATCGCGGCCCCCATCGCCATGCATACGGGCGGCCTCGGCGCGGCGGAGGCGGCCGTGCTCGTCGGGCCGGTCGCGGCGCAATTTGTCACGCGCGTCATGGAGTATCAATTCGGCGACGCGCTGTTCGATTTCATTTCGCCCTGGAAGAAGGAACAGCAAGCGCGATTGCGCGACGCGCTCTCGCGTCACGTCGTCGATGAGGGCCTGGGCCCGCTGCGTACCGCGCTGGACGCGATGCAACGCGGGCCCGCGGACGCGATGAGGAGCGCGCTGGACGCATGCCGGAATCGCTGAACGAACTGCTGCACTCGCTGGATGCGCTCGCCGCGTACGCCGGGCCGTGGGAACCGCTGAGGCGCGAGGCGGACCTCTTGCGCGCGCGGTTGGACGAACTGCGCGAGCGCGAAGTGCGTCTCGATGATCTGCTCGTCGTCGCGCTGGTCGGCGGATCGGGCGTCGGCAAATCGACATTGCTCAACGCGCTCGCCGGCGACGAATTGGCCAAAACGTCTGAGTACCGCCCTTGCACGTCTATCCCCACCATTTATCACCCCCCCGGCGCGAAGTTGCCGTTCGGCGAGGGCTGGGATCGAAAATCGGGCTCGGCGCTCGAGCATCTGGTCATCGTGGACACGCCCGACTCCGACACGATCGAGCGCGAGCATCGCACGCTTGTGCAACACGCGCTGCGCGAATGCGATCTCGTCGTCATGTGTGCGGACTCGGAAAAGTATCTCGATGAGGCAACGTGGTCGCTGTTGCGCCCGCTCAAGGATGAACGCGCGCTGGTCTGCGTGGAAACGAAGGCCTCGGCCGCGCCCAGTATCCGCGAGGACTGGCTGCGCCGGCTAAAGGACGCGGGGTTCCGCGTGTCCGGTTACTTTCGCGTCAACAGCACGCGCACGTTTGACCGCAAAGTCTCCGGGCGCGCGCCGGGATCGGACGAGTACGACTTCCTCGAACTCGAAAAATTCCTCGCGAAGGAGCTCACCGCCGACCGGATCCGTCGCATCAAACGATCGAACACCGCGGGCTTGCTCGCAAAGACGATCGCCACGCTCGATGAACGCGTCGCCTCGCGCTCGGGCGCGCTCGACACCGCGGACGGGGCCGTCCGGCGCGCGGAGAGCGAATTGAGCGTCGCCGCGCACGATGTCGTCCGCCGCCGGCTGTTCACGGAGCCGCACCTGTGGAACTACGCGCTCGGCCGCGAAATCGGCCTGCGCTCGAAGGGATTCGTCGGCGCGCTCTACCGGCTCGTCGAGTCGGTCCGCACGTTGCCCGCCCGGCTCTCGAGCTGGTCGCTGTGGCCGGTCCGCGCGGGTGCGGGGCATCGCGCCGCGCGGCTCCTGGGAGATGCCGGACTGTTTGAGGAGCATCTCGACCTCGGCTCGGACGAACTCGAACGTGGATTCGACGCGCAGGCCAGCCAGGTCCGGCTCGCGATGGCGCAGGCGGGCTTCGGTGGTGTCGGGCCGGGCGACGAATTTGGCGAATTTTCCGCGGCGCTGGGCGGCGCCGTCGAAACCGTCCTCCGCGGACCCGCGCGGGAACGCGTGGTCAACCGCGCGCGGGCGCTCACGAGCTGGCCGTTAACGATTCTGCTCGATGCGCCACCGGTCGGATTTTTCGGTTACACGGCGTTCCTCATGGTGACCGACTACTTCCAGGGCGACATCTGGACGGGCCCGGAGTTGATCCACGCCGCGACCGTTTTCGGGATCATGCTCGTCGTGGAGATTTGCGGACTGTCAGCCGCCGCCCGGTTCCTGGCGTGGGGCGCACGCCGCGCCGCCGCGCGTGACCTTCGCCTCGCGCTGGCGCCGGGGGCCCGCGCGTTCAACAGGGAACGCGACGCGATCGCCGAGGCACGCGGACTCCTGGAACA
>CAYPNI010000073.1:10654-21193 GCA_964411925.1 uncultured Nitrospirales bacterium
AGCGGCGCATCCGGCGAATCGGTCGCGGACGGCTTCTGATTCAGACCCAGGATTTCGAAGATGGCGTCGTAGTCTTTCTGAATCGTCGCCGCTTCGTTCGCCTCAGCGACAAGATGCTGCATGTAATCCACGCTCCGCTGCATTTCGTGCTGAGCGAGCAGATTTCTGCGGATATCGTCCTTCTCCGTCTCGAACTGCGTGTCCCAAGTCTCGCCCTCGGGCAGGGTGCGCTCGGTGACTTCGATGAAATGCGGCACGCCGAGCATATCGGTGTACGGACCGGAAAGACGGCCCGGCTTCTCGAACACGAGCCGGCTGAACAGTTGCCGCGCGTCCATGAACAGGCCCTGATTAAACAACATGTCGTTGATTCCGAAGGGGTCGGTCTCCTTGACCTCGATCGGGAGTTCGGGGAACTTCGCCTGTACGTCCGCAATGCTCTGCGCGTCCTGCCGGATCTTCTGGATGTATTCCGCGAGTTTCGCCTTGTATTCGGGCGTGTCTTTGCGTTCGTTCGTCGCGTCGCGCTCGACATCGGCCCGCGCGTCTTCGAAGGATCGCTGCTCGGGCGGGAACAACTCGACGACCTCCGCGACGTACAACGCCTCCCGTCCCTGGATCACCGGGGAGAGCTGGCCCAGCGAAAGCTTGGACACATCGCGGCGGAACGTAAACAGGTCCGCCTCTGAGATGCCTTCAATGGTCTCCGAACGCTCCGAAAACCGGTCCGTGCGGTGAAGATCGATTCCCGCATCGGCCGCGGCCACCTCGAGGCTGCCCTCGCCGGCCGCCGCTGCCGCGTGAAGAGAGGTGGCCTGTTCAAGCCGCGCGGCGCGTACTTCATCGCTCAGCGCGGGGTTCAGCAGTATCTGGCGCGCCTTCACCTGGCGGTGGCCGTCGGCATCGGTGTCCTTGGACTCGACCTTGAAGATGTGCCAACCGAGGATGCTGCGCACCGGCCCGCGGACTTCGCCCGGCTCCATTTCGAACAGCACCTTTTCATGCGCGCGCAGGCCGGGCGCCTCGATCATCGTCCCGAGATCGCCGCCGGAATCGGAATCGAGTGATTCGGAATGCGCTTTCGCCAGTTCGGCGAAGTCCTCGCCCGCCTTCGCCCGCTGGATCAGTTCGTCGGCCAGCGGCGGCACCGGCGGCAGCAGCGAGATAGCCGCGTATTGAGCCACGCGCTCGTCCGGATTCATGTAGGTCTCGAGGTGCGCGTCGTAATACGCACGCAGTTCGTCCTCGGTGATCGTGACCGCCGGCGCAATCCCGATCGCGCGAATCTTGAGCTTCGTGTTCTGGTCGTTGAACGCCTTGCGCACTTCGGCGCTGGTCACGCGCGCGGATGCACCAATCAGCCGCATGTACGACTGCTGGTTCACTTCTTCGGCGTAGCCCGTATACATCGAATCCCAGTCGAACTTCGCCTTCGTCGCGTTCTGCACCCACTGGTTGTACAACCCGGCGTCGAACTCGCCGCGATCGTTCTTGAAGTACGGATCGTCCTTGAGCTTCGCCTGCAGGAACTTGTCGTCGGGATGCACCTTCCGGTTCTTGGTCTGCTCCGTGATCAGCGCCTGGTTGATCAGCCCGTCCAGGATCGCGTCCACCGTCCCGTCGTTGACCATGTCCTGGGCCGTGGCCGTCTCGCCGAAGCGCTGCCGCTCGTCCTGGGCCTGGAGAAACCGGTTGTAGAAGGCCTGGGCCGTGACCGGCGTCGAGCCGACTTTTGCCACGGGATAATCCGCAGTTGTCGCGCCTCCAAACGTGAATCGCGCGGCGCCCGGAATGAAAAACACCATGGGGAGGCCGATAAACAGGAAGACGAGAATCATCCCGGCCCGGCGATGGCGGTAGACCTGATCGAGCAGCACGGAAATGACGCTCCTTGAACGAAAAGACGCGGTCTGGCGGCGCGGGAAGAAACCCGCGGCCCTGAACCGCAGAGCGTATCACACGGCCGAAAAACCCTTCAAAGATTGACCGCCAGCAGTTCATCGCCGCGGCCCGCCGTTGATTCGTCCGCCGATGCGCCCTATAATTCGTCTTCCGCGATCACTTCTCGCGGCGTTGGGGGTATAGCTCAGCTGGGAGAGCGCCTCGCTGGCAGCGAGGAGGTCAGGGGTTCGAGCCCCCTTACCTCCACCAATCTTCAAAATTCCCCATGACGCGCAGCAAACCACAACGCGACCGGTCCCGCCCGGCGCCCCGGAAACCCGCGACCCGGCTGAAGAGTGCCGCCTCGAAGCGCGACGATCAGAAGCGAAAACCGCGTCTACTCGCCGGCGGCAACCCGCAGATTGCCAAGGCCGACGGCGATGCCCCCGTGCAGGCCTACATCGCCGCGATACCCGGCTGGAAACGCGACGCCGGCCGCCAGCTCGACGCGCTCATCGTCCGAGCCGTCCCCGGCGTGCGCAAGGCCGTTAAATGGAACTCGCCGTTCTACGGCGTCGAGGGCCGGGGCTGGTTTCTCAGCTTCCATTGCTTCGCGAAATACATCAAAATCGGCTTTTTCCGCGGCGCATCCCTGCGCCCCGCCCCTCCGGTTGAGTCCAAGCAGAAGGACGTGCGCTACCTCCACGTGTACCAGGATGAGCCGCTCGACGAAACCCAGTTCATCGCGTGGGTGAAGCAAGCCAGCCAACCCCCCGGCGAGAAAATGTAGACAGACGGAAGAGGTTACAAGCAAGCAATATCGTTTCGACGTGAAGCGTTAGATCCCGTGCATGGAGTTTTCAGGGAGGTCAGTCATGGCAACCAGAGAAGCGGATTCGAAAGCCAAGCCATCGGCCACGGGCACCGTTCGGTTCCATCGCGTGCTCAAGGCACCCCCGATGCGCATTTACAACGCGATACTCGACCCCGCCGCGAATTCGAAGTGGCTTCCGCCCTACGGATTCACCTGCACCGTCCACCATCTCGATGCCAAGGTCGGCGGCACGTACAAGATGTCGTTCACGAACTTCTCCACCGGCAACGGCCACACCTTCGGCGGTAAATACCTCGAACTCAAGCCCGGCGAACGTATCGTCGCCTCCGACGTATTCGACGATCCCAACCTCCCCGGCGAAATGCGGACCACCTACTCGTTCACCAAAGTCTCGGTCGGTACGGAAGTCAGCATCGTCCAGGAGGGCATCCCCGCGGCCATTCCACCCGAGGCGTGCTACCTCGGCTGGCAGGAATCCCTGGAACAGCTCGCCAAGCTCGTCGAACCCGAAATCCCCGACGGCGCCTGAGGTTCGGAGTGATGGCTCGCGAATCGGAGCGATCGGCTGAACCAGGCGGCCAACCATGACGACGAAGACGGGTCGCTCGAAAAACCTCGCGCGAGAGGACTCCCCCGCTCAGCTGATCGACGCGAGGATTAAGGAACTCGGCGACTGGCGCCGCG
This sequence comes from uncultured Nitrospirales bacterium, assembly GCA_964411925.1. Lineage (GTDB taxonomy): Bacteria > Hydrogenedentota > Hydrogenedentia > Hydrogenedentales > VFKU01. The sequence continues at coordinate 14,055 of CAYPNI010000073.1, forward strand.
ACGTGCTCGCCCGCGTCCGCAAACTCATCAAGCAGGCCGACCCCGGCGTGGTCGAGGAAGTGAAATGGCGAAAGCCGTCGAGCCCGGGCGGTGTCCCGGTCTGGTCGCACGACGGGATCATCTGCACCGGCGAGACGTACAAGGACAAGGTGAAACTCACCTTCGCGCGCGGCGCTTCGCTCAAGGACCCGGCGCGCCTCTTCAACTCCAGCCTCGACGGCAACACGCGCCGCGCGATCGACATCCACGAGGGTGACACGATCGACGAAAAGGCGCTGAAGGCGCTGATCCGCGCCGCGGTGGCGCTAAACGCCTCGAAACAATTCAGCGCGCGTCCCGCGAGTTACCGAAAGAAATCCTGATTCCACTGATTCTTCACCTTCTATCAGCGTTCATCGGCGGCTAAATTGCCCTAATCCTTCGACTTTCCGTCGGCCTTCTTCGTGACCGTCGCGACGTTGCCGTCCTCGGCCGGCTTCTTCGGGTCGTCCACCATCTTGATAAACGATTCGGGGAACTCGACGCCGCCGACGTCCTTCATCACCTGCATCATCGGTGGCAGGGTATTCGCGAGATTGTTCAGGAACCCGGCCGTCGATCCTTTGCCGTTTTCGCCGCCGTTCTCCCACACGATGACCTTGTCGAACTTGATGTTCGAAATCGCCTGTGCGGACGTATGCGCCAGCGTGTCCAGGTGCTCGAGCATGAGCAGCCGGAACGCCGAGTTCGCATCGCCGCACGCCGCGACAATCGCCTTCAAACCATCGGCCTTCTTCGCCAGGATCTCGTACTGACCTTTCGCTTCGGCCTCGAGCTTCGCGAATATCGCAGATGCCTCGCCCTCCGCTTCGAGCCGGGTCTGCGCGGCCTTGGCTTCCGCTTCGACGATCGTCCTGGCCTTCTCGGCCTTGGCTTTCGCCTCCAGTTCCGCCCGGAACTCGGCCTCGACCAGCTCCGCCTCGGCGAGCGCGGCCTTGGCCAGCGCGCGGTTCTTCGCTTCGAGCACGCTCGCCTTCGCCGTCTCCTCGCGCGTCGCGCCGATCTGAAACGACTCCGCTTCCTTGACGCGCAGGGTCGCGTTCGACACGGCTATTGCCGCCTTTGACTCGTTCTCACCCTCGATCGCGCGGGCATTGGCATCGGCCACGCGCACGCGCATCGATTTTTCCGCGTCTTTAACCTTGATGTCCTGGTCGAACGCGGCGGACGCCTCGCCGACTTTCGCGGTGGCGTCCGCGCTCGCCACAGCGATGCGCTTTTCGCGCTCGGCGTCTTTGACCTGCACCTCGCGCTGGAACGCGGCCTGTTGCTCGCCGACGACTTGCTCCTTCTCCAGTTCCGCCACGCGTACGGCCTGGACGCGCTTGGCTTCGCGGATGCCGATCTCCTGGTCCTTGACGTTGTTCGCCACCTGCACGAACTTCTGCCGGTCCGCCTCGGCGACGCGCACCTCGCCTTTCTTCAGCTCGTCGGCCACGTCGCCGCGCGCGCGCTGAATCGCCTCGGACGCGGCTTTTTTACCAATCGCCTCGATGTATCCCGAGTCGTCCGTGATGTCCGTAATGTTGACGTTGATCAGCACCATGCCGATCTTGCGCAACTCGGGTTCGAGGTTGGTCTGGATGTTGTGCAGGAAGGCGTCGCGGTCGCGGTTGATGTCCTCGATCTTCATCGAAGCGATCACCTGGCGCAGCTGCCCGAAGATAATGTCTTCGGCCTGTTTCTTGATCGACCCCGTGTCGAGCCCGAGCAGGCGGATGGCCGCGTTGTTCATCATGTCCGGCTCGGTGCCGATGGCGACCGTGAACACGCTGGGCACGTTGACGCGGATGTTCTCCATCGACAACGCGTCTTTGAGCGGCACTTCGATCTGGATCGGCTCCAGGCTGAGGTACTCGTAGTCCTGGATCAGCGGAATGATGAATGCCGCGCCGCCGTGGATGCAGCGAGCCGACGTGCCCGATCCGACCTTGCCGTAAATCACCAGGATCCGGTTGCTGGGGCAGCGCTTGTACCGGCGGCTCGCCAGCACAAAGAACGAGAACAAGAACAGCGCCGCAACGGTGATCGTGATGACAATCCAGACTGTCGATTCGCCCATGACCGGTCGTCCTTTCGAGTGGCTCTACTTGTGTGTGCCGTCGTCCAGCGAGATTTCCAGCGTGTTGGGGTCGCTGATGCCCACGATCTTCACCCGGCTGCCCGTGCGCAGTTCCTCCGCGCTGGTGATCGCCTGATACGTCATCGAGCGGCCCTGCACGGACACCTCGACCTTGCCCGTGCCTGCGCGCTTGCCAGGCACCGTCAGATAGACCGTGCCCGTGCTCCCCAGCGCGTTCTCGATGCGGACGTTGCCCTCAGACCGCAAATCGTGCAGCAGGCGCATGAACAGCGCCGCGCCGATCATCGCCGCGAGGCCGAGGCCCATCGCCCAGATCAATGCGACGAAATCGCCCAGCTCAAACGAGAGCGCCATGCGCCCGCCAAGGCCGAAAAACGCGACAAACGCCGTGACCGACCGGAGCGAGAGCACGCCGAAGAACCACGATGTCCCGTGATGGTCGGCAAGCTCGTCGCCCATCTCGAGATCGTCGCCGACCTCCATGATCGGCTCGTTGTCCGGGTCCAGCCCGAAAATGGTCATCGCCACCTGGACGACCAGCACGACGACGCCCGCGACCGCGCAGACGGTGTAGATGGTGATCATGGCTGCCTCTCCGTAACGGCCGGTAACTTGCCCAAGCCGAGGCCGATCCGTCTGAAACTACCCTCGGCGGGCGCGTTTATTCAATGGGAGGCAGACGCGGAGAATCACACGGTTCTGCACGTGGACCGGAATGGAGCCAGTCCTGCGAATTGCGGGCCGCCGCTTCAGCCGCCCGGCGAATCGTTCAGATAGGCTTCCATCGACTGGAGCGAGTCTTTCAGCTCGAAAATCCGGCTTTCGAGCAACTCGCACAGTCCGAGCAGACCGGTGTAGCGGCCCGAGCGATCCACGAGCACGAGATGCCGAATCCGGTACTCCTGCATGAGCCGGAGGCATTCGTCGATGCTCAGCCGATCCGATGCGGTGACGATGTCCGTGGACATCACGTCGCCCAGCAGCGTCGTGCGCGGATCGCGATCGACGGAAACGACCTTGCCCAGCAGGTCCTTTTTGCTGAAGATTCCGACGGCGCGCATGTTCGTATCGACGACCGCGATGGCGCCCGTGTCGAAGTCGATCATGTTGCGCACGGCCGATTTCACCGTGTCGCCGGGCCGCATGGACAGCGGCCGCGAGGTTTCGCGAAGTATGAAGTTGACTGCCACGATCGTTCCTCCTTGTGACCCCACAACGGTAGAGGACTTCTTTGGTCAGCGCTTCGCAGGATACCACAGGTCGCGCCGACGGGCGATGGAAACTTTTCTTACGTGCACCAAGATGGAATACCATACATAACTTGTTTCCAACAAGCGACTTAGAGCGTATCGAATCGACCCAACGTTTGACCGAGGCGGACAATTGTTGACGCCTGACTCCGAATTCTTGCGCGCGTGGAGTACGAGCGTCGGGTTTTGATTTCGACTCGTCCGCGGATATTCTTCTCCTCCCGCATACCGCTCCCAAGGAGACCACAGTTCAATGAGTTCCAACGTTTCGACTCAGAAGACCGCCGCAGCGCTGTTCACGCCTTACAAGTTTGGCCGGGTCACGCTGAAAAACCGCGTCGCGATGGCGCCCATGACGCGTAGCAAATCGCCCGGCAACGTGCCCGGCGCGGACGTGGCCGCGTACTACCGCCGGCGCGCGGAGGGCGGCGTCGGGTTGATCATCACCGAGGGCACTCCGCCATGCCCCGCCGGCCACAGCTATCCCGACGTGCCGGCGTTCTACGGCGAGAAGGCCCTCGCCGGCTGGAAGCGTGTCGCGGACGAAGTGCACGCTGCCGGCGGCTACATCATCCCGCAGCTCTGGCACGTCGGCAGTTTTCGGCAGCCCGGCATGGAACCCGACCCGTCGCTGCCGGGCTACGGCCCCTCCGCTGTGCTGCATCCCGCGTTGGCGGACAAAGAAGGCATGAAGCCGCCCGTAGCTATGACGCAGCGCGACATTGACGATACGGTCGCCGCATTCGCCGCAGCTGCGGGAAACGCCAAGCGCCTCGGATTCGACGGTGTCGAGCTGCACGGCGCGCACAGCTACATCATCGATCAGTTCTTCTGGTCGACGACGAACCAGCGCACCGACCAGTACGGCGGCGCGCTTCCGCAGCGCACCCGGTTCGCCGTCGAGATCATCCGCGCGGTGCGCGCGGCAATCGGGCCGGAGTTTCCGCTGTTGCTGCGATTCTCGCAATGGAAACAGGGCGACTACCGGCACAAGATGGCGCAAACTCCGGACGAACTTGCGGCGTTCCTCGAACCGCTGACCGCCGCCGGTGTGGACATTTTTCATTGCAGCACGCGCCGGTTCGACGACCCGGAATTCGAAGGCTCAAACCTCAACCTCGCGGGCTGGACGAAAAAAATCACCGGCAAGCCGACCATGACCGTCGGCAGCGTCGGCCTCGACAACGATTTCCTGCGCACGTATGCCGGCAAGGACACCGGCAAGGCCCGAATCGATGCGCTGCTCACCCGGCTCGAAAACGACGAATTCGATCTCGTCGCCGTCGGCCGCGCGCTGCTCGCCGACCCCGCATGGCCGCTCAAGATCAAAACTGGGCGCGAGGACGAAATCGTCGCGTTCGCGCACGAACACATGACGGTGCTGACCTAACGCTCGACCGGTTTAGCGGCGACTTTGCAGGCAATCTCCGATATTCTCTAAACTTCAGGGCTTGGAGAGGGAAGGAGCAGTTGCCATCGGTTCCCTTCAGAAGAGCAAGGAAGACAATCGCGTTCGCCGGGTGACCATTGAAGGGGTCGACCCGGAAATTGACGGCGGCCGGTTCGCCGCCAAGCGCGCCGTGGGGGAAACGTTCACCGTCCAAGCCGACGTTTTTACGGACGGCCACGACATCATCGACGGCGTGCTCCTCTATCGCCGCGAATCGCAGCGCACTTGGCGCGAGGCCCGGCTCGCGCCGCTCGTCAACGACCGCTTCGAAGCGCGCTTCGTGCCCGACGAAATTGGCCCGCATGTATACACCGTCCAGGCCTGGGTGGATCGCTACGCGACCTGGCTCCACGATCTCCGCAAGCGCGTCGCCGCAAAACAGGACCTCACCGTCGCGCTGATGATCGGCGCGGGGCTGATCGAAGACGCGGCGAAGCGCGCCGAGGGCGATGACCGCCGCGAACTCAAGCACTTCGCCAAGGCGCTCACGTCCGCCGACCTCGAGCAGGACGCGCGCGCAGAGGCCGCTGAGGGCGACGAGCTCGTGCGGCTGATGGTGCACTACCACGACCGCGACTCGGCCACGACCTACCACAAGGAGCTCAAACTCTGGGTGGACCGCGCGCGCGCCGCATACAGCACGTGGTATGAGATGTTCCCCCGCTCTTCGTGGGACGGCAGCGGCACCCACGCGACATTTCGCGATTGCGAAAAGCGGCTCGACTACATCGCCGAACTCGGCTTCGATGTGCTCTATCTGCCGCCGATCCACCCGATCGGACGCACGTTCCGCAAAGGCAGAAACAACACGCTCGTCGCGCACGACGACGACCCGGGCAGCCCCTGGGCCATCGGCGCCAAAGACGGCGGCCACGACGCCATTCACAAGGAACTCGGCACGGATGCGGACCTGGAGCGCCTCGTCAAAAAGGCCGCCGACCGCGGAATCGATGTCGCGCTCGATATCGCGCTCCAGTGCAGCCCTGAGCATCCGTACGTGAAGGACCATCCGGAGTGGTTTCGCTGGCGGCCTGACAAGACGATTCAGTACGCCGAAAACCCGCCGAAGAAGTACCAGGACATCTACCCCATCGAGTTCGAGTCCAAGGACTGGCGAGCACTCTGGGATGAACTACACGGCGTCTTTCTCCATTGGATCGAGCTCGGTATTCGAATCTTCCGAATCGATAACCCGCACACGAAACCCTTCCGGTTCTGGGAATGGCTCATCGCGGAAATCCAGAAGGAACACCCGGACGTACTGTTCCTCGCCGAAGCGTTCACGCGCCCCAAGGTGATGTATCACCTCGCAAAACTCGGGTTCTCCCAGTCCTACACGTATTTCGCGTGGCGCAACGCCAAGTGGGACCTGACCGAATACCTGAACGAATTGACGAAGTCCGATGTGCGCCACTATTTCCGGCCGAATTTCTGGCCGAACACGCCCGACATCCTCACCGAGTATCTCCAGCATGGCGGGCCGCCCGCGTTCAAGGCGCGGCTCGTGCTCGCGGCGACGCTCAGCGCGAATTACGGCATCTACGGCCCCGCCTTCGAGCTCATGGATCACCAGCCGCGCGACGCCGGCAGCGAGGAATATCTCGACTCGGAAAAATACGAGATCAAGAATTGGGACGTGCGCGGACGCGCAACGCTGGCCGATTTCATCGCCCGGGTCAACCGCGTGCGCCGCGAAAACCCGGCGTTGCACACGAACGAATCCCTCCAGTTCCACGAAATCCAGAATGAACATCTCATCTGGTACACGAAGCAGTCGCCGGACAAGGAGAACACGATTGCCGTCGCCGTAAACCTCGACCCGCACATGACGCACGCCGCCTGGGCGCATCTGCCCGCCGCGGCGCTGGGCTTCGAGCCGGGCAAGCATTACCAGGTCCACGACCTCATCAGCGACGCGCGCTATATCTGGCACGGCGAATGGAATTACGTCGAACTCAACCCTTACCAGAGCCCCGCGCATATCTTTCGTATCCGGCAGCACGTCCGCACCGAACACGATTTCGATTACTACGAGTAGTTCCGCCGAGGAAACGGATTCATGCCGAAGTCCAAAAAGCCCAAAGACGACATCGTGTTGCCGGACGATCCGCTCTGGTACAAGGACGCGATTTTTTACGAACTGCACGCCCGTGCCTATTGCGACAGCGACGGCGACGGGATGGGCGATCTGAACGGCATCATCCAGAAGCTCGATTACCTGCAGGACCTTGGCATCACGACGATCTGGATCCTGCCGTTCTATCCGTCGCCGCTCCGCGACGACGGCTACGACATCGCGGACTACACCGACATCCAC
>CAYPNI010000074.1:0-11171 GCA_964411925.1 uncultured Nitrospirales bacterium
TCGCGCAGCGTGAGCATGCCGAGTTCGCGGCCCTTCTGCTTGATGACGCTGGACGGCGCGGACTTGACGGTCAATTCCTTGATGGGCTGCGTGAACGGCAGAATCTCGCAAATCGCGACGCGGCCCTTGTAGCCCGTGTGCCTGCACGCGTCGCAACCGCGTCCGCGGCGGAACGTCGCGGCGGCGATTTCCTCATTGGAGACGCGCAGTTCAGCGAGCATGTCGGGCGTGGGCTGGACGGGTTCGCCGCAGTGATTGCAGACCTTGCGCACGAGGCGTTGGGCCATGGAAGCGATCATCGTGCTCGCAATCAGGAACGGCTCGACGCCCATGTCGATGAGGCGCGTGACCGTGCCGGCGGCGTCGTTGGTGTGCAGTGTCGAGAAAACAAGGTGACCCGTGAGGCTCGAGCGGATGGACATCTCGGCGGTCTCGTAGTCGCGGATCTCGCCAACCATCATGATGTCCGGATCGTGGCGGAGCATCGAGCGCAGGCCGGTGGCGAAATCGAACCCGATCTTCGGCAGGACCTGCATCTGGCTGATGCCCTTGAGCTGATATTCGATCGGGTCCTCTATGGTGATGATTTTCTGGTCGTTGCGGTTGAGCTTGCTGAGCGCGGCGTACAGCGTGGTCGTTTTGCCGCTACCGGTCGGGCCGGTGACGAGGATGATGCCGTGCGGGCGCTCGATGAATTTGTTGATCAGCGTGAGGTCGTGCTTGAGAAACCCGAGATCCTCGAGCGACATGAAGATGGACGAACGTGTGAGGATGCGGATGTTCAGTGTCTCGCCGTGGGCCGTCGGTAGCACGGAGACGCGCAGGTCGAACTTCGCGTCGCCCACGCTGGCCTGGATTTTGCCGTCCTGCGGGAGGCGGCGCTCGGCGATGTTCAGGTTGGCCATGACCTTGACGCGCGAGAGGATGGCCGAGTGGAACCCGCGGACCGACGGCGGGACGGGGACTTGATGCAGCACGCCGTCGATGCGATAGCGCACGCGCAGCTCGTCCTCGAAAGGTTCGATGTGGATGTCCGTGGCGCCGGTGGTGATGGCCTCGCTGATCAGTTCATTGACGAACTTGATGATTGAGGCGTCGATGGTTTCGTCGCCGAGGTCCTCGGAGAGCGAGACCGTCTCGAACGCGACCTCCCCGCGCTCCGCGTTGCCGCTGAGGATGCGTTCGACCGTGTCCGCGCCCAGGCCGTAAAGTTCCTTGCTCTTGCGTTCGATTTCGTCGGGAGTGGCGACGACGGCCTCGATGCGGCGCTTGAGCGTGAGGCGGATATCGTCGAGGAGATGCGAATTGAGCGGGTCGCTAATCGCGACGACGACGGTGCCGTTCTTGATTTCGAGCGGGACGAAGCCGTAGTGCGTGGCGAAACGCGCGGGGATTTCCCGGACGACGGCGGGGTCAACTTGGATGGATGCCGGCCGCACGAAGCGCATTTCGCAAAAACCGGCCAGCGCCTGGTAAACGGCTTCCGGCGCGGCGAGGCTGCCGGCAATCACTTCGACGATCGAGGCGCCACTTTTCGCCGCCTCGGAACGGGCGTAGGCGAGCTTGTCCTCGGAGACGACTTTTTCGGCGAGGAGATGGCGCTCCAGCGCGGTTGCGCTCATGGCGGCTCCTGTCATTCCGAATGCGACCTGCTTGACCCCGGCTTGATCGGGCCGAAACGCGAGCGGTGCTGGACGGAATCTCGACACACGGCCGAGGACGTGTTGTGCCTTCTCCCCCGCCCGGGTCCCCCGCAGTGACTTGGCTTCATCATATCAACCGGCGCATCGCGCGCTCAAAGCTGGGGCAGCGCGGGTAGACGCGTATCGACGGCCGCGAGCGACTTGCGGGCGGCCTCGGCGAGCGCCGTGATGCTGCCGTTGGCGATGTCCTCGTACATTTCGCGGGCGCGGTCGCGCTCGTCCGGCGAGGCGGCCAGGAGATGGGCGACTTCCAGGCGCAGCTGCGTCTTGGCCACGGGGTTCTTGCTCCGCACCTGCGCGGCCCGCATCGCGCCAACCGGATTGGCCGCGGGATTTACGCCGGCATCGCGAGCGGCGACGCGCGCCATTTCGACGGCGGCGGCGGATGCGAGGTACGTCGCAGGCCGGCGCGCGGCCATGTCCTCGAGCGAGTCGAAGTTCGCGTCCCGGCGGGCGCCGTCTAGCGCCCGCAACGAGGCGAACTGGTTGTCCGCCCCGCGCGTTTCGTCGAGCAGATTGAGACGCGTGAAATTGGCCGAGGTGCTCCGGAACTGTTCGGCGTAGCGCTGGCGCAGCCGGTCGTAGTCCGCGAAGGCCTCCGGATACCACTGGAGTTCCTCGAAGGCGATTTCGGCCATTCGCTGGCAGGCCTGCGGCGCGGAGGGATCGCCCGGCATGGCGTCCACGGCGGACGCGAGGCGCGCGTACGCGCGCGCGTAATCGTGGGAGGCGGCGAACCGATCGGCGTCGTAAATCGCCGCCATGACGCCGGACTCGAGGAGCGGTCCGCCGCCCGCGCCCGGCGCGACGGCGGTGGGCGGATCGACGACGATGCGGTAGGTGACGCCGGCGGCGACCACGAGGAACGCGGCGGACGCGATTGCCCAGCGCGGCGCAAGTAATGCGCGCCGGCCGGGACGTCCGGAAAGGTTGGCCATCACAGCGGGGCGGAGATCGCCCTCGAACACCACATCTTCGACGGGAATGCGATCCACGAACGCGCGGAGCCGCTCGGATTCCCGCTGCAGATCGGGCATGTTAGAGATCAGGGCATCGAGATCGGCGCGTTCAGCCTCGCTGAGCGGCTCGTACAACGATTGCGCGATGAGTCGCTGGGCCCGTGTACGCTTTCCGAACATTTACATCACCTCGCCTTCCAAGTCGCTCAGCATCGCACGCAAGCGGCGTACGGCCCGGAACAAGTGCACCTTCACACTTCCGACGCTCACGCCCATGACGGGCGCGATCTCGTTCAGTGTCAGGCCTTCGTAGTGCCGCAGCATGAACACGGTACGCTGCGCCTCGGACAACTTCGCCAGCTCCGCGCGCACCCGCGCGTCGATTTCTCCGCGCGTTGCATGGACATCGCCACGATCCGTGCGCGGCGCCGTCGCGGCGGGCGCACGGTCAAGACTCGTGGCGTGCTGGTCGGCATGGCGCGCGACCTTGCGGCGGTGATCGATGGCTTGATTGACCGCCAGGCGCAACAGCCAGCCGCCGAAAGGCCCCTGCGGCCGCCACGCGTCGAGCTTTCGATACGCCTTGAGGAACACTTCCTGGGCGACATCGAGCGCTTCCTCGCGGCTGCCGGTGATCCGGTAGGCCACGCGGATGACACGTTGCTGGTGGCGCGCGACGATCTCCGCATACGCGGCGTCGTCCCCTTCCCTCACCCGGCGGACGAGCGCGGAGTCGTCCGCCGGATCGGGGCTGGGCTGGGCCATTTCTTGTGAGATAGAACGTCGGGCCATGGGCTCGCGTTGACAGGCAGGGCCGGGTTTGCTTCCAAGACATTGTAGTGCAATCGGTTACGCAGGGACATTCACACGATGCGATTTGGCGGATCCGCCAGGACTCACGGATCGAACAGCGGCCACGCGGCGGCCAGTCCCTCCGGAGTCGAAGCACCCGCTCGAATCCGCACATCATGGATGGCGGCGACCTGAGCGCCGGTGACATTGACACCGGTATCGATTTTCAGCACCGCCGGCCCGGCGAACGCGTCCCGAAGGTTTCCGGTACCGAGACGGATGTCAGAAATCGATCCGGACTCGGTCTCGTTCAGTCCGATCAGCGTCAGCGAATCACCTGAGACACTCACCGAGACCCAGTTGGGCGTGTCGCTCGTGGCAAGTATTCTGACCACCTCTTCCCAGGCGCCATTCTTGCCAGCGAGGACGACGAGCCAGCGTCTGTCCACTAGCAACTGAAGATCTACGGCACCGTCGGCACCCGCCGCGGAAATCGTCCACACCACCGCGTACTTCAGTTCGACGTCCCAGTTGGGCGTGACGAGCGTATCGATGGAGGCGTCCGCGGGTAGTTCGAGCGGATGCTCGGCGGACGCTCCGCCGGACACCCAGCATCGGCCATCGTCCCGGCGCACCATCTCGCTGCAGTCCAGGGAGAGCCGAAGCAGATCCGCCGCGTCCGCGACTGTTCGAATTCGCGGCCCGCTGCGGACGGCGGGAACGGAAAACGGAGTCATGGCGATCTGGGACGCGGAATCCTGGACCACGACGATCGCGAGGCGTGCCGCACCTTCCGGCAATTGAGATTTGGGGACAATGGCGACGTGAGTGACCGTGTCCCCCGCGGCGGGGTCGATAGGGTATGGCTGTTCGAAGCGCGCGAACGCGACCTGCTGGCGCCGGGTGAAGCCGCGTTGCTGCTCACGCGGAATCAACGAGAACGCCACGGCCGGCTGGGACGGGTAGACGAACACGACGCCGAGATTTGCTTCGGGGTCCGCGCCAGCCGTCTCGCGCGGCCCGACGAACACGGTGTAGGCGCTTTCGTTCTCCCCGAGGTAGCGCAGTTCCCACGGAAGATCCTCAACCGGGGCCGGATCGCCGGACAGCGCCAACGGCCGGGCGGCGTTGCGCTCGACAAGTTCACGCTCGGGGACCTGATAGATCCCGGCCCGTTGGGCGGTCTCCAGCATGGCAGGATCAAAGGACACGATCGGCACGGCGACCGGCAGCGTGTGTTGGTAAAGCCCGTTCGCGGCGAGCAACGCGCCGAACTCGATCGCGGTCTTGTGCCGGTGGGCGTACGGAACATTGACCGCGTAGCTGAACCCGCAAAACACGACCGACGCGGCGAGCGTGGCCGGGAGCCAGCGGCGAAAGCGATCGGGGTGCAGCTCGGCCAGCGCGAGATAGAGCAGGCCGATAAACAGGGCCGAGTTGATCGCATAGCGCGAAAGGTACGGCGGCCAGGCCGTTCCCTGGCTTCGCTCGCTGGCCGCGAGGTAGGCGGAGACGACAACGAAAGCGAGCACGCCATAGACAGCTGGATTCTTTCGCCAGTAGGCGCGAAGCGATACATAGACGAAGGCAGCGAGTAACAGCGCCCCGGCGGCGCCGGCGAGCTGGCCCAAGCGAGGATTGGCCTCGATGGCCTCGCGGGCCTGCGGATGAAACTCGGAAAGGTAGCCGAGCGTGGAGCCGGAGCCGAGGAACCGCAGCCCATAAATCGCTTTCTGTTCGGTGCTGGGCGAATCCCAGTTGAATACCTTGACGAGAAACTCCCGGCTCGCGACGACATCGAGATCCGAGAAGTAACTCATCACAACAATCGAGGCGAAGAGGGTCCAGAACACGGACGCTCGATACCGTTTCTGATCGAGGAGCAGGGCGAGCGCAATCATCGGGACGAACAGGCCGCTCCCGAGACTGAACGTGGCGCACGTGGCAAAGACCGCAGCGGCGGCGAGCGCGGGGGCCGTGCGAAGCGAGACGCAATACACCGTCAGGGCGCAGAAGCAGAACACACCCAGATATTGACTTCCGAACCCCCACAGGACGACTTGGTGATACTGGGGCTGAAACACGAGAAAGAAGAAGGGGACAAATAGGAGCGTTTGTCCGCCGTTTCGTCGCCACGCGCCGTAAATCGCCGCGACCCCGGCAATGAGCAGCCCGAAATTCAGCAGGACCAGCTGATGGAAGTCGACCGCGCCCCAAAGGCGCTCCTGCAGATAGGCCGACAGACGAGTGAGCCCCAGCCGGTGTCCGTAATACGACTCGCGAAGCGCGTCGCCGAACTCCGCCCACGTCATGTCTTTCGCGGCGATCACGAACGACAGCGTCACCGGATACTCATCGAAAAAAGGCACGTTGGCGCCCAGGAGCGCAACAAAACTGAACAACGCCGCTACCGGCAGAGTGAAAAACGCGACGACAGCGGCAAGCCGAATCGCCGAGCTAGGCCGCGCGGAATCGGTGACGATCCTGGGTATCCAGGGTGTGAGCGCGAACAGGGCGGCGAGCGCCAGGTAGAACACGACGACGACGCGCGGCAGCGATCGGCCGTAGAGCGCGAGCAGCAGAAGCGTAATCGCGGCCGCGAACGCCGGCAGGAATCGTGCAACCGCCGCCGCGCCCGGACGGACGGCCGAAACGAATCGCGCATGGGCTTCTGTGGCCGCGGCGCGGGCGAGCCCGGCCTCCAGAAGTGGCACAATCCAGCAAAGAACGATCGCAAGTCCCGCGTACGCGGCGCCGAACAGCCTGGCCTGGCTGTGGCCGAAGACGATCAGCAGTACCCCCGCGAATACAGGCAGCCACGCCAGGGATGCGGAATGCTGCGAACGGTTTGGACCAGACGGGGGCTCGATCATCGCCAGTTGTCCGGGCTCAGTAAGGTCGCGCCGCGGCATGCAGGCGAGGCCGCGATTGGGATTCGAACCGCAGACGCGACGGCGACCGGGTGGTCGCATGGCAATTCTTCGTCCATGCGTTCATCTCCATCCCGGCCAAACACGAGGCACGGATCGTAATCGAAGTATGCGCGCTATCGCCACAGTTGCGCCGCGCGGACGAAAACTTCGGACCGCCCGGGGTGTTCAGACGACGCAGGCCTTATCGGGCGCCTGCTTCGGGAAGTGGCCACGCCTTAACGGCGTCCTCGAGCGTGGTCGCTCCGTCTGTAATGCGCAATTCCCAAAGCTTCACGGCCGGCGTGCCCGCTTCATTCGTACCATCTCCCGTGTGCAGGGTTGCGATGGGCCCGGGCGGGCGATCGAGCTTGGCCGTCCCGATACGCGCCTGGGTGATGGCGCCGGACGAATCCGGGGCGATGGCGATCAGCGATACTTCTCCCCCGCCGACGCTGACGGTGACGTAGTTGGGTGCATCGGCGACCACCTCGAGCTTGGCGACATCGTGCCAGGCGCCGGCGTGGCCGACGGAGAGCACAAAGCGCGCGGAGTGCAGACTCAGCCGCATCGGAGTGGCTTCGGCGCCGGCGCCCGCGGTCAGCGTGAAGATGCGCGCGCCGCCGGCCGTGTAATCGTCGCTGGGAATCGCCAGCAGCGAGATGGAGAATTCGTCGGGAAGGATCACGTCCGGCCCGGCCGCGCCGATGTCGAGCCAGCACGCATCGAAGCCGGGCGGCAACACGGAACTGCATCGGCCCGGCACGTGAAGAATCTCATCGGCGGATTGCTCGGCGAATACCGTCGGGCGAACGGAGATGGTGGGCAACACAATCGCGGTCGCGCCCATCTCCGCTTTTCCACCGCTGCGCACGGCAATGCCGAGCCGCCAGCGTTCGTTACCCCTGTGTGACTTCGGCACGACGGCGTAATGCGTGGCGCCGTCGGGCGCACAACTCGCCATCCAATCCGGATGACCGGGAAACTCGGAAAATGGGGACGCTTCGAACGCGATTCCGAGTCCGGCGGCATCGGCGAGGACGATGCCGACGACGTCCGCGTCCATGCCCGGGACACGCGGCCCGAGCAGAATGGTATACGCGGACTCGTTTTCGCCTACGTAGAGCACGTCCCATGGCAGGGCATCGGCGGGCGCCCATGCGGACCCGGTATCGAGCGGCGCGGCGGCGAACCGCGCCGACAACTGTTCCGTGGGAATTCGATAGGTCCGGGTCGCGACGGCGTCCGCCAACGCACGATGACCGAAAAGCGGCAGGCCGATGGGCACGGGCAGGGTGTGTTGAAAGACCGCGTTTGCGGCCAGCAGCGTGCCGAATTGGAGGTCGGATTGATGTTTGCGCGCGATGGGCAGGGTGACGGCGTAGCTGAACGCGTTGAACAGCACGGCAGCGAGCACGGCGAGGGGCACGAGCGCGCGGGAGACGCGCGGATGCAGCTCGAGGATCGCGAGATACGCGAGCGCCATCATCAAGACGGAGTTAATGACATAGCGCGAGAGAAATGCGCCTTCGGGATTGTAGCCGCGCTGATCCCCGGCGAGTGCGGCCGCGATGACGGTGATCGCCATCAGGCCGTAGACGGTCGGATTGACGCGCCAGTAGCGGCGCAGGGTCGCATAGGCGAATACGCCGACCAGTACGCCGCCCGTTACCAGCGCGATCGTCTTCGACGCGGGGAACGCGTGGAGCGTTCGCTCAGAGTGACCGAGAAAATCCGAGAAGACGCCCAGCGCGGAACCCGAACCCAGGAACTCGAGGCTGTACTCGAGTTTGCGTGACAACGCCGGCGCCGCGCGCAGTCCGGCGCGTACGAGGGCGTCATTGCGCCCGGAGACGTCCAAATCGGAAAAGTAGCGCATGTGCAGGAGCGTCGTCGGAATGAGCCAGAACATCGCCTGACGGTCGCGCTTCTGATCAATGAGTACGGCAAGTCCCACCAGGCCCGCGAACAAGCCGGTCGCGAACGAGTACGCGGCGACTACGGAACACGCCATCGCGATCCAGAACGCCGGCGCCGTACCGCGAGAGACGAGCAAGAGCGTCAGCGCGGCAAAACAGAACGATGCGAGGTGTGGCGAACCGAACGCCCACAGAATAATCTGATGAAACTGGGGATGGAGAAAAATGAGCATGAACGGCGCAAACCCGAGCCAACCGGGGCGCGGGCGGCGCAGCGAAATGAACACGAGAAGTAGCCCGGCCGCGAGGAAGAGAACGTCGAACAGCATCAAGTGATGGAAATTGAGTCCGCCGAACACGCGGACCTGCGCGAGACCCAACAATCGCGTCACGGCGATTCGGTGGCCGAAATGCGATCCGGTCAGATCCGCGAGACGCGCCTCCCAGGTCATGGACGCGAAATTCGACTGGAATGGCAACGTGGAGATGTACTCGTCGAAGAACGGCGCATTGGTCCCGTAGACGTACACCACGGCGCCAAGAGCCGCGATGGGCACGACGCAAAGCGTGACGCCGAGGATCGTCGCGAGCCTGTGGACCGTCCGGGGCGATAGCGCGGCGACGGCGCGCGCGGCGGCGGGCTGGAGCGCCGCGTACGCGGCGAGCAGCACTCCGAGCGAGATATAAAAGTCGCGGATTCGGTCGGGGAATTCAGCGCGCCAGATCCAACACGACGCGGCCAAAGCGATCCCGGCCGCACCGAGGAAAATCCGGAGCGCCAGCGGGACCCATCGCGTGGACAGCGCGGGCCGGAGCACGAGGACGCGCTCGATGCGCGGATGCGAACCGAACCGCTCGACGACCGGAACGACCGCGTAAAAAAAGACCGCGATGACGAGGTAGGCGGCGCCGACGAGTTTGGACTGGTTCGGCCCGAACAACAACAACGCCAGCCCCGAGATGACGAGCAGTTGCCCGCAGAGCAACCGGTCGCGGCGGCCGGCCGTCTCGTCCATGCGTGCGCCTCCGGTGGGTGCCGTCCAGGTGGCGGGATTGTAGTTGAGCGCGTTCGCGGTTCGCCAGAGGCGTCACGCGGGCGGGTGCGGTTGACATTGGACCCGGCCCGCAATACATTAGCGTCCGCCCCGCCTCCGGCCTGACAAGGATCGCGGGGCGTGTTATTTGGCGAGAACGTCCCGCGCGGGAGCCGTTGCACGTGACCATCGATACGAAGATCTACCGCCAGCGCTTCGGCGAGGAAGAGTACGGCGGGCGCAACGAGCTGTGGCAGGTGCTGTGCGACCGGTGGTTCTCCCGGTTCATCGGCCCGGGGATGACCGTGCTGGATCTCGGCGCGGGGGCGTGCGAGTTCATCAACAATATTCGCTGCGGCGCGAAGATTGCCATCGACCACAACCCCGATGTGGACAAGTTCGCGGCGCCGGGCGTCCGATGCATCGTGGCGTCGTTTCAGGAAGGGTTGGCGGCAATCGACGCCGGCTCGGTCGATTGCATCGTCGCGAGCAATGTTTTCGAGCACCTGCCCGACCACCACACGCTGTTCGAATGCCTCGAGGGCGGGTTCCGCGTGCTCAAGCCGGGAGGAATGCTGATCGTTATGCAGCCGAACTACCGGATCGTGAAGGAGAGCTTCTACGACTTCGCCGACCATTCATTGCCGCTGACGGAAAAAGGCATGGCCGAGGCGTTGCGGTCCAACGGGTTCGAGATTTCCTACATGAAAGCGCGCTTCATTCCGTACACGACGAAAAGCCGCTACCCGCGGCTGCCGATTCTGGTACGGCTCTTCCTGATGGTGCCCCCCGCGCACTGGCTGATGGGCGGGCAGATGTTTATCGTCGCGAAGAAGCCGGTGGGATCGGCCTAGCGGATCTGTTGCATGCGATTGGCGAAGTCGCGACCAGACGTTGCAGGCGGAAGCGGCTTACCATCGGCGCGGTACAGATCAACCGCCTCTTCGACGATTCGGCATAGTTCGTCGAAGACTTCTTTCTCGTCCGGACCGTGACATCCGCCGAAGACGAGACCCGGAGCGCTTCCTACGTAACAGCCGTCCTCGTCAGACCATTCGACGATTTTGGCGTATCGCGCGCTGTCTATCACTGTTTGGACTCCGCGATGGCCTGCTCGACGGCACGAATTTGATACCGCTTTGCGTCGTCTCCCAAGCTCCCGGAAATTGTAACAGGTTGGGACAACGCAGGATGAACGAAGTTGCGGTGACTGCCCTTGCCGCCGCGATCATGAAACCCGGCGTTCTTCAACTGGGCGATCAAATCGCGGACTTTTGGGGGCATTCGCGAAGTATACGTGACGAATTGGATCAGAGCGCGGTGATCCGGCATATGAGATTGCTTCGTCGTCCCGCCGTTGGCGGGACTCCTCGCAATGACGGTGTTGGGAGGCTTCAGAGGTCGATCGTGTCGTAGTGCTCCACGGTGGGGAACGGGTCGTAGAAGTGATGCAGCAGGCGCTTCCAGCCCTGATACTGCGGGGATAGGCGGAAGCCAACGGTGTGGTCTTCGAGTGTGCGCCAGTGGACGAGGAGCAGGTATTGGTCGGGGCTCTCGACGCAGCGGCGGAGTTCGAGCGAGATGAATCCCGGCGTCGCGGCGATGTATTGCCGCGCCTCGCGGAACGCGGCTTCGAACGCGGCGGATTGACCGGGACGGATGTTCAGGGTGGCGACTTCGAGCATGGAGTTACTCCTGCGGGGAGATTAATCGATAGCGCGGACATGCGCACAGTTGCGCAGGGCAATTTTTCACCACGAAGATCACGAAGGTCACGAAGAAGGGCATCCAGCCACGAAATTCAGTCGCGCGGCAGCGCGACCCTCCCACTCTGCGCCTCCGCGGCTCCGCGTGA
>CAYPNI010000074.1:11271-21171 GCA_964411925.1 uncultured Nitrospirales bacterium
AGCGACTTCACGAAGGTGGAGACCCGCCGCGGTGTGTCGGCCGTGTCGCCGAGGTCGCCGATGAGGCGGACGATGGCGCTGCCGACGACGACGCCGTCGCCGAAGGCGGCGACTTGTTTGGCCTGGGCGGGGGTGCCGATGCCGAAGCCGACGGCGATCGGGAGTTTGGTCTTGGCCTTGATCTTGGCGACCATTCCTTTTACGTCGGTCTCGATGGTGTCGCGTTCGCCGGTGGTGCCGGTGCGCGAGACGTAATAGATGAAACCGGAGGAATGTTTGGCGACGAGGTCGATACGCTCGTCAGTGCTGGTCGGCGCGAGGAGGAACACGGTCGAGAGGCCCTTCGCGCGGAACGCGGCTTCGTACTCCCCCGCTTCTTCGGGCGGCAGGTCGACGCAGAGGATGCCGTCCACGCCCGCGCCGGCGCTGTCGACGGCGAGCCGCTCGACGCCGTAGGCCATGACGGGGTTGTAGTACGTGAAGAGCAGGATGGGGACTTCGGTTTTCGCACGCAGGCGTCTGACGAGCGCGAGGATGTCGGCAAGCGTCACGTGATGTTTGAGCGCGCGCATGGCGGCTTCCTGGTTCACAGGGCCGTCCGCGAGCGGATCGGAATACGGCACGCCGAACTCGATGATGTCCGCGCCGGCGCGGTCCATTTCGAGCACGAGTTGTTCCGTGACGGCGAGCGTCGGGTCGCCGGCGGTGATGTACGGGATGAAGGCCTTCTCGCCGCGTTTCGCGAGGTCGGCCCAGCGTTTGTCGAGTCGATTCACTAGAACTTCTCGCCGGGAAGGATGTATTTGGCGGCTTGGACGACGTCTTTGTCGCCGCGGCCGGACATGTTGACGATGACGAGGTCGGTCGCGGGCATCTCGGGGACAACCTTGGCGGCGTACGCGATGGCGTGCGCGCTTTCGAGCGCAGGGATGATGCCTTCGAGGCGGCTGCAGAGCTGGAACCCTTCGAGCGCTTCGTCGTCGGTCGCATAGGCGTACTCGACGCGCTTCTCGTCGCGCAGATACGAGTGCTCGGGGCCGACGCTGGCGTAGTCAAGGCCGGCGGAGACGCTGTGCGTGCCGAGGATCTGGCCGTCCTGATCTTGCAGGACGTAACTCATTGCTCCCTGCAGCATGCCGAGGCTGCCGCCGGCGAATCGGGCGGCGTGTTTACCGGGTTCGATGGCCGTGCCGCCGGCTTCGACGCCGATCATGCGGATGTCGTCCGCGAGAAACTCGAAGAAGAGGCCGATCGCGTTGCTGCCGCCGCCGACGCAGGCGATGAGCGTGTTCGGCAGGCGGCCTTCCTGTTCGAGGATCTGCGCGCGCGCCTCTCGACCGATGACGCTCTGGAAGTCGCGGCAAATGACCGGGAACGGATGCGGGCCGTGGACCGTGCCGAGGACGTAATGCGTCGTGCGGACGTTGGTGACCCAGTCGCGCAGCGCGTCGTTGATGGCGTCCTTGAGCGTCTTGCTGCCGGTCTCGACCGAGTTGACCTTCGCGCCGAGGAGTTTCATGCGGAATACGTTGAGCTTCTGCCGCTCGATGTCCTCCGAGCCCATGTAGATCTCGCAGTCGATGCCGACCAGTGCGCAGGCGGTCGCGGTGGCGACGCCGTGCTGGCCCGCGCCGGTCTCCGCGATGATGCGCGTCTTGCCCATCTTCTTCGCGAGCAGGACCTGGCCGAGGGCGTTGTTAATTTTGTGCGCGCCGGTGTGCGCGAGGTCTTCGCGCTTGAAATAGACCCGCGCGCCGCCGAGGTGCTCGGTGAACCGCTCGGCGAAATAGAGCGGCGTCGGCCGGCCGACGTACTGCCGGAGGTAGTGCTGGTAGGTTTCCTGAAAGACCGGGTCGTCCTTCGCGGCGGCGTACGCCCGCTCGAGTTCCTCGAGCGCGGGCATGAGGATCTCCGGCACGAATTTCCCGCCGAACCGGCCGAAGCGGCCGCGCGCGTCAGGAAAGCGGTAGTTTTGCTTCGCGAATGAAGCGGCGAACTCGTTCATGGTCCTTCTTTCCGGGTTCCTTCTCGACGCCGCCCGACACGTCCACACCATAGGGCCGCACGATGCGCACCGCGTCGGCGACGTTGTCCGGCGTCAGGCCGCCCGCGAGCAGAATCGGCTTGCCGAGCGCGACCGCCGAGCGCGCCGCGTTCCAGTCGGCCCGCGCGCCCGTGCCCCCGCGCGCTCCGGGGACGTACGCGTCGAGCAGAATCAGTCCGACAGGATACTCAAGAACGCGTTCCGGGGTGAAGTCGGGGCCGGTGCGCAGGGCCTTGATGGCGCGATCGCCGAATTCGGCGGCGAAGCCGGGTGACTCGTCGCCGTGGAGCTGGAGGCGATCCATAAAGCCGAGATACTGGCGCAAAGTCTCCGCGGGCGCATTCACCGTGACGGCGACTTTCAGGACATGCGCGGGGAGTTCGGCGGCGATTTCGCGGGCGGTTTTGGGTTCGATGTAGCGATTCTTCGAGCGGGCCTCGTCGGAAAAGTTGAACCCCAGGGCGTCGGCGCCGGCGTCCACCGCGGCGAGGGCGTCGTCGCGGTTGGTGATGCCGCAGATCTTAACCATCATCGCGGCCGAGAAGTTCCCTGATTTTGGCGCGGACGTCGCCGCTGGTGACAAGGGCCTCGCCGACGAGGATGGCGTCCACGCCGCCGCCTTCGAGCTTGCGGACGTGGTCGCGCGTGAAGATGCCGCTCTCGCTGACGAGGACCTTGCCGCCGGGAACGTTCTTGCGCAGTTCGAGCGTCGTGTTGAAGTCCACCTCGAAGGTTTGTAGGTCGCGGTTGTTGATGCCGATGATCTGCGCGCCGGACTCGATCGCGCGGCGGACCTCGGCCTCGTCATGGCATTCGACGAGCGACGCCATGCCGAGCGACGTCGCGATGTCGCGGAACTCGCGGAGCTGCGAGTCCGTCAGGATGCGCACGATGAGCAGGATCGCGTCGGCCAGCGCCGCCCGCGCCTCGTAAATCTGGTACGGGTCGAGCATGAACTCCTTGCGCAGGCACGGAATCCGGATGCTTTTGCGCACGGCGGTGAGGTCGTCGAGACTGCCTTTGAAAAACTTCTCGTCGGTCAGCACGGAGACCGCCGCCGCACCGCATTCCTCGTAGATGGACGCGAGTTCGACCGGTTCGAGGCCTTCGGCGAGCACCCCGCGCGACGGCGAGGCGCGTTTCACTTCGGCGATCAGGCTCACGTGGTCGCGGCGGATGGCGTGGCGGAAATCGCGCGCAGGCGGCGCGTCCTTCGCGCGCTCGACGATGTCGCGCAGCGGCGTGCGGGACATGGCGTAGGCGATTTCGCCCCGTTTGTGTTCGCAGATTTCGTCGAGGATCATCGTTTGGAGAACGCGATCAACGCGTCCAATTTCTCCGCCGCCTTGCCCGAATCGATGGAACCCCGCGCGCGCTCGACGGCCGACTTCCAGTCCGAGGCGCCGTCGGCTGCGCGGATCGCGGCCGCCGCGTTCACGAGCACGATGTCGCGGCGCGGGCCCGGTTCGCCGCTCAGGACGCCGCGCAGGATACGCGCATTCTTGTCCGCGTCTCCACCGGCCAGTGCGGTGGCGGGCGCGGCCGGCACACCGAACGTTTCCGGCGTGACTTCGAACGTCTGGACGCCCTTCGGCGTCGCCTCGGCCACGAGCGTCGGCCCGGCCAGCGTGATCTCGTCGAGGCCGTCGCGCCCCGCGACGACAAAGGCATGCTGCGTCCCCAGTCCGCGCAGGACGTTGGCGACGGTTTCCGCGCGGGAAGCGTCATACACGCCGATGACCTGGCCGTCCGCGCCGGCGGGATTGGTCAGCGGGCCGAGGAGGTTGAAGACCGTGCGGATGCGCAGTTCACCGCGGACGGGCCCGACGTGCTTCATCGCGCCGTGCAACGCGCGCGCGAACAGGAACCCGATGCCGACTTCGTCGATGCACCGGCCGACGGATTCCGCCGTGGCGTCGAGATTGACGCCGAGCGCTTCGAGCACGTCGGCGCTGCCGCATCGGCTCGACGCGCTGCGGTTGCCGTGCTTGGCGACGGCGATGCCCGCGCCGGCGACGACGAAGGCGGCGGTCGTCGAGATGTTGAACGTGCCCGAGCCGTCGCCGCCCGTGCCGCAGGTGTCCACGAGCGGACGCCGGGAGGTCGGGACACGCGTCGCCAGGGCGCGCATGGTTTCCGCGAAGCCCGTGATCTCGTCCACCGTCTCGCCCTTCATGCGCAGCGCGACGAGCAGCGCGGCGATGAGCGGCGCGGGCGTCTCGCCGGACATGATGGCGCGCAAGACATCGGCGGCCTCGGCGCGCGCAAGGTTTTTCTTGTCGATGATCGCCGCGAGGGCTTCGTGTGGGGTCATGGCGTGCGGAACTTTGTCCTTCGGAGTGACGGGACAGTAGCAAAATGCAGCCTCGATGTCATTCATGTGTTCCCCGGTTGTCCTTCATGCGTCCCCTGGTTGTCGTTCGTGCGTCCTCCAGTTGTCATTCCCGCGAAGGCGGGAATCTCTCGTGGAATCCGAGGCGTCGAACTCACCGGACGCGACCGCGTTGCGTCGCGCGCGTGAATTCGATGTCTTGCGTCGAAGTGAGATTCCCGCCTTCGCGGGAATGACAAGGGTTCGGCTCCCGGATGGATGCGGTCGCGTTGGAGCGCGGCCCTCCCGCTTGCGCGTGGCGCGCTCGCGAGGTTGGGAACAGGCTTAAGCTGAAGCCCGCTTAAGCCTGCCACGTAAGAGCGGCGGCTAGCGCGTGCTCCAGGTGTTGACGCCCTTGGCGGCGTCGTAGTCGGCGGACTTTCCGCGGGGGATGGAGAGGGTTCGCCATCGTTCGCCGACGCGTTCCTTCCCGATGTGAACGATCTGGCCGACGTGATAAGCGACGTGCATCAATTGGCGGTTGATGGCATCGATAAGCGTATGTGCCTCGCCGCGGATGTAGATGGTCTTCGCGAGGTCCTCCGGCGTGAATGAATCCATCGCGGCGAGCAGGACCTTCCAACCCTCCTCCCACTGCAGCATTAACTTTGCGCGCCCGGCGGCGCCGTCCACGACGAATTCCGTGTCGCGGTGCCGGTCGGGCTTCTCTCCGTCCGTGGTCAGCGTGTCGGTCCAGCGGGAGATCATGTTGCCCCGGAGGTGCTGAATCTGGACGCGCAGGCTGTTGCATTCGGGGTTGGGCGCCCACTCGAAGTCTTCGTCGGCGACCTGTTTGAACGCGCCGTCCGCGGTGCGTTTGAGGGTTCGAAACCGCGCGCGGGCACTCTCGAGGAACAGCTCTGAAACAGTCGAATCGCTCATGCTTCGGCTCCCGTTTCTAGGCGCCGCCATGCGTACTGCGCCATAGCAGCAGCAGCGAGGCCATGCCGAGGGTGAGAAAGAACCCGCACATGTCCATGACGGTCGTGATCATGGGCGAGGCGACCGCGGGGTCGAAGCCCATTCGTCGGGCGATCAGCGGGATGCAGCCGCCGAGGATGACGGCGATGACCATGTTGAGGTTGAGCGCGACGGCGACGACGGCCGCAAACGCGAGGTCCTGCTGCCAGAGATAGATGATGCCGCCGAGCAACAGCCCGATGGCGAGGCCGTTCACGAGGCCGACCGTGAGTTCCTTGGACATCACGCGGACGAGGTCGCGCGGATGGATGAGCCCAAGCGTCATCTCGCGGATGGACACGGCGACGGCCTGGTTGCCCGAGATGCCGCAGACGTTGGATTGCACGGTCATAATGGCCGCGAGCGCGATCAGGTCCTGGATGGTGCCCTCGAAGAGCACGATGATCGACGCGGAGACGAAGCTCAGCGCGAGATTGAGCACGAGCCACCAGACCCGGCCGAGCGAGCGGGTCGCAAGCGGCAGGTGACGCAGCTCGTCGTGGCCGAAGATACCGCTCCACCGCATGAAGATCTTTTCGGCGCGTTCCGTCGCGGCCTCCTCCATGTCCGAGCGCTGGAGCACGCCGAGCATCGCGCCGGCGCGGTCGATGACGGGCAGCGCGGAGAACTGGTAGCGGTCGAAGGTCTGTTCCAGTTCGTCGAGCGGGGTATCGACGAAGACGCTGATCGGGTTGACGATCATGAGTTCGTTGAGCGGCTTCGTGCCGCGCGACAGGACGAGATCGCGCAGGCGCAACACCCCGACGAGCCGGGCGCCCTCGCTCCGGACATACGCGTATTGCACGCTGTAGTCGGAGTATTCCTCCGCATTCGCGCGCATGTCGTTCAACACATCGGCGACCGTGAGCGTCTGCGGATACACGAGAAACTCCGTGATCATCAGGCCGCCGGCGGTATTGGCGTCATAGCGCAACAGCCGGCGTGCGTCGGCGGCCTCCTCGGGCGCCATTTGTTCGAGGATCGCGTGCGCGTCGTCCGTGTCGAGTTCGGACAACACGTCGGCGCGGTGATCGCTGTCGAGTTCCTCAACGATCGCCGCGGCCGTCTCGGCGGGGATTTCCTCGATGATGCCGGCGCTCTGGATATCGGGGAGATCTTCGAGCAGCTCGGCCGCGTCTTCCGGATGCAGCAGCGTCAGCAGCTGCGCCTGGTGCTCGTCCTCGAGGCGCGAGATCGCGCGCGTCACGTCCGCGGGCGGCAGTTCATCGAGCAGGGCCTGCAACGCGGCGACGTCGCGCGCGCGGAGCAGTTCCTCGATCCGCACCCACGGATTGGTCTGGGTGATTTCGTCGGCCATGAGCGAGACTCGTTTGGACGTGCACCACGAAACGTTCCGGAGGCGCGCGGCAGGGCGTGCGAGGCGTGACTGCTGGCGCTGGTGACGCGCCCCCGATGAACGCGCCACTCTATCCCGCGGGCCCGGCATGGCGCAACCGCGTCCGGGTCCAACCCCTTATCGCTCAGGCGGTTGTGAGGGCGGGGCGGGGTCGACTATACTCACTCCTACCTTGGGGAGCTCGGCGCGCACGCCATGTCCACGTTCGAGGAACAGTTTCAGCCCGATCGGTTCGCCGCGCGTTATCCGCGGCTGTCGACGGTCGGCGGCCCTGCCGATCTCAAAAAGCTCGACCCCTCCGAACTCGCGCCGCTCGCCGAAGAAATCCGCAATCTGATTATCGAAGTGGCGGCCCACAACGGCGGCCACCTCGCCTCGCCGCTCGGCGCGGTCGAACTGGCCGTGGCGCTGCACTACGTCTACGACTTCACAAACGACTTCCTGATCTGGGACGTCGGCCACCAGGCGCACGCACACAAGATCCTCACGGGCCGGCGCGAGCTGTTTCACCAATTGCGGCGCAAGGGCGGGCTCAGCGGATACCCGACGCGCAGCGAGGACCCGGTGTACGACGTGTTCGGCACGGGGCACAGCAGCACGTCGATTTCGGCCGCGCTGGGCATGGCGACCGCGGCGGACTACCGCGTGGGGAACGAGCGGCGCGCGGTCTGCGTGATCGGCGACGGCGCGATGACGGCGGGGATGGCCTTCGAGGCGCTGTGCAACCTCGGCGAGATGAAGAAGAACGTGCTCGTCATCCTGAACGACAACAAGATGTCGATATCGCAAAACGTGGGCGCAATGTCGCAGTACCTGAGCCGCCTGATCACGGGCGGGCTCTACAACCGGGCCAAGGGCGACATCCGCGCGCTGATGGAAAACACGATGGGCCCGCGGCTGTTCGAGAAGGCGCGGCGGATGGAGCACCAGATCAAGGGCATGATGATGCCTGGGATGTTCTTCGAGGAACTCGGCATCCGGTATGTCGGGCCCGTGGACGGCAATTGTCTCGCCACGCTGGTGCAATGCTTCGAAAACCTGCGCGAAATCCGCAAGCCGATCCTGTTTCACTGCGTGACGACGAAAGGCAAGGGGTACCCCTATGCCGAGGAAGACCCGCTGACGTACCACGGCGTCGGGCCGTATGAAATCGAGACCGGGCGGATGCGCTCGTCGGCGAAATCGGCCGACGACGCGGTGTCGTTTACCGATGCGTTCGCCGATGCGCTGATCGAGGCGGCCCGGGAGGATTCGCGCATCGTGGGGATCACGGCCGCGATGCCCACCGGGACGGGATTGTCGAAATTCGCGAAGGAGTTCCCGGATCGCTGTTTCGACGTGGGCATCTGCGAGCAGCACGCGGTGACCTTCGCGGCCGGCATGGCGACCCAGGGCATGAAACCGGTCGCGGCGATCTATTCGACGTTCCTGCAACGCGGCTACGACCAGCTTATCCACGACGTGTGCCTGCAGAACCTGCCGGTGGTGTTCGCGATCGACCGCGCGGGACTCGTCGGCGAGGACAGCCCTACGCAGCAGGGCGCGTTCGACCTCTCGTTCCTGCGCGCGATTCCGAACATCAAGGTCCTGGCTGCCCGCGACAACGTCGACCTGCGGCTCGGACTGCAGTGGGCGCTCAAACAAGACGAACCGATCGCGATCCGTTACGCGCGCGACCGCGGGCCGGTTATCGGGAACAAGGACGGACGCGACATCACGCGCGGCGAAGTCCTGCGCGAGGGACGCGACGCGTATTTCGTCGCGGTCGGACCGGTGGTCGGCCGGTGCCTGCTTGCGGCACAGGCGCTCGAGGAGTTCGGGCTGTCGGTCGGCGTCGCCGATGCGCGGTTCGTGAAACCGCTCGACGAGGCGCTGCTGGACCAGGTGACGCGGTTGCCAATCGTCACCGTCGAAGAGAATTCGCTCGAGGGGGGATTCGGCAGTGCGGTGCTGGAACATTTCGAGCGTCTCGGCCGCCTGAACGAAGTCCGGATTAAGCGCGTCGGCATCCCCGACCGGTTCCTCCCCCACGCGACGCGCGCCGAGCAACTCGAAGACGCGGGCCTGAGCGTCCCGGCGCTGATCGAGGCCGTGCGGGGATTCGTACCCGCGGGATCGCCTGCCAAGGTGCGTTGACACCTGTCTCGAAGGTCAGCCGTTTCCCGCGCTCCGTGGAACTTCCGCAGTCAGGATGCCTGCGCCACCAGATCCGTCTCGGGCCCGGGGCCCGTCTTTTCCCAGGATTTACCACATTCATTCCACGACCGTTCCGGCTGCAAGATGAGAATGTTAAGGCTCAGGTGCTAATTCGTCTGAATGCGCTTGTGGATTAATGTGCGGGGAAGCGGCTGACTTCTCGGGCGCTGCCTGCGCGATGACCTCAAATTTGATGGTAGTCGGCAGCGCAATCCCTAGGTTGAACATCGCGCATTCCTTAAAGGTACAACGAGAAAATTCCACGCCGCCAAAGACGGAACGTCCTGGGATCACAGGCCATACTACATGCTCTTTTTGGGCCTCGTTGCGAACATTAAATTTAAGCTCAGATGACGGCCACGGTTGTTGAGAGTAGGCCACGCCGGGGCCTACAAAGGAACATCTTACAAAGGACTTATCGTGAACCATATTGTCACTGCCGATGAGCCGCTCGATTAAGATGGTCTTTTCTTGGATTAGTGACTCCTGCAATTCACGTTTCGATGCAATGGGATACTTAGTGTTTAGGTGAGAGATGCTGCGCGTCTCTGGCCACTGGCGAGATCGAATGAATGACGCCGCTAGACTAAGTGTAAGCGTGATTACGATGGCCGCACCAACGCAAAACCACACAAGGTTCCAGCCGCTCATACCGGACGCCGCCGCAATGGCATCTGCCATGATATTGAGGCCTACATCGAAGCCCCACGCTGCAAGTGGCATGATTGCCCTAATCCAATTGAGCATCTCCGATCCTCCCGCCCTATTCCCCTAGGCTCCGGGAGTCTATCCGAACTACACCCCAACCCGCCCGAGCTAGGCATGGAATCCCCGCCTTGGGGAACAAACGTGGTAAATCCCCTTTCCCCACCCGCTTGGGCGCAGGAGCAAAACGGATCTCATTCCAAACCGGGGAAGATATCGACGAGAGCGGAATACTAAAACCCGATGTGGTCGAGCGTTTCGTCGAGG
>CAYPNI010000075.1:0-20152 GCA_964411925.1 uncultured Nitrospirales bacterium
GGGAATCGGCAATGAAGAGGAGACCGCGATCGAAGGAACAAAGTTGATTAGGCGACGAAGAGGCGGGGCCGGGCACGAGGTCGGCGAAAAGCTTCGTCCCTTCGGCGGTGCCGTCCGAAATCCAGAGTTCAGATCCCGTGTCGGGATCCGACAGAGACAGGATCGCGCGACCGCCGAAAGCCGTTGCATTGTGAACTTGCGACGGCAGTTTGACGACGAAGTGCGTTCCGGAATCTGTCCCGTCGGTCAGCCATAGGCTGAGCCCGTACGTACGGTGCGACGCCTCGAACAGCAACCGGTTATTGCCGATCAGGATCACAATTCCAATGTTCGCCCGAGCCATCGTGAGCGACTGCCGATCGCCGTCGGCCGGTGAAAGCGGGCGCGTGCCCGGACGGGAGCCGTCGGTGACCCAGATTCCGCCTTCCCGGTTCAGTTCGCTTGACACAAAGAGCATTCGCCCGTTCACCGGAACCAGAAACCTGACCACGGAGACGAACAGCGGATCATGCCGGGGCGTAATGTCTTCGGTGCCGTTCTCGGTGCCGTCGGACACCCATAGTTCATGCCCTCGCGATCCTTTATTCGTGATGAGGACGCGGTGGCCCAGTTGGATACGCGGTCCGAGTTGCGAACTCCCCGGTCCCGGCTCGAAATCCATGACCATGCGCGAATCGCCGGTGTCCGGTCTGGTCCAAAGTTCACGCCCGTGAATGCCGTCATCGGCGGTGAAGAATAGCGCGCCGCCCACTACGCCGATGCTTTCGGGGTTCGAAGATGGCGGCTCAAAGGCGGGCGAGGGGCTTTGGGCCCACAACGCCGCGCCGGTCGAGGTGAGTACCGTCGTGGCGATCGCCAGTCCCAGTCGAGCGCGCATCGAGGTCATCGGCGAGACGCTCCGAAATCGAGAAGTGCTCCGTGGATTATCGAATCCATGTCTAGCGCTCCCCAGCGGGCGATTATTCTCCCGGCGTCGAGGTTTCCAGTCGTGCGCGCGATGAGGGTGAATCGCCACGGGGCGCGCGACGCGAGTTCCATTTCGTTTTCGAACTGCAATGGCGCGAAGCCCTCAAGTTCCCAGGCGGATTCCGTCGTAGTGGCGGCGAACTCCCAGCGATCGGGGAACGGATATTCGCGATCACCCTCGTAATAACGGCGCACAAGGGCTCCCGTGGGGCCGAATTCGACCAGAACGCGCGGCGCGCGCTCGGGCGGAGGCCCCACGTCGAGGACGATTCCGAGTGAAGCGGAGACTCGTTCGCCGGGCTCCCGCGGAGCGGTGGCGGCAAAGTAGATGCCGTCGCGCGCAAGCCGAAATTTGGCCACGGCGCCGTCACCCTGCGCCGCGCGCAGCTCGCCTACGCGTCCGGTGGAATCGAAGTAGTCGCGCTCCCAGATTGGTTCGTCCGCGCGGCCATCGATGGCGGGTGGTTCCGTTTCGCCGGCCGACGGCGGCCGCACGCGCTGTCCGGCTAGCGAAGGCAACAAGGAATCGATCTCGCGCGCGAGGGCCGATCCACGGCGCATCATCTCGTTGTAGAGGAGCGCCTGCAAGTGGGTGGCATCCTCGATTCCCGCCAGGAACTGTTCTCGCGTAGTCAGCGCTCTGTCGGGTTCGATCAGCAGGCTTGTCTCCCGGCGCGTGCGCTGTATCGTGCTCCGGAACGACAGCGACATGGCGAGCGATGTGCCGCCGGCCACCCAGACCCCATCGCCTTCTACCGTGCCTTGCTGGTAGGTTCGGCCGATCGGTGACTGGAATCCCGCCCAATCGCCGCTGAGCGTGGTTCCGTCGCTGGTTTCACGCAGCGTTGCCCGCAAAACGGACTGCGCCGAATACCCGATGACGCGTGCCGAGCCATCGGCGGATTTCGGGAGTATCCACCATTTCCAACGTTCGCCAGAGGCCGCGTCGACGGGTTTCGCGTCGTATATCGCGTGGCGAGGCGGCGCGGGAGATCCGAAGGGCGGAGATCCCGCGGCGTCGGCCGTACCGCCCGGTGGCACGCGGCCGGTGAGAGGCCGTCCTGCGACGCTAACCGCGGCAGCGAGTAGCGCGATTCCCGCAATCAGGCCGGCCGCGCCGGCTGCGAGCACGGGACGCCGCCGAAGCACGCGCGCCGATCGCCGGATTCTACGCACCGATCGCGTCACCGCGCCTCGCACGGGCCGGCGAAGCGTGACGCCCGCCGGATCACCCTCGAGTTCGGGGGCACCCTTGAGAATGCTCTGTGCTTCCGCGGCGGATTGGCACCGGGCGGCCGGGTCGATGAGCACCAGGCGGTCGACGAGTTCACGGAGTTGTGTAGAGAGCCCCGGGACGCGCGATGAGATGGGCGGGAGTGGGTCGTTGGTGATCTGCCGCGCGAGCGCGCCGGTCGTTCGGCCGCGATAGGCGGCTTCGCGCGTAAGACACTCGTAGAGTACGACGCCGAGCGAGAACAGGTCCCATTGCGGCGTTACGCCGGCGTCATTCCATGCTTCGGGCGGCATGAACCGTGGCGTGCCGAGGACGATTGTCGTCGATCGTCCTTCGCGCAGTTGCGTGGCAGTGCTGTCCGCAAGCGCCGTCGCAATGCCGAAGTCCGCGAGCTTGGCCTGCATCGAGGTGGTGAACAATATATTGGACGGCTTGATGTCGCGGTGGACAATCCCCTCGGTGTGACACGCGTCGAGGGCGTCGAGCACCTGGCGTGCCATTTGAGCGACAAAGGGCGGAGTGAGCACACCGTCGCGAAAAAGTCTTGCGAGCGACGGGCCGCCGGCGTATTCCAGTTCGATTAGCAATACCCCGTCGACTTCGTCGAGCGAATGAATGCCGACGATGCCCGGATGCGCGACGCGCGAAAGCGCGCGGGCCTCGCGCTTGAATCGAGCGACGAATTCGCGGTCCTCGGCGAAGACCGGCAACAGCCGCTTGAGGGCGACTTCGCGGCCCAGCGTCGTGTCTTCAGCGAGGTAGACCTCGCCCATTCCGCCATGGCCGAGCACACGAAGGACACGGTACTTGCCGACGCGGGCGCCGACCCAATTGGCTTCTGAGACTGCTGACATTTGCCGGTGACTCTCGTTGCGTCCAGACTGCAACATCGCCGATTTGATACCCCAATAGTAGGCCGTCGCTGCTATACGGTCAACGGTTTGCTTGGTTCCGCCGGGGGGCGACTTCGCGGGGCTCCTCAACGCGTATCGACCGAAAACTGAACGCGGCCTGATCGGAAACCGGACGGCATTTTGCGAAGTCGTCGACAGGCCGTCGGCGTATCAGGCGAATATCCCCGCCAATTTGCATTTCCCGCCGAGACGGTCGCGTCGGCACACGTCTTGCCCTTTCGGGGGCCGCACGACGTCTGGCTGCACTCAAACGCGGGAAGGAGAGTTGTCATCATGAAAACAGAGTTTTGTTTTTTAATTGCCATTGCGACTGCGCTTTCCGGCGCGATCGCAAATTCGCAGACGGTTAGCTACACGCTAGGGACACCCACGGAATTGCTAGACGCCGCGTTCTACGCGGGAGAAGCGGCGGACGGCTCCAACGTTTCCGGCCGGGGTCTCTTCAACGTCGGCATCAATAACGCGGGTACCGAGGCCCTCGTGTGGGGGATCAACCTGAGCACCCTGCAAATGGGGCTGTTCGCAGTCACGGTCGGGCAACCGTCCAGCTGGTCGCGGGTCTCAACGGACGAGCCATTTAACTATAACGCGATCACGTGGTGTCCCGATGACAGGCACGCGTACGTCGGGCCCAATCGGAAGTTCGATACGGTGACACAAACGATGACCATACCTACGATGAACGGATGGACGTTTAGTGCCTGGTGGGTTTCCAGCAAACCAACGGACAACTGGATGGCGTCAAGCCGTAACGTCGGCTTCGGTACCCTTCCGGTGATGCCAATACTGCCGAATGGCGAACACGATCCGGGACGACAAAACACGTACGTTACAAACTTTACGGTACTCCCCACTGAGGGTGTTGGATTTCCTTCCGTGAGCAGTGACGGCAACTCGATAGTCTTCGCGATCGCCAATGGCAGTACAAACCCGGATACCGGCAACGTATATCGACTTACAGGACTCAACGCGATTCTTGTGGCGCCAAAGATTCCGGCGACGGACATCTCGAGTACGGCGCCGACCAGCCTGGCCGATCCCCGCATCGTCGAAATTCGCGCGTCGGCGACGCCGAATCCGGTAGTGTTGCCCCGGTTCAGCCCGGACGGCAGCTTGGTGTTCACGACGGAAGACTATAACAACGTATTCGATTCGCAGAATTTCT
The DNA here is from genome assembly GCA_964411925.1 of uncultured Nitrospirales bacterium. Lineage (GTDB taxonomy): Bacteria > Hydrogenedentota > Hydrogenedentia > Hydrogenedentales > VFKU01. The sequence goes on from CAYPNI010000075.1 coordinate 4,280, forward strand.
TCGGCACGGTGTTCACGGACTGGGACATCAACATCAACAATTGGGACGGCACCGGCTATACGCGCTTGGCGCAGCCCGGCGGCCAGGGAGCGGTCTATCCGTTCAACTCGGGCGTGCGTGTCCACTTCGTCAGCGAAGTCAGCCCGAGCAGGTATCACGCGTTCGCTGCGACGCTGACGAGCGAATCGGACGTCGATAGCGAAACCGATCCTATTCCCGGCGCCGGAACGAACATGACTACTGTGAACGGTAATCCGGTGACCGTACCTTTTACGTTAACGAACAGCGCGGTGGCCACGACGGCACCCGTGACCGTGGCAGACGCGAGCGGTACGACGATTGCGCTTCCCGCGGACCAGGTGATCAACTACCCAACGGGAACAGCGAATGCGACAATTAGCGTGTTTACGCCGATCAGCCCGGTGCAGTCGGTGCAATTGCCCGATCCACAGACATCGATTCCGGTATTGCGCGACTTCGGGCCGGAGGGGACGCAATTCTTCCCGCCGATTACGGTTACAATTACCTATACTGACGCGGAAGTGGCCAACATCGAAGATGAATCCGCGATGATCCCGTACTTGTATAACGTCGGCCTCGGGATGTTCGAGCCTCTGGACTCGGCGTTTCTTCCGAGCGTCGTCGTTGATACCGTGAACAATACGCTGTCGTTCCAGACTGATCATTTCTCGACATACGGAATAGGCGGCAAGGGAGTGCCGGCCACCTCGCAACGGCCCTGGGCGGTCGTCATTTTGAGTGTTCTCCTTGGGGTCGCGTCGTTCATCGTGGTGGGAAACCGGATACGCAGGAAGGCGTGACGCGGAGCTGAGTCCGCACCCCGGCGGATTCGCGCCAGAACCCGCCGGGTCCGCGGAGGAAGAACCCGGTACGCATGAATTCGACATTCGACATGGGCCCGCTGCCGTCCAAGGATTCACCGTCGCCCGCGGCAGCCCCTCGTGTGCGGACGCACAGCCGTCTGCGCATGTGGTGGTACTGCTACCGGCATTCGTATCGCATCGTGAAAGTGTCGCATTTTCCGCGGCAGGGAATGTTCGGAAGCGTCAGTTATCGCAAGACGTGGACACTGGGACCGTGAGAGCGCGGGCGCGTCTCGTGGCCAGACCGTTCAGTCCTCGCGGAGCGCGCTCTCCACGAAGCCTGCTGCTTCGAGCAGGCGCAGGTGGAAATCCACGGCGCGTTGGAGGCCCGCCTCGCTGAGTTTGTCGAGGGTGTCGTGGTCGGTGTGGTAGTAGGGCGGCGCGGCCATCAGGCAGAACGGTTGTACGCGGTCGCAGACCACAAACAGATCGGCGATGCACTCGCGGACGATGGGTGGCTTCGACGTCATCAATTCGGATTCTCGCAGCAGCTCGGCTAACGCGTCCTCGATTCGCGGCCAGCCGTTGGGGCCCGTGTAGGCGACGCGGCGATCCGTGAGCGGCGGCGCGGCCGCATCGACGGGCAGATCGGTGCCCGGCAGCATGTCGAGATGCTCGAGCAGGATCATCGCCTTGATGGATGCCATCCGTTCGGGCGACGCCTCTGCAAACGCGCGCATGCCCGCGCCCTCGTCGTGGTGGCCGGCGAGGCCGACGAACCAGAAGTTGACCTTTCGCGCGCTGAGCGGCAATCGCGTGAGCGCACGATGCAGCCCGACCAGCACGGCGATGCCCGACGCGTCGTCGTTGGCTCCCGCGAAGAACGAGTCGAGGTGGCAGGCGAGGAGCACGGCATCGTCGCCTTCGCCCTCGAGCCACTCGGCGACGTTTAGTCCCTTGCGCTGCATGCTCGGGTCGAATTCGATGTGCGCGGCGAGCGATTGACCGCGGTCCGCCGCGTCGCGCAGGCGCGCACCGTCTTCGGTATCGACGCTGAAGCAGGGAATCGGGCGGCGATGGCTCGGGTAGAGTTCGTCGGGCAGCGCGAAGGGCTTGTCCACGGGCACCACGGAGCGCCAGGTGCCCGGAGGAGTCGGCAGCGAGAATACGAAGCCGGCGGCGCCGCTCTCGACCGCGCGCTGGTATAGCTTGTCGCCGCGGACGTTGGTGCGCGCCGCCGAACCGTCCGCCTCCGCCTCGACATAGGCCCACGCGCCGGCGACGCGCGTCCAGTCGTCGTCGGTTCGGATTCGGACGATCGGCGCGGGCTCCGCGTCAGGCATCCAGGCGTCGAAGGGCGCGGGCATGGCGCTGGCCAGCGGTTCGCCACTCTCGGGCGCGAGCGACCAGCGCACGGGGCGATAGGCGGAGTATTCGACGGGCTCGACTTCGGCGAGAAACAACTGGCTGGCGAGCCGGTGCGCGGAGGCACGCTCCGCGGCGCTACCCCCGAGGCGCCCCCAGAGCATCGTCTCGTTTCGGGTGGATTCGGCGATGGCGATGTGCGCGGCGGCGATCTCGAGGAGCGAGGGCTCGTCTTGCGCGCTTGCGGCGGCTGCGCAGGCGAAGGCGAAGGCGACGAGAGCGAGCATACTCGCGAGCCGGGAATTGCTGGCTGACGAGATTGCTTCGTCGTCACGCCCATGACGTGACTCCTCGCAATGACGGGGCTGGGGCTCTTCGCGATGTCGGCGCGCGTCTTCGCGGGTATGCGATTTGAGATTTGAGATTTGAGATTTCATTCGTAGCGGGGGAACAGGTGTAAGCTGGACCCCGTTTACCCCTGTCACACGAATTGGGGCTGGCTGGTTGGCGCGATTGCTTTGTCGCAAACTGCGCTCCTCGCAATGACGGGGTGGGCGCGGACTGGATTATTTGCCGACGGCGACTTCCATGGTGTCGAGTGTTCGCTTGATGTAGGCCATTGTATCGTTCGGGTCTTTGGCGCCGCCAAGCGATGCGGCGAGCCTGGTGACGTCTGCCGTAGAGATACGGCCGTCGCGGGCGAAGCGTTCGATCGCCCAGGATGCGGCCTCGGTTGTGCGGACCGTCGCGTTCGGATGGCGCTTGAGCGCGCTCGTCGGGACCGCAGTGTCCACCTTCGCGCTTCCGTATGCCGCGAGCAGGGCGAAGGCTTTGCTCGCCTGCGGCACATTGTCCTCGATGGCCTCCCGCGTACGCAGGAACAGCGGGACGTTGGCCGAATACGCTTCGCGCGGCACGTCCGAGGCGCTTCGGAACAGCGCCGGGTGATCGCGGAGCTGTTGCGCGGCGTTCTCGTCTGAAGTTCTTACTTTCATATAAACGGGTTCGCCGTCGAGCGGGATGCCGGGTTCGTGAAAACCCCAGTGGCCGTTCTCGCCGACGCCCTTGAGTTGCAGGTCCGGCCCGTACGCGAGAACGCGCGCGGCATAGTCGCGGCAGACACGAAGCGGGTCCGGCGCGTCCACATTTAGCGGGTGGATTCCCGCCAGCGGACAGAGGCGGCGCAATGCGCCGTAGAAATGCGTTTCGAGGAGAAATCGGAACGACGCGGGGTGCGTTTCGGGCAGGGGATACTCATCGAACTGAAAAAAGTCGGTGCGCGCGACCGCCGCGGCGAACGATTCCGAATGGCGGGCGAGGCGGAGATAGGCGGAATAGAATGCATAGGCGGATGGCGCGGCCATGACGAGAAAGCCCACGCGGTTCCCTCCGCGCGCGGCAAGGCGCACCTGTTCATGCGCGAGCCGGTGCGCGGAAGCGGCGCCCATGTCTTCGGGCGTCGCGTAGACGAAGAACCGGATGCCGTGCATCGTGAAGCTGCGCAGGGGCGGCGTCGCGGGCGCGGCCAGCGGGTCGCTCATGCCGGGAACCCGAAGTACGCTTCGGCGTTTCGGAAGCAGACGTCGCGCACCATGCTGCCGACGAGATCGAAGTCGCGCGGGATCCGTCCGGTCGAGATTTCGCGGCCGAGAAAATTGCACAGCACGCGGCGGAAATACTCGTGGCGCGGAAAACTCAGAAACGAGCGGCTGTCGGTGAGCATGCCGACGAAGCGGCTCAGCACGCCCATGCGCGCGAGCGACGTGAGGTGCGCCTCCATGCCCTCGATGTGGTCGTTGAACCACCAGGCCGAGCCGAACTGCATTTTGCCGGGCACGCTGCCGTCCTCGAAATTGCCCAGCGTGGAGAGGACCATGGCGTTGTCCGCGGGGTTGATGTTGTAGACGATCGTCCTGGCGAGCCGGCCCTCCGCGTCGAGCCCGCTGAAAAACGCGTTCATGGCTCGCGCGTACGGTTCATCTCCGATCGAATCCGCGCCCGCGTCCCTGCCGATTCGGTGGATGAGGGCCAGCCGGTTGTTCCGCAGTGGGCCGACGTGGAATTGCTGCACCCAGCCTTTCTTCGCGTTCAGCCGGGCGAACTGGCCGAGCATGGCCGAGCGATAGATGGCCGCCGGGCCGCCTTTGAGCGCGTCCCGGCCTCGGAGTTTGTCGAACCACAGGCGCGCGTGATCGTGCGTGCCGCCGGCGCGAAACGATTCGATGCCGTGGTCGGACAGCCGGCACCCCGCGCGGTGGAAGTCGTCGTGACGCTTGTTCAGCGCCTCCCAGAAATCCGTAAACGTGTCAATGTCCACGCCGGCCGCCGCGGAAAGTTTCTGGAGCCACGCATTGAATTCGGCGGGGTACTCGACGCGGAGGGCGGCATCGGGGCGAAACGTGGGGTACACGCGAACGGTACACGACGGGTCCGCGGCGATCGCTTCGTGGAACTCGAGCGGGTCCGCCGGGTCGTCCGTTGTGCACACGACGCGCACGTTCATCCGGCGCATCATCTCGCGGCAGGGAAGTTCGGCCAGTCGTTCAGCGGTGGCGTCCCAGATTTCCGATTCCGTGTCCGGGCCCAGCAGCGTGTCGATGCCGAAGAAGCGTTTCAGTTCGAGGTGCGTCCAGTGGTAGAGCGGATTGCCGAGCAGCCTCGGGACGGTCTCGGCCCATGCGCGGAACTTCTCGCGCGGTTCGGCGCCGCCCGTGATGTGCGATTCGGGGATCCCGTTCGCGCGCATGACGCGCCACTTGTAGTGGTCGGACTCGAGCCAGGCTTCGGCGAGGTTTGCGAAGCGGCGGTTTGCCGCGATTTCGCGTGCGGACAGGTGCGTATGATAGTCGAGGATCGGTTCATTTGCGGCGAACTCGTGATATAACCGCCGCGCTTCGGGGGAATCGAGCAGGAAATCGTCGTTGATGAACCCAGTAGACACAACAGGCGTCCTTTCGAGTGGACAGGATGCCGATACGGCGCGGCCCACTCAAGGCGCGGTACGGCTTGCACGCGCGAGACACGCTTTCGCCCTGTTGGCGTGTGTGCCGATTCTGTTGTGCGGCACGCTGACGTACCGATTCACCTACGACGCGCCCTATTGGGACGAATGGTCGTACGTTGAGCCGGTCGCGCGCGCGTTCGAGGGCACGCTGACGCCCGCCGATTTCTGGGTGCGCATCAACGAACACATCCAGTTTGTGTCCAGCCTCATCGTCATCCCGCTTGCGTGGTTGACGCGCTGGAACATGCGATACGAGACCGGGCTCACGCTGATCTGCTTCATCGGGACGTTTGGGCTTGTCGCGCGATTCGTGGCACGCGCGGCGCACATTCGCCGCGATGGCGGAAGCCGCTGGTTCCTGCCGGTCATGGCCTTGTTGATGTTTTCCCCGAGCCAGTATGCCGTTTGGCATTGGGGGCTTCATGCGAGCATTGCCGCGGCGGTGTTTTTTATCGTGTCGACGCTGGTGCTTCTTGCCGGGCGGACGCTGCGGAAGCGATCGGTCGGAGCCGCAATAGTGACGGGATTCGCCGCGACATTCTCCGTCGGCGGCGGGTTCGCCGTGTGGCCCGCGGGTGCGGTCGCGATTTCCGCGCGGAGCGATTTAGGCGCGACGCGAAAAACGGCGGTGCTCGCGGCCTGGCTGACGGCCGGATTAGCAGCCTGCGCGGTGTTTCTCCTTGCCGGCGGCGCCCCGGCCGACGTTGGAGGCGAGCGCGTCGATTTGTTCGATTACGCGATGTACGTCTGCGCATACCTCGGCGGGCCGCTGGCACCTTACTCCGGGCCGGTCGCGTTCGTGTGCGGCGGCGTGTTCGCGGTGGTGCTGGGCTGGTTCGTCCAGATGTTCAAGCGCGGGGATGCGGACCGATTCGACGGCTTCGTATTCGGTTTGATGTCCGTCGGGATCACGGCGGGTGTGTTAACGGCGTTCAAACACACGCCCGAGGGGCCGGCGAACGCAATCAGCTCGCGGTTCCTGCCGTGGTCCACGCTGACATGGTGCGGCGTGCTGGCGGGGCTGTATCGCGAGTCGCCCCGATTATCGAGCGCGCCGCGGTATATGCAGTTCGCGGTGATCGTTGCGGTTGCGGCGGTTCTCGCGGGGTGGGGATTCGGCGCGTACGAAGCCGACGAACGCTACGACGCGTTCATGCTCGGGAGGGAGGCCCTGCTCGCGGGACCGGCCGGGGAGAACATCCGATTTCTCCATCCAGACCCGGATGTGGTCGCCGAACTGCGGCCGCTATTGGTCGAGCATCGGCTCACGGTGTTCCGCGAGGGGCCGTGATCGCGGGCGCCGGCTAGCGCGAACGGTCGCCCTCCCGGGTGGCTGCGGGTTGCGCTATTGAGCGATGGCGCCCAGTAGCGCGTCCAGCTTCTCTTCCAGGTCGACTCGAATGTTCGCAAGGCGGACGTCGTTCAATTGCAGGAACGCCGAGGACGGGTGATCGAGCAGCGTGTCGTCGTTGGATTCCTCGCCAAAACCGAGGCCGGAAATGTAGGCAAGTTTATTCGCGAGCGAAACGACGTGGACGGCGCGGCGCATATCGTCCGAGGGCGTCCGGTCAGGTTCTTCGTGGTAATAGGCCGTGATCAGGAATTCAGGCGGCAGGTTCCAGTGGATGAGCATGTGCAGGCCCGCGAGGCGGTGGTACGCCTCGACGACTTCCATCAGCACGTCGTCCGTGAGGTGGCCATTGCCAGACGACTTCGTGTCGCCGCCGCGGCAGACGCACAAGATGGCGAGTTTGCCGATGTCGTGGAACAAACCCTGCAGATAAAGCGTGTCGATCTGCGGCATGGAGAGCGCGCTGCCGACGCCCGCGGAGAAATGGGCGACGGCGACCGAATGCCGCCAGAGTTTCTCCATCATCGAGCCGACGACGGGGTCCTCCGAGCTGAACACTGCCTTGCTTGCGACCGACTGGACGATGTTCGCGACGGTCTTCTGGCCGAGGCGCGAGCACGCGGCCGTCAATTCGGAGATGGGGTGCAGGCCGCCATAAGCGGCGCTGTTCGCGACGCGCAGCACGTTGGCGGCGATGACGCCGTCCTCGCGCACGATTCGGGCGACGTCAGTCATCGACGCTTGCTCGCTGTTGATCGCGGACGAAATGCGCTCCGAGATCCTGGGCAGCACCGGCAGGTCGCTCACGGAATCGCGCAGGCGGTGCAGAATTCGGCCGCCGAGCGACTCGCCGGACGTGACCGTTCGGATGTCATGCTCGCCGGGCAGCGTGAAAGCCTGGAGTGACCCCCCGGCGTGGCGCAGGCCGATCGGGTTCAAGCAGGCGCCACACGCGTAAATGAGCCCCGATCCGCCTGCGATGGGCGGCGGCGCGATATCAGCTTTGCAATAAGGGCAGTTCACCATTCCAGCACACCTCTTACCCCACGTTTGACATGATTTCGGCGATTGGCCGCACTTCGCCGGTCTGCGGCGTATGCCGCGCCACTTCCTCGAAGGACGTGAGCCCCTTGATCACTTTGACGATGGCGTCTTCGCGCATGCTCACCATGCCGGTCGAATCGACGCACATCTTGCGGATGACATGGGCGGGATCGCCGCGCAGGACCGCCTCGCGGACGTCCTCGTCGATGACGAGCAATTCGTAGGCACCCACGCGCCCGCGGTAGCCCGTGTAGTTGCAGTGGGCGCAACCCTGGCCCTTGTAAAACTCGTAGGCCTTGATGTCGGCCATTTTGAGGCCCAGCCGGCGCACTTCGATGGGCGTGGGGGTGTGCGGCTGCCGGCATTTCGGGCAGAGCCGGCGGAGCAGGCGTTGCGCCACAATCGCGACGACGGTGGACGAGATCAGGAAGGCCTCGATGCCCATGTTGAGCAGGCGCACGAGGCCGCCGATGGCGTCTTCCGTGTGAAACGTGGCGTAGACCTTGTGGCCCGTGAGCGCAGCCTGAATGGACGTCTCCGCCGTCACTTTATCGCGAATCTCGCCGAGCACGATGATGTCCGGGTCCTGCCGGACGATTTCGCGGAGCGAGTTTTCGAAGGTGCGGCCGGACTTCACGTCGATCGAACATTGGACGAGCCCGTCAATCTGGTATTCGACCGGGTCCTCAACGGTGATGATCTTGCGGGACATGTCATTGCAATAGTCGAGACTGCTGTAGAGCGTCGTGGTTTTGCCGGAGCCGGTGGGGCCGGTGATGATGACGACGCCGGTGGGCAGTTCGAGCACATGCTCGCGGAATTTGACGAGGACGGCGGGCGCCATGCCGAGTTCGTCGAGGCTGACCAGGCCCAACTGTTTATTGAGCACGCGAATGACGGCGCTCTCCCCGTGCACGCTGACGTAGCACGACAGACGCAGGTCGTAGGGTTGGCCGTCTTTCACGAACTTGATGCGGCCACCCTGGTGTTTGCGCTGCTCGGCAATGTTGCACTCAGCGAGAATCTTGATGCGCGAGATGAGTTTCGCCAGCAGTTCCTTGGGCAGGTCGGTGCGGTAGACGAGCACGCCGTCCACGCGGTAGCGGATGCGGATGCGCTCGGCCATCGGCTCGATGTGGATGTCGCTGGCGCGTTCGTCGATCGCCTGTTTGAAGATGTGCTCGACAAGATGCGCGATGCCGTCCTCGTCCTCTTTCTCGGTTTTCGCGGCGGACTTGGCCTCGCGGCGGAGGTGGCGGAATTCCTCGATGGTCGAGCGGATCCGTTCTTCGGGGCCCAGCGCGAGTTGGTATCCGCCCGGGTAGATCTCTTCGAGCGCGCTGATCGTCTCTTCCTTGCGGACATCGGTGACGATGAGCAGCGTCTTGCCGTCCTCCGTCTTGCAGAACGGCACGAACATGTGGCGCGCGAGATAATCCGGCGAAACGCCGGCCAGTACGGACTTGTCGAGCATCGCGTAGGTCGGTTCGATGTAGGAGACACCGGCCTGGTGAGCGAGGCATTGCATCAGGCTACGCTCGTTCACCGCGCCGAGTTCGATCAGGATTTGGCCGATTTGTTTCTTGCTCTGATCGCGAATCTTGACGGCGGTGTCGAGCACGTCGCGCGAGACGAGGCCGCTCTCGAGCAGAATTTCGCCGAGCCGCATCCCGCGCCCGTGCCGCGCGATGCCGTCGTGGATGGCTTCGCGGGTCGCGAAGCCGAGCTCGATGAGTATTTCGCCGAGTTGCCGGGGCCGCTCGAGAAGCGACTGGACCTTCATTGCGCGCTTCAGCTGATCGGCTGTGATGACGCCGTCTTCGACGAGGCCCGAGCCGAGCAGAGAAGACGTGTCGCCCCCTTTACCCATTCGTCCCCCATAGATCACGGGCGCATGGCTGGAGATTGAAAACGCGCTCAGCGCCTTCCCCCGAAGCGTCGCTGCGGATGCCCGTGAGCGTACTGTACTACCAAATAAGCGAATTATCAACGAGAGTCGCGGTACTTCCCGCGCTATTCGCGAGTTGCGGGAAACGCGGGGCGGCGATCATCCCGTCCGCTGTTCGTACTGCTTCTTGTAGTACTCGCGGAACTCGCCCGATTTGATCTTGCGCCACCACCATTCGTTCTTGCGATACCAATCCACCGTGAGCGCGACACCCTGATCCCAATCCATTTTGGGGCGCCAGCCGAGCGCGCGGAGTTTGGCGGAGTTGATCGAGTAGCGGAAGTCGTGGCCGGGGCGATCGGGCACGAGGCGAATGAATTCGTCGCCGCGGCCGAGCAGCCCAAGGAGTTTTTTCGTGAGCACGATGTTCTCGCGTTCGTTTCCGCCTGCGACGTTGTAGATTTGTCCGGGCTGTCCCTTGACGAGCGCCACGTCCACGCCGCTCGCGTGGTCCTCCGCATACAGCCAGTCGCGGACGTTGTGTTCGCCGCCCTTGTAGAGCGGCACCTTCTCGCCGTCGATCAGATTGGTGATGAAGAGCGGCATGACCTTCTCGGGATATTGATAGGGCCCGTAGGTGTTCGAGCCGCGCGTGACTATGACGGGCGTGCCGAACGTCTCGAAGTGCGCGAGGCCCATGAGATCGCCGCCCGCCTTGCTCGCCGAGTAGGGATTGCGCGGCCCCGGCGGGTCGGTTTCCTTGAATGACCCCTCGCGAATGCTGCCGTAGACTTCGTCCGTTGACACCAGAAGGACTCGGCCGGTTTTGAGTTCCTTGGCGGCCTCCAGGATGTTGTACACACCAGTCACGTTCGTGGCGATGAAGTCCGTCGCGCCCATGATGCTGCGGTCCACGTGCGTATCCGCCGCAAAGTTGACGACGGCATCGCAGCCGTCCATCGCCGCGCGGATGGCGGCCTTGTCCGCGATGTCGCCCTTGATGAAGGTGTATCGCGACTGCGGCAGGTCTTTGAGGTTGTCGAGGTTGCCGGCGTAGGTGAGTTTGTCGAACACGACGATGTGGACCGCCGGGTCCTGCGCGAGTTTGTAGCGCACGTAATTCGAGCCGATGAATCCGGCGGCGCCGGTGACGCAAATGCGTCTCATGCGTGAATGCTCCCGGGGGCGGCGGCGATGGTGTTGAGGTGAGAATCGGTCGCGAGCATGAATATTGGCAACTGTTGAATTTCCGATTTGAGATTTGAGATCTCAGATGAGGTGTTTGGAGTGTGGGGGTGGTGTGCCTGGTTAAAGAGATTGCTTCGTCGCAAAGGGCGCTCCTCGCAATGACGGGCGGGGTGGTTCGCGTGGGGCACAGGCCTAAGCTGTACCCCGCTTAGGCCTGCTACCCCATTGGTTGACCCAATTGATTCGTCGCGAAGGGCGTTCTCCGCAATGACGACTGAAGGATTAAGATTCGGCATGGCTACTTTCCGCGGCGGAGGACTTCGCGGAGGTACGCCGCGTAGGCGCTCTTGCCCATGCTATTGGCTTCCGCTTCGACGGTGGCCGCATCGATCCAGCCTTGCAAATACGCGATCTCTTCGAGACAGCCGATCTTGAGTCCCTGGCGCTCTTCGATGGCGTGGACGAACTGCCCCGCTTCCATCAGGCTCTGGTTGGTGCCCGTGTCGAGCCAGGCGACACCGCGGCCGAGGACTTCGACGCGCAGGCGGCCCTGGTCGAGGTAGACGCGGTTCAGGTCGGTGATTTCCAGCTCGCCCCGTTTGCCCGGCTTGAGCTTGCACGCATACTCGCAGACGTCCGGACCATAAAAATAGAGTCCCGGGACCGCGTAATGGCTTCTGGGCGCTTCGGGCTTCTCCTCGATGGTAATCGCACGGCCCGTGCTGTCGAACTCGACGACGCCGTATCGTTCCGGATCGCGCACGTAGTACCCGAAGACGAGCGCGCCGTCTGTCGTCAGTGCGGCGCGGCGCAGCGTACCCGTGACCCCGTGGCCGTAGAAAATGTTGTCGCCCAGGATCAGGCACGACGGGGAGTCGCCGACGAACTTCTGACCGAGAACAAACGCTTGCGCGAGACCGTCCGGGCTGGGTTGTTCGATATAACTGAACTTCATGCCGAGTCGTTCGCCCGAGCCGAGGAGTTGGCGGAACATGGGCAGGTCTTGCGGCGTGGAGATGATCAGCACTTCGCGGATGCCCGCGAGCATCAGCGTGCTCAGGGGGTAATAAATCATCGGCTTGTCGTACACGGGGAGCAGTTGTTTGCTCACGACCCGCGTCAACGGGTGCAGGCGCGTGCCGGCGCCGCCGGATAGGATAATGCCCTTCATTACGAGGCCGTAGCCGCCTTCCTTCGCGTGCGTAGAAAAAATTTCACGAAGTATGCCAGATCGCGTGAATTCTTGCCAGAAACCCGTGTCGCCATTCGGGTTATGATGAGCGCGGACGCGGCACGGTGTATGCATCCGCGCCCTGACACTTTGGGAGCATGAGCGAGCAGCGCATGGCGGATCGCGACGCACTGGAGTCCTGGTTCAGCAAGATTGAGGCGGACCGCGCAACGCTCTACACGTGTTTTGCGGACGTGCTCGGCGACGTTGGGCACGAAGCGCTGGCCCGCGCGCTTACGACGATGGACGATCGGCCCATGGCCGATCTGCCCGAAACTTCCGAAGGCGTGCGCCATGAATTGCAGATGCTCGCGATTGCATTTCATCTCCTCAACATCATCGAGGAGCACGCGGCAGACGAGGCGCGCCGCGAACGCGAGAACCGGCTCGGGCTGACCTCCGAGCCCGGAATGTTCGGCCATTGTTTCCGGCAATTGGCCGAGTCCGGCCTTTCCTCGCCGGAGATCCGGGACGTGTTGCGGCGGGTGCACATCGAAATCGTGCTCACCGCGCACCCGACCGAGGCGAAGCGCCCCGTTGTGCTGCGGCAACATCGCGATCTCTTCGAAGAATTCACGAAGCTCGACGTGCTGGCCGAACGGCGACACGAGCGCGCGATTGTGCTCGATCGCATCCGGGCGATCCTGGAACGGCTCTGGCGCACGGGCGAGATTTATCTGCAGAAACCCGATGTGATGTCGGAGCTCGAGCACATCACGGATCACCTCGGGGAGGTCTTCCCGCGGGCCATCGCACAATTGCAGCGGCGCCTCGACGACGCGTGGCGCGAGGCCAATCTGGACGGGGACCCCGCCGCGGACGCGGCGTTTCCGCTGATCACGTTCGGAAACTGGGTCGGCGGCGACCGCGACGGGCATCCACTCGTGACCGCCCAGACGACCGCGCTGACGCTCGACCATCTGCGCGGGCTCGCTCTCGATTCGCTCCGCGATCGGCTCGAACTCCTGTCGCTTAACCTGACGCTGTCCGATTTGTTCCAGACACCGCCGGCGGATCTGCGCGAGGCGATCCGAATCGGGCACGAGGAATTCGCCGCCGCCGGTCTGCCCGCGCCGCCCGCGCATGCGCAGGAGCCATGGCGCGACTTCGTCGAATTGATGAAGGCACGCCTCGCGGGCACACGAGTCGGCGAAGGAGTGCGGTACGCAGACGCGGGCGATCTGCGGCGCGACCTGGAACTGCTTCGCGACACGTTGCGGGCGGTCGGGGCGGAGCGATTGGCGGAATCGGAGGTCCAGCCGGTGCTGCTCCACGTGGACACGTTCGGGTTCCACATGGCGCGGCTCGACATCCGGCAGAACAGTGCGTACTACGCGAAGGCGCTGGGCCAGATGTTGCGCGCCGCCGGCGCCGCGGACTGGGACTACGCCTCGTGGGACTTCGCGAAGCGGCGCGCGTTTCTCGACGCGGAGCTGCGATCGCTGCGTCCGATCGCGCCGCGATCGGCCCGGCTGGGCGACGAAGCGCGCGCGACGATTGAATGTTTCCAATGCATCGCCGACCACGTCGCGCGGCATGGCACGGCGGGTCTCGGCGCCTTCATCGTGAGCATGACGCGCGACGTGACGGACCTGCTGATGGTGTATGCGTTCTGCCGCGAGGTGGGGTTGCTCTACCAGGACGGCGAGCGACTGCGGTGCGCGGTGTCCGTCGTGCCGCTGTTCGAGACACTGGACGACCTCGCGAGCGCTACGGACATCCTGCGGGATTTCCTGCGTCACCCGATCACGGCGGCGTCTTCTGCGGGCGGCGCGCACCCGACGCAGCAGGTGATGGTGGGATACAGTGACAGCAACAAGGACGGCGGGATGTTCGCGAGCCAACGCGCACTGAGCAGGGCGCAGCGCAGCCTGTCGTCGGTCGGCAAATCGTGCGGATTCACGATCGAGTTTTTCCACGGCCGTGGCGGTACCTTCAGCCGCGGCGCGGGGCCGACGCATCGGTTCCTCGGCGCGCTGCCGACCGGCACGCTTGACGGCGGGATTCGCGTGACCGAGCAGGGCGAAGTCATCGCGCAAAAGTACGGCAACCTGCCGACCGCGGTGTTCAACCTCGAACTGACGGCCGCGGGCGTCGTGTTGACCGCGGCGCGTCACGCGCGCGCGGGCGGCGACAACCCCAAGGCGGTCGAACTGTGCGAAATCTTGAGCGAGCACAGCCGCGAGGCCTACGCGGCGCTGCTCAGGGCTGACGGGTTCTTCGATTTTTGGGCCGCAGCGACGCCCATCGACGTGCTCGAACACAGCTTCATCGGATCGCGCCCCGCGCGGCGCAGCGGCGAGCGGTCGTTCGCGGACTTGCGCGCGATCCCGTGGGTGTTCAGTTGGACGCAGGCGCGGTTTTATCTCTCGGGCTGGTACGGGCTCGGATCGGCGCTCGAGCGACTCGCGAAAGACGACGCGAGTGGGTACGCGTTCCTGAAGAAACACGCGTCGTCGTTTCCGTTTCTCCCGTACGTGCTCTACAACGCCGAGACGAGCATCTCGTCGGCGGACTTGGGGCAGATGTCGGAGTACGCATCGCTGTGCGAGGATGCGGCGGTGCGCGAGCGCGTGTTCGGATTGATCCGCGCCGAATTCGAGCGCACGGGCCGCATGTTGAACGATTTCTTCGACCGCGATCGCGAGGCGCGGCGTCCACGGCTGATGAAGACGCTCGCTATGCGCGCGCGCGGACTGGCGCGGCTGCATGCGCATCAAATCCGGCTCATCCGGGAATGGCGCGGCCTGCAGCGGGCGGGACGTTCGCGGGAGGCGGAGGAATTGTTTCCGAGCCTGTTGTTGTCCGTGAACGCGATCGCCAGCGCCGAACGCACGACCGGGTGAGCACCACGGGCGAGAGCTCACCGATCACGCTCGCGGGTATGCCCGTGGCCGGGATCCAGCGCGTGCTCGCAGGCGTTGTTATCGCGCTGTTCCTTCTTAGTTCCGTCGGCCGCATTCTGAAATTCGCCGTGTATTGGGACTTCGCGTATACCTTCGTCGAGTCGTTCTGGCTCGACGCGGAATTCGGCGTCCCCAGATTTTTTGCGACGGGACTACTGTTCATCGTCGCGCTGGCCGCGGGCGCCAACGGGCTGGTCGCGCTGCGGCGCAACGACGCGCATTGGAAACAGTGGGCCGTCGCTTCGGTTGCGTTCGCGCTGGCAGGTGTCGAGAAGATCGCGGGGCTTCACGATCGCTACGGCGCGATGGTTTACAGGTTCGTCGAAGATAACGCTATCGGGCGCGCCGCTGCGTTGCTGTCGGTCGCCGTGGGTCTGGGAATCGCCGCGTGGCTGGCGCGTTTCGTCGCAGGCTTGCCGATTCCCGTGCGACGGAGGATCGCGGCGGCCTGCGCGATATTCGCAGTCGCTTCGATTGGCCTCGAGTGGCTCGGTTCAGAAGTCACGGACGTGCACGATACCTCGGCGATCATCCGGTACTTTGTGTGCGCGAGCCTCGAAGAGATCTTGGAGATGATCGGGACGCTCGTGTTTTTGAATGCGTTCTTGTTTGTATTGATGGGATACGTGAATGCCTCGCCGTCACACGTGAATGGCGGCGGCGCGCCGTAGCGCGCGTCGTTGCTCCGGATGAGATGGGGACGATTCAGTCGTTGCGCGGCGACTTTGCTGGGGAAGGCTGCGCGTCAGCCGCCGCGCGGCGTCGCCTCGAAGCGTCGGCTCGCGAGTACGCTCGCCCTCCCGCGCAGCGTCGGCTCGAAGGGGCGGCTCGCGAGTACGCTCGCCCTCCCGCGCAGCTCCGGTTTTTCTCTGACAGAATCGCTCGGGTCGTTGCGTCACGTGGGTTTCGACGTTTCGTCCAGCAGGTCGTGGATGTTCAGGCGGCGAAGCTTGGGCGCCACCGCGGTCACGCCGAGCGTGGCGAGGATGGAGACGGAGCCGCCGAAGATCACGGAGGGCACGAGGCCGAGGAGCTTCGCGGCGACGCCGGACTCGAACGCGCCGAGTTCGTT
>CAYPNI010000076.1:0-20112 GCA_964411925.1 uncultured Nitrospirales bacterium
GCCACGGCATGCGGCAGAAACTCTCGTTCGCGTCGTGTTTCCTGCACCGGCCCAAAGTGGTCATTGTAGATGAGCCGTGGGTCGGGCTCGACCCGAAGAACATCCGCGCGGTGAAAACCTACCTCAAGCGCAAGACGGTGGAGGAGGGGCTGACGGTCCTGATGTCCACGCACACGTTGAGCATCGCCGAGGAAATTGCCGACCGCATCGGCATCATCAACCTCGGCAAGCTCCTGTGCGTGGGCGCGGTGCGCGACATCATGAAGCTCGAACAGTCCACGCCGACTTCGACGCTGGAAGACGTGTTCCTCGAACTCACCAAGGGGGACGAAGTCGCGTGACGCCGTTACCGGCGATTTTGTGGGCCAAGGGCCGCATGGGCCGGCATTCGGTCGCGGCGCTCAAGCACGAATCCTGGCTGAAGATCGGCGTCGTGGGCAGCGCGGCAATCGTGCTGTGGTTCGGCGCGCTGTGGGGCTTCGCGGCGGGTTTTCTGTGGCTGCGGAACGAGGGATTTGCCGGCGAGCCGCCGGCCGACGCGATTACGCTGGCCGAGATACTCATGGCGCGGTTGCTGGCGATCTTCGCGCTCGCGCTGTTCTTCATGCTCATCTTCTCGAACGTGCTCATCGCATACTCGACGATGTACAAAGCGCGCGAGGTGCAATACCTGCTCCAGGCGCCGATCGGCGCGCGCACGTTTTTCCTGGCACGGTTCGTCGAGTGCATCGGCTTCAGCTCGTGGGCCTCGGCCTATCTCGGCACGCCGCTCATCCTCGCGTTCGGATACACGACCAACGCGCACTGGGGCTACTACATCGCCGCGGTCGTGTTCTATGTCCCCTTCGTCGTGATCCCGGCGGCGATCGGCGC
Organism: uncultured Nitrospirales bacterium; assembly: GCA_964411925.1. Lineage (GTDB taxonomy): Bacteria > Hydrogenedentota > Hydrogenedentia > Hydrogenedentales > VFKU01. The sequence continues at coordinate 874 of CAYPNI010000076.1, forward strand.
CGTGGTCACCTTCATCCTCGCGCGCGTGTTCCCGCGCGTGCCCCGCGTGATGTTGTTCGTGCTCGCCGCGATCGCGCTCGTCGTGCTTTTCGGTTACCTGCGGCAGAATCTCAGCGTCGAGCGGCTCGCGGAGAGCTCGATCGAGCGGCTCGTGCTCCAAACCACGACCGGGACGCAGTCGCCGTTCCTGCCGAGTTCCTGGGCGGCGGGCGGCGTGCTGGCCGCGGCGGACGGGTTCTACCGCCGGTCGGTATTCCTCTGGCTGCTGCTCGCGTCGAACGCGTTGATGGCGACGTGGGTCGCGGCGGAGGCGGCGCACTGGTTGTTCCTGCCCGGATTCAGCGCGCTGCTCGGCGCAGACCGGACCTCACGCCACCCGATCGGCCGGGGCCTGCTCGGCCGGCTCGATTTCTTCCTCGGATTTCTGCGCAACCCGATCCGCGCGCTGATCGTAAAGGACATCCGCCTGTTCTGGCGCGACCCCATCCAGTGGACGCAGTTCTTCGTGTTCTTCGGACTCATGGCGGCATACATCGCCAACCTCGGCAACCGGTCGATGGAACTCGCCAGCCCCGCGTATCGCAGTTGGGTCGCGAGCCTGAACGCGGGGGCCTGCGCGCTGATCCTCGCCTCGCTCACGAGCCGTTTCGTGTACCCGCTGATCAGCCTCGAAGGGTTCCGATTCTGGATCCTGGGCCTCGCGCCGATCACGCGTCGGCAACTGGTCTGGCAGAAATTCTGGTTGAGCGTGGCGACCACCGCGCCCTTCACGCTCGGGCTGACGTTCCTGTCCTGTCTGTTCCTTGACGTGACGAAGATCCACTTTGCGGTGTCGCTGTACACGATCGCATGCGCGAACTTCGCACTCGCGGGGCTCGCGGTGGGGCTGGGAAGCCTTTACCCGAACTTCGAGGAAGACAACCCTGCGCGGATCGTTTCCGGCATGGGCGGCACGCTGAACTTCCTGTTGAGCGTCGCGTACATTTCGCTGGTGCTCGGCAGCCAGATGCTCGTGCTGCAGTGGTATGCGCTGCGGCCAGACTCGGTGCCGCATTTCGGCGGCATTCTGGTCGTCGTGTTGGTGGTCAATTCCGCGCTAAGCGCCGCCGCGGCGCTCGTGCCCATGCGAATCGGGCTGCGAAATCTGATGGCGACAGAATTCTGACGCTGGAGTTCCACCGGTGCCCCCCGCGAATCGAATCAGCCGAGGTTCAGATCGGCCAGCGGATCGTAGCGGTCTGGCGCGGCGTGTTCGCCGAGGTGGCGGGTCAGTTCTTCGCCGAGTTCGGCGCCCGTAATCTGCGGATCGAGCGTTCCAGAAAATCCGCACTTTTCGAGCCTGCGGACGTTCCCGCGGCCTTCTGTCAACATCAGCACGGGCAGCTCCCGCGGAATGGAGGGATCGCCCCGGAGGATCTCGCAGCATTCCCAGCCGGAATACGGCACAACGTCTTCGGCAACGAGCACCATCGCTGCCTCGTTGAGCACGACGTCTTCGATCATGTTTTCGGTGGTCTGGACGGACAGGGGAGAATGGCCCAGGGATTCGAGCATGGGTGACAGAATAGAGACGGTCTCGGCGTCGTCTGTAGCGATGAGGATGACCGCCATAGTTTCCCCCTGAACAACCGGAGCCGTATCGACTGGTTGCATGGATTATACCGTATCTGCTTGACTTAGGCTGAGATCCGAACGTAAACTGCGCATTCTGACAGCGTGCGCAGCGTACCGATCGGCTCGGCCAATAATCCGCTGAAATCAGATTGACTGACGCCAACGTGCATCGACTTGCCCTGACATTGCTCGCCGCGCTTCTCGCGGCGCTTCCTCTTTCGGTTTCGGCGCAGACACCCGAGTCACCGCCTGAAGAGGCGAACGCGCCCGAAGAGAGCGACTCGACCACCCCAGCGCCTGAAGACGAAAAACCGAAGGCGGTCGAAATGCCGGGGGATGTACTCGTTCTCGAAAGCGGAATGCGGATGACGGGTGTGCAGGTGATCCGCGCGACGCCGCAGTTTTACGAAGTGCAACTGCTCAACGGCCAGAAGTTCGAGATCCCGCGGCGCAGGGTCAAGGAAGTCGTGTATGACGACGTCGACCCATCGCGCGAGAAGCTCAAACAGGAACTATTCCCCGAGGCACAGGAGGTGACCATTGCCTCCGGCGAGCGCGTGACGAGTGCCCTGCGCGACTCGTTGATGGCGCCTGTGTCCGCGGAGCCGCTGAGCTACCGGAACCAGGATTTTGCGGACGTTCTCGAAGAACTCAAGACGACGAAGAACCTGAACTTGCGCGTCCACCCGTCGATCCGTGAGATGCCGCAGCCGCAGCGCCGCTGGACCATTGAAATACCCGCGGGGCGACCCTTGCTCGCGTACTTGCGCGAGGACCTCGTCGGCTCGTTCGAATACGTCGAGGTGATCTTTGAATCGGACAAGATTATCGTACTAACGAAAGAAGCCGCGGCCAAGCGTTCGGCCGGTGGCGCCAATCCACCCGAAGGCGAAGCTCAAACGCCCCCAACTGCACCCCCGCAATCCGAATAAGCCCCTCGGTTGCCCAGCACTACTCTTCTTCGTCGTCCTTGACGGGTACATCCGGCTCGTCAGCTTCTTCATCGGCCGCTGCCGGAGTGGTTTCCTCTTCTTCGTCACCCTCTTCGGCGGCGTCCGCCTCGACTTCGGTCGAATTGTCGAAGTCGTCCACTTCATCCACATTGCCGCCCGAGTCGGGGGAGGTCAGCGTGTCGAGATCGGGAGCGACCGCTTCGTCGTCGTACGACATGAGCGCCGGTCCCTCGGCTTCGACCGGCACCCGCGCGCGCTTGCGCTTGAGCGCGGGCTTCTTCCGCGGCGCGGCCTGGGTGGCGTCATAGCCGACTTGTTCGAGATATTCCCCGTGGCAATCGTCGCAGGCATCGCCGGACTTGACCTTATCGACGCCCCAGTCGACGAATTTGCGGGCGCACTTCGTGCAGCGGAACTTCACCGCCATGCAATCACCTCTCCGATTGAGAACGAACGAAAATTCCCCGAGAAACGCGCGGAGTATAACAGAAGCGGCGGGCGGTTAAAACCCCGCTGGCGAGCCGCGCGGGACTAGTTTTTGCGCGGCCGGAGCGCGGCGGAAATCACGCCGGCACTCGTCAGCAGCACGGCCCCCGCGGCCGCCGCGACCAGGCCCGGCGAGCGTTCCATGCCGACGCGGACACCGTCCAGCCGGCCGAGTATTCCCGGGATGTTCTCCATCACCCAGGCGGGGACGTCTACGGCGCTGATGAAGAGTCCCAACACGACGGCGAAGAGTCCGCCCGAGCCCACGGCGAGCCAGGCCGCCGCGCGCGCGATCCGCCTGCGGCGCGCAATGAGCGCGGCATAGAACAGGCGCGCCTGAACTGAGGAGACGAAGCCTTGCGGCGCGCGAGCGGACGCGTCCGGCCCGAGGGCGCGTTCGATGGCGCGGTCGAGGCCGTCGGCGTCATTCGTAGGCATGTGAATTGTCCCCCAACTGGGCGTCCACCAGCGCGCGCAGTTCCTTTCGGGCGCGAAACATCCAGGTCTTGAGCGTGCCGACAGGAATCTTCATCGCCGCGGCGATTTCCTCGTACGGCAACTGTTGAAGGTAGTACATCGTGACGATCGTCGCATATCGCTCGGGCAGGCGCGTGACGCAGTGCCGGACAATCTCCGCGAGTTCCGATTCGCCCGCCTCGGCATCGCGCGAGGGTTGGGGCGCGTCATCCAACGGCACTTCGCCGCGCTTGCCGCGCCGCGACAACTCGGTCAGGCACACGCTCGACGTGACGCGGTACATCCACGTCGAGAAGCGGCAGTCGCCGCGGAACCCGTGGAGCAACCGGAATCCCTTGATGAACGATTCCTGTGCCATGTCCTCGGCGAGCGCGGGATCCTTCATGTAGCGCAGGCACAGGCTGTACACCGTGTGCTGGTGTCGCTGCACCAGTTCGGAGAACGCCTCTGTGCGGCCGCGTTTGACCCGGCTGACCAGCGCCTCGTCCGTAACTTCTTCGTGCGCGTCCGGCATCGGAACCGTGCGTGCCCCTATCGCGAATGCGCCCATGGTCAATTCCTGGAGAGTCTGATACTGCCATTGGCGCTGTGGAGCGTCAACAGCATCTCGCCTGATCCCGCGACGCCGCGGTACGATCCCGAACCCGCCTTGAGCGCGTCGATCGCGCTATCACCCGTGACCCGACCGCGCGCGGCGACGGCATCGAGCGTAAACCCGCTGTCGCGCGGCAGGCCGATTTCCACGTCGCCGTTCTCGCTGCGCAGTACCGCGGCGCTCACGGTCGGGCGCACGATGTCCGCGCGGACACGGCCATTGACGGAGACGGCGGTGAGCCGGCCTTCGAGCACCTCGGCGTGGATGTTTCCGTTCACGGTTTCCAGCGTCGCCGGTTGACGCGAGCCGAACAGGCGCAGGCGGCCGTTCGTGCTGCGGGCAAGTACGATGCCCCCGGGTTCGTAGATGGATACGTCCGCGTTCACGCCTTCGACGCGCACCTCGCCGCACCCCTTGGCGACCCAGACGTTGCCGTTGACGCCGCGCAGTTGAACATTCGCGCCCGCCGGCACTTCGACCTCGTACTTCACAAGCGCCGCGACGTCCGCTGGCCAGTCCGGCGGGAGCGATCGCACTTGAAGCTCGGTCGCGGTCGATTGAATCTCGGTCACGCTCGCGAGCAGCGCGTCGAGATTGACTCGGCCAGGAGCGTCGCCCGTGCGGTAGAGCCGGATGTCGGCCCGAACGCGGCACCCAGCCGGGCCGGCGGGGTCGCGCGTATTCACGCGGATCGATCCGTCGCCCGTGTCCATGACGAGTTGCGGCGCACACGGAACCTCGAACGTGCGCAGGGTCGACGCGTCCGCCGCGCCGACATACGGGGGCAGGTGCGGGGCAACGCCTTCGACCACGAAGACGCCGATGGCGACGGCAAGGGAGGCCGCGGTGAACGCGCTTTGCAGGGATTTGGGCATCGCCGATAAGACCGGCCGGCGGAACCCGCGGTTTCACGCCTGAAACCGGTCCGCACCGGGCTGGGTCGAAGTATCGATGGACAACCTCGTCTGGATGCTGGTCGGTTTGGGTTTCGCCGTTCTGGCGGCTCACCGCCTCGTGAGCGGCCTCGTTCGCCTCCACCGGGCCGATCGGGCGCGGCAGGTGCGGCTACGCGCCCTCGAGCGCAATCCCCGCGAAGATTCCGCGCGCCCCGCAGACATCGCCCGGGGCCTGGATACCGCTGTCGGCCGGGCCGCGCGCGAGGATCTTAGCCTCACCGGTGCGATGCTGGCCGCGATCAGCGTCGCGGGCGTGTTTATCGGCCGCGCCATCGGCTACGGCGAGTGGGCCGTCGGCTTGTACACCGCCGGGCTCGTCGGGATCGTCGCCGGCGTCGCGCTTGCACTTCTGGGCGGCGTGGTCCGCGTCCTGGCGCTGCCGCTGTTGCGCAACGACGACGACGGGGCTTCGTTCTAGATCGCCGTCCGCGGTTCCGACCCCCGCCATTGCGAGTAGCGGCGCACGCGACAAAGCAATGGCCCAAACCGGTCGCCCGAACTCTCGCCGGTTATGACCCGACGCTCGCGCGCGCGCAATCGTGCTCGTATTGATGCTTGGCGCATGGACCGCGCCTAGATTGCCCGCTTCGCCGCGTGCTAAAGTAGATGCCTACCCACGCGCTCGTAGCTCAGTGGATAGAGCACTGGCCTCCGGAGCCAGGTGTCGGGGGTTCAAATCCCTCCGAGCGCGCCATTTTCCCTCCGTACAGCCGGCCAGCCCGGCGCGCTATGATATGATTCGCATATGAACAGTCGCGCACCGCAACGCAGTGTCATCGTCCTTACCGAGGACGAGACGCGGCTCTGGCACGCGATTTTCAGCCGCGACGTACGGGACCATCATCGCGCACAAATTCTGGAACAGTGTGAAGTGCGTGCGCGGGCGGCGGGTGCGGCCGAGTACGTCGTCTACGACGCGTACGAATCGTTCATTGCGAAGGGACAGATCACACCCGCTGCATAGTTTTCGCTTTGGGTTGAAGAGACTGTATTCATCGCGTTTCCCGCTCGTCGAAACGGCGGGATGGGGAAGAGAGTCAGCGCGATTCGGCGGAGGACGTTTTCGGGGCGTTCGAAATCAGCGAGCGGACGGCTTCGCGGATCTCGTCGGAGTTACACGGCTTGAGCAGGGCCGCGTCCGCGCCAACTTGGCGGGCGCGCTCGAGATTGGCGTTGAGCGTGATTCCGCCACGGCCCGAGAGCGCGAGGATTTTGGCGCCGGGATGGCGCTTGCGTAATACCCGAATCGTTTCGATGCCTTCCTTCTGCGGCATGATGAGGTCTGTGATGAGGACGTCGGGATGCTTCTCCTCGAAGAGCCGCAATGCCATTTGGCCGTTCTCGGCCTCGAGGATTTCATGGCCGTCCTGCTCAAGCGCGAAGCGCACAGCTTCCCGCATGAGTTCTTCGTCATCGACTACAAGGACTCGTGCCATTGGTAACCCCAAGCTTGGTTCGGCCACAATCGGGCCGGGCGGATTCCAAGAATTCCCCCTACGTGAAGCTTAACAGCATATCGCCGCCGGGGGCAATTCCTGAGACCGCAAACCCCGCGTGCGCATAGGGTTAGTTCGACTCGGAGACAGCCGAGAGCATCGTTCAGGGCCATGGCTGTTAGCTCAAGCGGCGGGGTGCCGCTTCGACTCTGGAGGAAGGTATGAGTGACTTGCGATATCCGATCGGTAAGTTTTCAATGCCGAAGACTGTGTCCAAATTGGAGCGGGAGACCTTTGTGCGGGACATCGAGAAACTCCCGGTCGATTTGCGCGGCGCCGTGTCCGGTTTAAGTGACACGCAACTCGACACGCCGTACCGGCCGGAGGGTTGGACGGTGCGCCAGGTGGTACACCACGTGCCCGATAGTCATCTCAATAGTTATGTCAGGTTCAAACTAGCCATGACGGAAGACGCGCCGACGATTCGGACTTACATGGAAGAACGGTGGGCGGAACTGCCGGAGGCGCGCACCGGCCCGCTCGAAATGTCGTTGTCCTTGCTCGACGCACTGCATCGCCGCTGGGTGATCTTTCTCCGAAACTTTGGCGAAGCGGATTTTCAACGGACTTTCGTGCATCCCGACTATGGACCGTTCCGGCTGGAACAGGCGCTTGCGCTGTACGCGTGGCACGGGAAACACCACGTGGCACACATCACCTCGCTGCGTACCCGGAACAATTGGTAGCCGGGCGCGGTTAGGCCTTTTGGAGAATTCGCACTACGTCGGAACGAACCTCCGAACGCTGTGGGAATTTATCCGACAACCGTTGCAACTTTTTCAGAGAATTCGGGATTTTGATTGACGGCGCGACGGGGGTTTGATACGATGACGCGCAGGGGGCACGTGCATCTTTTATCCCGTCTAACCCGCGTCCGATCGCACGCATCGGCGCCTTTTTGGAGGTCAGCATCATGTCACACAAGCAGGTGAAGTGTTTAATCGCGTTGTTGCTCATCGGAAGCCTGGCCGTGTTGAGTCCGGGGTGCAAAAACAAGAACGCGCCGATTCTCGATCCCGTGATCGCGTCCGATGGCAATGCGAGCGGCGGGGCGGGCGGGACGGGCAATCCCAATGAACTGCCTGAGTTCGGCGACGAGGTGTTGTTCTCCAAGGACCGCGGGCTCGAGGTGGTGTATTTCGATTACAACAGTTTCGCGCTGCGTCAGGACGCGCTGGCGGCACTCGATCGCAATGCCGGCAAGCTGCGCCAGTACCCGAATACGGTTGTCCAAATCGAAGGTCACTGCGACGACCGCGGCACGCAGGAATACAACCTCGCGCTGGGCGAGAAGCGCGCGCTGGCGACCCGCGAGCACCTGATCAAGCTCGGCATCCCCGGCGATCGCATTATTACCATTAGCTACGGCGAGGAAATGCCCGCCGTCCAGGGCAGCAACGAGAGCGCTTGGGCTCAAAACCGCCGTTGCGAATTCAACCGGGCAATGTAAGTTTCTGATATTCTCCGGGTATTCCGGTGGAAGGAGATTTGCCCATGTTGTTTCGCAAGAGCCTGACTGTCGTGTGCGTAGGCGTTGTCCTTGGCGCGTCCGGTTGCGCTTCAGGTGCGCCGAGCGGAGACGAACTGCGCAACACGATCTATTCCACACACCGGATGGTTCAGAACCTCGACGCGAACCTCTCGGGGACCGTGTCGGAATTGACGGAAACCGCGGCGACGCTCACGGCGCGCATGGACGCGACGGACCAGGAACTGCGCAACCTCTCGAGCCTTTCTGTCGAGAACCAGCGCAAGCTCGAGCGGCTCCAGTCGAGCCTGGACGCGCTCACGGCGACGCTGTACCGGCATTTCAACCTGTCGCCACCGCCGCCGGTTGCGCAGCCCTCGTTTACGCCGGGGGTGGCGCCGAGTCCCGGCGCGTCGCGCGGGGGCATCGTCGTGCAGCCGCCCGTGCAGTCGCAGCCGCAGAGTTTCCCGCCGCCTCAAGTGTCGCCGGCGCCCGCGCCGGTACCCGGAGGCGTGAGTGCGGACGCACCGCCGCCGCTGGAATCGACCGGCGTAGTTCCGCAACAGCCCGCAGCCGCCGCGCCGGCCACGGACGAAATCACGCACTATCGCGCCGCGCAGCAGTCGTACGCGCGCGAAGATTTCTCGACCGCTCTCGCGCAGTTCGAGGAGCACCAGCGGCTGTATCCGAATTCGCCGAACGCGGCGAACGCGGCGTATTGGAAGGCGCACTGCTACTTCAAACTCGGCGACTACCCGCAGGCGATCATCGGTTTCGAGGATCTGCGTGCGAAGTTTCCAACCAGCGACAAAGTGCCGACCGCGATGCATAACCAGGGCGTAGCGTACTCGCGCCTCGGACAGAACCAGCGCGCGATGGAACTCTTCGAACAGCTCATCCGCGATTATCCGAACGACCCGGCCACCGAAGGCGCGCGCGAAAAACTGCGGCAGTTGCAGGGCCAGCAGTAGGACACCGAGGCGCCGGCCAGAACGGCTAGAATCCCGGGCCGCGCGGGGCAACCCGCGCGGCCCGTTGTTTGGACGGGACATCAAGGACCGATCGAGTGCGCTACGTTCTTGGAATGGATGTCGGGGGCACGAAAACCCACTGCCTCATCGCGAGCGAAGACGGCGCGATCGCGGGGTTCGGCGCGGCCGGCTGCGGCAGCTACGAGTACCACGGCGTCGGCCCGGCGCTGGCCGAAAACCGCAAGGCGGTGGACGCGGCCCTCGCGGCCGCGGGCACCACCGCGGACGCGCTCGCCGGCGTCGGTCTCGGCGTCGCCGGGGCGGACTTGCCGCCGGACTTCGAGATGCTCGAGCGTGAGGTGTATACGCCGTTGTTCGCCTCGACGCCGCGGGCATTCAAGAATGACTCGTTTGCCGCATTGCGCGGCGGCACGCGCGACCCGTTCGGCATTGCGATCGCGTGCGGCACGGATTCGGTCTGCGCGGGCATCAGCCGCACCGGGGAAGAAACCCGCGTCGGAGGGTTTGGCCCGGAATTCGGGAACCGGTGCTCGGGCCGGCTCATCGGGCGCGAAGGCCTGATGGAAGTATGGCGCGCGCGCGAGGACATCGTTCCGCCGACGCTGATGACCGACCGCTTCGTCGCCAAGGCCGGTTGCCGCGACGTGGACGAACTGTTCCTCTCGTTCTACGAACGGAGGCTCACGTACGAAGACATCGAGCCCATGGCCGCCGTCGTGTTCGAAGCGGCGGTTGCGGGCGACCACGCGGCGCGTGGTATTCTCGCGGAAGGCGGCGCGTTTCTGGCCTCGATGGTCAATGCCGTCGCGCGCCGGCTGCGGATGACGAGTGAGGCCTTCGACGTGGTCATGGCGGGCAGCGTCTTTCGCGGAGACGGCGACACACTGATCGGCGCGTTGCGCGCCGGAGTCGCGGCGGAATGCCCGCGCGCGCGATGTGTTCTGCCGGTGTTTCAACCCGTGGCCGGGGCCCTGTTTATGGGCCTGGACGCCGCCGGCTGGACTTCGCCGGAGCGCCTGCGCAAGTTCGAGGCAAGCGTCGCCGCCGCGGAGTCACGGTTCGGGATTCGATTGCGAGGGTAATGAGATGCGCCTGAAACTTTTGATGCGAATACCCGCCATCACGCTGGTGTCATTGATCGCATTGGCGGGTTGTTCCAAGTCCCCTGAGTCAAATGCCGGCGCGGCGGCCAATCCCGACGAGGAGTTTCTTCGCTCGGTGCGCGGCGCCGCCCCGGAAACGGCTCCTGCGGACTCCAAGCCGTCACCCACAGTGACGTCCGTCGCGGCTACGAATGTCGATCCCGCGGCGATGGCCAAGGTCGAACTGCCGACCGACCGATTCGACATGGGCCTCGTCGAAAACGATCGTGTCGCCGTCGCGAAAATGCCCATCTACAACCGGGGCACCGCGCCGCTCAAAATCAGCCGGATTTCGACCTCCTGCGGCTGCACGACCGGAGAAATGGAGTCAGCCGTGATCGCGCCCGGCGGCGAGGGAACGCTGATCATCCGCGTGGATCCGGCCCGGATTCCCGGTTTCTTCGCGGAGAAAACGCTGACGATCTATACGAACGACCCGATCACGCCAAACCCCACGCTCAACGTCCTCACACACGTCAAGCCGGAAGTCGAGATCGCTCCCGAGGGGCTGGATTTTGGGAAGATCGCCTTGGGCGACGGCGCCGCGCTGACGGCTCGCATCCGGCAGTTGCAGGAGCCCGCGCTCGAAGTGAGCAACGCCGCGCTCGGACGCGATCTTGCGTTCATTGAGGTTTCCGTCGAGGCCCTCCCCGAGGCACAGTGGACTACGCCCGGCAAGCGCGAATACACGATTACGGCGCGCATGTCGAAGGATGCCCCGACGGGAGTCTACGACGAATGGATTTGGGTGAACACGAATATCACGCGGTACGCCAACATTCCCATAAAGTTGAAGGGCGAGATCGTCGGGCCCTACGAAGTGTCGCCGCGGACCGTGGCGGTGCGGGGCGTCGAGCCGGGTGAACCGGCCAAGGGCGTATTGTTTATCCGCTCAGACAAACCGCTGACGGTGACGGACCTCAAGAACAGCAACTCGGCCGTCCAGGCGACGTTCCGCAAGACGGACGAGCCCAACGCGTATACCTTCGACGCGAACGTGCCGCAGCGTCCCGCGTCGCGCGCGCTGCGCGATACGTGGACGATAACACTCGACGTGGACGGCGAGACGCACGTCGAGACGGTCGCGGTGACGATAATCCTGTCCAAGGACGAATGACGCGTGCCCGCTCACGGCGCGCTTACGGGGGAACGGGGACAGAATGGGCAAGGGCATCGCGACCGGGCCGGCACATGACGCGCTGCTGGCGCGCCTCAAGCCGTATGGCCAGGATCACCTGCTGAGATTCTGGCACGGTCTGGGCGACGCGGAACGTGCCTCGCTCGCAGCACAGATCGACGAAATCGATTTTGCGCTCACCGACCGGCTGATCCGCGCGTGGATCAGAGGGACGCCCGAGCCCGAGCCGATCGGGCGGATCGAACCCGTCGAGGCGATCCCGCTGCCGACGCCCGACCGCGCGGACGCGCGCGAGGCGTGGGCCGCGGGAGAAAAGGCGCTGCGCGACGGGCGCGTCGGTATCGTTCTGGTGGCGGGCGGTCAGGGCACGCGGCTCGGGTTCAACGGGCCCAAAGGGACGTTTCCGATCGGCCCCGCGACGGGACGGACGCTGTTCGAGTATCACGCGGACCGGATCTTGTACGCGCAGAAGCGGTACGGGCGCACGCTGCCCTGGTACATCATGGTCGGCGAATCCAACGAGGCCGCGACGCGCGAGTATTTCGAGGCGAACGACTTTCTGGGCCTCAAGCCCGGCGACGTGCGCTTCTTCAAACAGGCGATGATGCCGTCCGTCGGCGACGACGGCCGGATCCTGCTCGAGGCGAAATCGCGCGTGGCGACGAACCCGAACGGCCACGGCGGCTGCATCCCCGCGCTGGTGGAGAACGGAATCCTCGACGACGCCGACCGGCGGGGCATCGATCTGCTGAGTTATTTCCAGGTGGACAACTGGGCCGTCAAACCCGCCGACCCTTATTTCCTGGGCTATCACCTGCTCAACGGCGGCGAGATGTCCACCAAGGTCAAGCGCAAGGCCACGCCGCGCGAGTCGTCGGGCGTTTTTTGCGTGTGCGACGGCAAGGTGCGCGTCATTGAATACACCGAACTCGACATTTACCCCGCGCTGCTCGAAACGGACGCGCGGGGCAACCTGATTCACTACGCCGCGAACGCCGGCATTCACATCATCAACACAGGCTTTCTCCGGCGCGTGTACGACCGCTACGACAGGTTTCCGTGGCACTGTTCGCACAAGAAAGTCGCGCACATCGACGCGCAGGGCAGGAAAGTCGAGCCGAAGGAACCTAACGCCTACAAATTCGAGACGTTCGTGTTCGACGCGTTGATCTACGCCGAGGGCCGGCAAATCACGATGGAAATTGACGTCAAGACGGAGTACGCGCTCTCCAAACAGATGGACGGTCCCGGCGGCGTCAACGAAGCGCGCCAACTCATGCACGACTACTGGGCGGACTGGCTCAAGGCCGCGGGCTGTCCGCGCGAGCTCTCAGGCGTGGACGTAGAGATCAGTCCCGCCTTCGCGTCCTACAAGGACGAGTTCGTGAACAAGGCGAAGGGCATCAACTGGCCGAAATCGGGCCCGATCGCGTTTGGGCGCGACGGGGCCTTCAACTGATCGGGAACCGCAGTTTCACGCGCCCGGATCTTTGGCCTTAATCTTCTCATCGACGACGGTGTACATGAAGAACGCGTACATCATCTCGGCCGTGGTGGGTTCGCCCCAGCGAACTTCCGCGTTGGGGTCGGGATTGAAGGGATTACCCGCCGAATTATCGTAGTGCGCGTAGGCGTGCAGCTCGGTGCCCTTGGGCAGCAGGAGCGGTTGCTTCAGCTTGTAGAACGTCTGCCAGTTGAAGTCGTAATTCGGTACAAAAAGCAGGTCCTGCTTGCGTCCGTCGGGGAACTTCGCCCAGACTTTCATGTCGCTGCCGCGCAGGTGCATGTGAGGCACAATCTGCTCGATGTGCACGTCCTGATCCAGCACGCGCTTGGCTTCGACCGGGTAATACGCGTCGCGCGGCGGAATCACGAACTTCTCCGTCCCGACTTCCGCGAATCGCACCTCTTTGGTAATCGTGTCCTTGGCGAATTTGACGCCGACGATGGTCTGATCCTGCTCGACCGTTCCGGGCTCTTTGTGGTAGTGGATCTGCAATACGAGCACGGCCCCGGCCTGAATCTTCATGCCGCGGCCCTTGTCCAGCATGAGCGGGGGAGAGCCCGGCGCAAACCCGCCGAGGCTCCCGCCCAGGCCGTTTCGCCCCTGCGCCACGTCCGCCGTGAACACGATGACGTGGTGGACGACGTTCATGTTGCCCGGCCGGATTTCTGCCGCAGAGATCCAGCGGTCTTCCTTGAACCCGGTCGGGACGAATACGTAGCGGTATTCATCCTCCAACTCCGCCGGCAAGGTCTGCGTGAATGCCGTGAATACAATGTCAGGCTCGCCGATTTTCCAGTCGCTTGTAAACGTCGGCGGCTCGGGCGTCTCTTCGGGATTGCCCCGCGGCGTGCCCTGATCGATCCAGCGAACAATCGTCGTTACATCGCGATCGCTCAGCCGCCGATCGTTCTCCCACTCGCCAATGGACGGGTCCGCATGCCACGGCGGCATCTGGCGCGATTCCACCATTTCGCGGATCGACTTCGCCCACGGCCGCGCAAGATCATACGAAGTCAGCGCCATCGGCACCGCCTCGCCTGGGCGGTGACACACGACGCAATTCTTGTTGAGTATCGGCGCGACATCCTTCGCGTAGGTCGGATTGTCGGGCGCGGGTAGCAGCGTCGCCTCGGCGACCGTGGCGGTGCCGCCTTCCCGGCTCAGGAACACATACGCGCCGCCGATGATTGCGATCGCCGCGGCCGCCGCGCCCGCAATTACCAGCTTCTTCGAGCCGGACCGGCGCGCCTGCGGTCTAGCCGCCGGCGCATACTTCGGCGTGGATTCGGGCACGTCGAATTGAGCCATCGACGGCGCAGGTTGGGCGTCGAGTTGCGCGAGCAGTTCCGCGCCGCGCGCGTGGCCCATCGCGCCCAAGAGCCGGCAAATCGACCGCGCGTCGTCCTTGTTCCCCATCGCCGCGAAACACCGCGCGCGCGCATACATGACGTTTTGCTGGTTCGGAAACTGCTGGTCGAGTTCATCGAGCAGCGCGAGCGCCTGGGCGAATTTTCCCTGCTGGAAAAGCTGCTGCGCCTGCGAATGCTTCAGTTTGGCTTGGTCGGCCGTCATCGTAATTCCCCTGGTCCGGAACCCGCGAGTCCCCGCTGCGTTTGCAGCGTTGAGTATACACCAGCGCGGGCGCGGCATCTAGGCCGGGCGGCCGACGGGCGATTCGGTCCAACGGTTCAATCGACGACGTTCGTCGGGCTGCTGGGTCGAGCGCGGTACGTTGAACGTACTGTGTCAACTCGTTTGACTCGATGCTCTCGGTCTGTTTTCATACGCGTTCACAACCGGAATATTTCTATGCATGAGCGATCCACTGCATGGGCGGTGGCCCTGATTTGGGTAATCATTATCGCCGCCGCACTCACCGTGACGTCCGCGAATGCGTTTCTCTCCGTAATCGTGCCCCAGACATTTCACGACGACGAAGGGTACGTGATGATCACGCAGCAGGCATTCAACGACGGCCTGCCGCTGTACGACGACATCTTCTCGCAGTACGGCCCGGCGTTTTACATCGTGAAGCATGCGTTGCTCGCGGCGATCGGCCAATCGGACCTGACGCACAACGCAAACCGCATTCTCGCGATGGGGTTTGCCGCGGGAACATCGTTATTGATGGGTCTCGCTGCCTGGCGTTGCACACGGGACCCGATCGCGACTTCGCTCGTATTCCTCGCTGTCTCCAGACTTTGCGCCAAGATCGTCGCCGCGGAACCCGGCCACCCGCAGGAATTTCTGATGCTGTTTTTCGCCGTCATGGTGCTGGTGTTTTCCGACTGGCGCTGGACGGCAACCCGCGGAGTCATACTCGGCATCTGCACGGCCGTGCTCGCACTCACGAAGATCAATGCGGGCGCGTTTGCGATAGCTGCCCTGACGATCGTCCTGCTGGCCGAGACGAGGCCCCAACACCGATCGATTCGGCTCCTGTGGCGGTTCGCCGCGCTCGTACTCGTCGCCATGCCGGCGGTGCTTATGAAATCGAGTATTTTTCCCGGCGTGTGGCAGCTCGGGCGTCCACCGGAAGCCCCTTACAGTCTGGCGTGGGTCTGGCTCGCGCTCACGCTGACCTGCGGCCTTGCTTCCTGGCTTTCCGTGGCCAGTATCGCGATCGTTCCTTCCTTCGAATCGACGCGCTCGGTGCGCCGCACGGCCGCAGCCCTCGCAATCGCGATGTTAACGGCCGCGGCCGCGATATGCGTCTACACACTCATTCGCGGAACATCTCCGACCGCGTTTGTTGATGCAGTGGTTCTGCGACCCATGCGGTTTTCGTCAGCGTTTGCCATATTGCCCATAATCAGCGAACGACAGGCGGCGGCCGCGTTCCTGTCGTTGGCGGCGGCCGTTTGGATAGCCGCCAATCCGTCATGGCTGGAGCGGACGGGACCAGCCTACGTGCTCGCTGTGGTGCAGATCCTCCTGGGTTGCAGTTATCTCTGGCCCCAGTTGGCAGTGGTCGAATCGGTTCCGCTGCCGGGGAACTTTACGTATCCTTACGTGCTCTCGAGTTGGGCGTGGGTCTTGCTCGTTCCAACTTCTCGATCCCAACTTGCATCGACACCCCGGCTTCGGACTTCGATTGGGTTTATCTCACTACTGAGCATCTTGACCTGTTTGTACGCGTATCCGGTCGCGGGTTCGCAGCGAAGACTCGTAGCGGTATTCAGCACGATGGTGGCCGCGCTCTTGTTGTACAACGGAGCCATGTCGCTTCTCCCGAACGACTGGCGGCGCTCCGTCGCAGGGCCGACCCGCACCTGGACCACCCGGAGCGCGGCCGCGTGCGTTTCGCTGGTGACAGGGCTCGCAATGGCGTTCGGATATCCCACGTTGATTCGCGATTTGACCAAGGAGTATTCGACCAAGCTACCCGCTCGCCATCTCCACGGCGCCGGGCTTCTGCGAATGGATCGATCGGTTTATGCGGTGTACGCGTCGTTGGTGGCGAACGTTCGCGCGAATACGGATTCGTATCTCACGTTCCTGACCTTATTCGGGCACACACGTTTCAACAGCCTTCACTTCTGGTCGGAGCAGCCCCCGCCAACCTACTTGCTCGGCAGCATTCCCTGGCACAAGCTGTTGACGCAGGAGGAGAAGCAGCGCACCCGGGAAGCGCTCGAGGCGGGAGGACGAACCGGCCTAGTGGTCCTCGGAAGATTTGCTCCGGATGGTTACCTCGAGGAGTATTTCAAATTGCGCTATGCGCCCGCTCTGACCCTGGGTGATTTTACGCTCTACCTCCAAAAGGAAGCCGTGACCTCCCAGACTCCGACCTGGCTGTTGGCCGGCCGGGCGACCTTTGGCTCGGCCGAAGACCAACTGCCACTGATCGATGGGTTGTTCCAGAGCCGGTTTCCCTGCACCCTTTCGCTGTGGTTCCGTACCGAGGAGCCCGGCGTGGTTCTGGGGCTGCAGCGAGCGGACGGTGTCCCGAAGACTGATTCGGGCCAACCCGCCATTTACGTTGGATTGGACGGGCAGTTGTACGCGGCGTTGACCACTTTCCCGGAGCGAGTAAGGCTCGCGTACAGCGCAGGGCGCGTCGATGACGGGCAATGGCACCATCTAGTGCTTCAGCTCTCCGAGACGCAGCGGACATTGTTTCTCGATGGCCAGGAACTCGGCTCCGCGACAGCGGACCCGGGAAGTGACTTCCCGGTTCAGGCACAGCTCGGCTGGGGACGTTGGGTCGGTTCACCGTCGACCGACAATCGCGAGTACTTGGGCCTTTACGGCGAGTTGGAAAACGCCGTCTTGCTCCCTGGGATGGTTGAGCCAGGTCAAGCGAATGTCCTGCCACGCATCGATATGCGCCGCTGATCGCGTCGCAGACTCAGTCGCAACGTGTGCGGACCACCGGATTCCACGTATACTCTACGCTGACTCCCCAAGCTCCCCACGGTGTGGAAGGCGCGAGCGACGTGCAACAGGACCGATTGAATCTCAACACTGCGCCCGAAGCGCCCCGCGGGCAGATCCTTAGACAGGATTTCTCAGGCAGCGACTTGCTCGCCGCCCTGCCGCTTCGCGACGTTCCCATGAAAGACCGCGTCGCGTTGCCGGTGTCGCGCGCGGAAATGGAGGCGCGCGGGTGGGACGAAGTGGACGTCGTCTTCGTCACCGGGGACGCCTACATCGACCACCCGAGCTTCGCGATGGCGATCCTGTGCCGCGTGCTCGAGGCGGGCGGGTACCGCGTGGGCATCGTCTCGCAGCCGGACTGGGAAAAAGTGGACGACTGGCAGCGGTTCGGCCGGCCGCGCCTGTTTTACGCCATCAGCGCGGGCAACATGGACTCGATGATCAACCACTACACGGCCAACCGGAAGGTGCGCAACGACGACGCGTACTCGCCGGGCGGCCGCATCGGATTGCGGCCCGACCGCGCGACGCTCGCGTACTGCCAGCGCGCGCGCCAGGCGTACAAGGGCGTGCCCGTCATCGCCGGGGGCGTCGAGGCCTCGCTGCGGCGGCTCGCGCATTACGACTACTGGTCGGACAAGGTCCGCCGGTCGATTTTGCTCGATTCGAAAGCCGACCTCGTCGTGTTCGGCATGGGGGAGGACATCATCCTCGAAATCGCGCAGCGGCTCGACGCGGGCGAGCCCGTGCACGCGCTGCGGGACATGCGCGGTGTGGCGTATGCCATGGGCGCGTCCGAGTCGCCGCCCCGGGACGCGATCACGCTGCCGAGTTACGAAGCCGTCGTCGCGGACAAGCCGACGTTCGCCGAGGCGACGCGCATCATCCACAATGAGACGAACCCATTTAACGCGCGGCGGCTGATTCAGTATCACGACCG
This sequence comes from uncultured Nitrospirales bacterium, assembly GCA_964411925.1. Taxonomy (GTDB): domain Bacteria; phylum Hydrogenedentota; class Hydrogenedentia; order Hydrogenedentales; genus VFKU01. The sequence goes on from CAYPNI010000076.1 coordinate 19,018, forward strand.
GCAGGCCGTCGTGTGCAACCCGCCGCGGTTCCCGATCAGCGAGCGTGCGATGGACCACATCTACGGCCTGCCGTACACCCGCAAGCCGCATCCGAGCTACACCGAACCGATCCCCGCGGCGGACATGATCAAGGATTCCGTCACGATCATGCGCGGGTGTTTCGGCGGCTGCACGTTCTGCTCGATCACCGCGCACCAGGGCCGCGTCATCCAGTCGCGCAGCCGCGAGTCCGTGATCAACGAAATCAAGCAAATGACCGAGGACCCGAAGTTCAAGGGCATCGTCAGCGACATCGGCGGGCCGACGGCGAACATGTACCAGATGCGCTGCACCCGGCCCGAAGTCGAAGCCAAGTGCAAGCGGCTCTCGTGCGTCCATCCGACGATCTGCAAGCTGCTTGGCACCGATCACGGCCCACTCGTGCAATTGATGAAAAAGGCCCGCACCGAGCCGGGCATCCGCAAGGTCCTGGTCGCGTCCGGCATCCGCATGGACCTCGCCCAGCTTTCGCCGGAGTACATGCACGAGCTGACCGCCCATCACGTCGGCGGCCATTTGAAGGTCGCCCCGGAGCACACCGACACGCATGTGCTCGACATGATGAAGAAGCCGGTGAACAACAACTTCGAAGGTTTTGCCGACGCGTTCAAGAAGGCATCAGCGAAGGCCGGCAAGCCGAAACAATACATCGTGCCGTATTACATTGCGAGCCATCCCGGCAGCGACCTGCACGCGATGATCGACTTGGCCATCTTTCTCAAACGCAACGGCTATCGCCCTGACCAGGTACAGGATTTCATCCCGGCGCCGTTCGATATCGCAACGTGCATGTATTACACCGGCGTCGATCCGTTCTCGAAGAACCAGGTGTACGTCGCCAAGCACCTGCGTGATCGCAAACTACAGCGGGCGCTGTTGCAGTTCTTCAAGCCGGAGAATTACTTCGAAGTCCGCAAGGCGCTCCTGGACGCCGGCCGCGGCGACCTGATCGGCGGCGGCTGCGATGCGCTGATCCCGGCACAACCGCCCAAGGAAGCGATCCAGGCCCGGCGCGAGGACGCGAATGAAACGACGCACGGCGAATTCGTTCATCG
>CAYPNI010000077.1:0-1619 GCA_964411925.1 uncultured Nitrospirales bacterium
GAAGCATCCATGCACTGTACCTCAGCGCACGGGATACGCGTCCAATGCCGCAACGCCGTCCCGCTCGACAGATCGCCGGGCGCCGGGTTAAGATGCGCGCCAATCGGGATGAGAGGGACAAACCTATGAACAAGTATGCCGTTGAATTCATCGGGACGTTTTTCCTGGTACTCACCATTGGGTGTTCCGTGCTCGCGGGAGGAGGCGTGATTCCGCCCCTCGCGATCGGCTCCGCGCTGATGGTGATGGTCTTTGCCGGCGGCCACATTTCCGGCGCGCATTACAATCCCGCGGTGACGCTCGGCGTGTTCCTGCGCGGCAAATGCCCCGCGGCCGACGTCGTGCCGTACTGGATCGTTCAGATCGTGGGCGCGTCGGCCGCCGCGCTGGTGGTGAGCGTGCTGCGGCCGGACGCGGCGGTGACCGCGGGGAATCCGGACGTGGTGCCTGCACTGCTTGCGGAGTTCCTGTTCACATTCGCGCTCGTATACGTAGTACTCAACGTTGCCACAGCGAAAGGCACGGAGAACAACTCGTTCTACGGGCTTGCGATCGGGTTTACGGTGATGACCGGCGCGTTCGCCGTCGGCGACATCTCGGGCGGCGCGTTCAACCCGGCCGTCGCGGTCGGCATCTCGATCATGGGACTCTCGGCCTGGTCGAACATCTGGATTTTCCTCGTCGCGAACTTCGCCGCGGGCGCCGCGGCAGCCATCGTGTTCAGGGCGCTCAACCCCGGCGACAAGTAGGCCATGATCCGCATCGTCGCGATCGCGATCGTCATCGCGGAGGCGTTTTCGGCGACGGACTCCGTCGCGCAGCCCAACCAGGTGGAGATCGCGGTCGAGGGGGACTACCGCTACATCCGTTCGAACGGGATTCCGGATCACGCGACGGGCCGGTTCCCGAACCGCAACAACCCAAACACGATTGCGCCGCAGTCGTACGCGTTCCGCGTGCCCGCGATGCCGCTTGCCACGCGGAAGATGACGCCCGTGCGGTTGCAGGCCTTCGGCGTGGCGGTGAACGGCGTGCCGTTCGACCCGGGCGCGGCCGAATTCTGGGGCCGCGACCCCGAACTCGGCTGGCAATACGAGGCGATCGGCCCGGCGATCAACCTCGGGCTCGATCAGAGCAACGCGCACGTGCAACCGAACGGGGCCTACCACTACCACGGCGTGCCGTGGGGCCTGTTCCATAACCTCAACACGTCGTATGGAATGGTGCTGGTCGGATATGCGGCCGACGGCTTCCCTATATACGCCCTGTATGGCCATGAGAAGGCGAACGACGCGCGCAGCCGGTTGGTGAAGGTTCGGTCGTCGTACCGGCTGCGCGAGGGCATGCGCGAGGACGCGCCGGACGGGACCGGGCCGGGCGGACCATTTGACGGGTCGTTCGTCGAGGATTACGAATTCGTCAACGGCGCGGGCGACCTCGACGGATGCAACGGTCGCTTCGGCATGACGCCGGAGTATCCGGACGGCATCTATCACTATTTCGTGACCGAGGAGTTTCCGTTCGTGCCGCGGTACTGGCGCGGCAAGCCCGATATTTCGTTCGAGCGGCGCGGGCCGCCGCGGGGTGGTCCACCGGGGCCGGGACATCCGCGCGGACCG
>CAYPNI010000077.1:1719-14764 GCA_964411925.1 uncultured Nitrospirales bacterium
ATCGAGACACGACGGCTCGCGGGTACGCTCGCCCTCCCGGTTATCGAGCTCTTGCGGGCGCGACGAAGTATTTTTCGATGATCCAGTCGGGTTGCCACGGGTCGGGTTCGCCGCGGATTCCGGTCAGATCGACGGACATTTCGAAAGGTTTGTCCACGGTCAGCGGCGCGGTGTCGCGATACCGCTGCTGCTCCTGCGCAAGCCGTTTCATCATGGCATCGACGCGGCCGGCGTGCTCGGGAATCTCGGCGAGGTTGTGCAGCTCGTCGGGATCGTTCGTGAGATCGAAGAGTTGCGTGTAGTTGACGTGCGGGTAGCGGATGAGCTTCCACTGCGGCTCGACGAGCGCGCGCTGGCTTGTCTCGTAGGCCAGGAACACGGCGTCGCGGACGGTGTCGCGTTCGCCGCGCCAGACGGGCGCGAGGTCGATGCCGTCGATGGGATCGAACGGCGCGATGCCGGCGAGTGCCGCGATCGTCGGGACGATGTCGAAGGTGTAGGTGAGCGCGTGCGACTCGCCGTGGGGCACGCCGGGCCCGGCGACCATGAGAATCGACTTCATGCTGTGCTCGTAGACGCTCTGTTTGCCGAGCAGGCCGTGGCTGCCCATCGCGAGGCCGTGGTCCGCCGCGAAGACGACGAAGGTGTTGCCCGCGTGCGGCGACGCCGCGAGCGCGTCAAGGATGCGGCCGATGTTGGCGTCGAGGTGCTCGACCATGCCGTAGTACTCGGCGAGTTGGTCGGCGACGATCGCGACCGTGCGGGGCCACGGCGCGAGGTTCTCGTCGCGCGTGAGCAGCCGGCCGTTGTCGAAGGGGTGCTGCGGCATGAAGTTCGCCGGGAGCGGCGGCCGGCGTTCGTAGTACTTGTTTCGGTAGGGCTCGGGCGGCTGCCGCGGATCGTGCGGCGCGGTGAAGGGCACGTAACAGAAGAACGGCGCGTCGTCATTGTACGACTCGATGAAATCGATCGCGTGGTCCGTGAACATCTCGGTCGAGAACCCCTCGCCGTAGCGCGAGTTGCCGAGGCGGCCTTCGCCGACGATGTCCACGAGCGGCACGAGTTCGTGGTTCGACATGCCGCCGAACATGATCGCCTCGCCGCGCTCGAAACTCCGGAGCAGGCCCGGCGGTTCGTTGTGCCACTTGCCGGTGATGAACGTCGCGTAGCCCGCCTCGCGCAGTCGTTGCGGCAGGGTGGCCACGCCGTCGAGCGACTCGGGGATGCGCAGGTAGGCCTGGCCGGTCATGACCATGGCGCGGCTGGGCACGCAGACCGCGCCGTGTGGCGAACCCATGCAGTAGTTGCGCCGGAAACTGAAGCCACGCGCGACCAAGCTGTCGAGCACGGGCGTGTCGATGTGCGGATTGCCGTAGGCGGCGATGGTATCCGCGCGCTGGTCGTCGGAGAAGAGGAACAGGAAGTTCGGGCGATCCGCGGCGTGGGCCGTCGCGGCTATGCATGCCAGCGCAAGCGTGAATGCGAATCGCCGTGCGTGAGTCATGGCGCATACCGTAACGAATTTCGCTCACGCGGAGGAAATGAGACGCGGATTCCGCGACACGGGCGGTTCGCCCATGCCACGAACCACCTGCGGGGTGTCTTGATCCTCCCCCGGTCCGGTGCTAGGTTACGCGACTACGTCTCGAGGGCTGAGTATGCTTATCCGGTTGGCGGTGACGATTTTCGTTTCGTTGGCGGCGTTTCATGCACACGCGCAGTACGGCGCGCCGGCGAATGGGGACTGGCCGCATTATTCGGGGGATCAGGGGTCTACGCGGTATTCGCCGCTGTCGGAGATCAACGCGCAGAATTTCAAGAACCTGAAAGTTGCGTGGCGGTGGGAGTCGGCGGACAAGGAGCTTGCGAGTCTGCCGTACAAGCCGTTTCATTTCCGCGCGACGCCGGTGGTGGTGAACGGGATCGCGTATATGTCCACGGGACTGTCGCAAATCGCGGCGATCGACGTGGCGACGGGCGAGACGCTTTGGGTGCACAACCCGGAGTCGTACAAGCGCGGGCCGATGACGCATGGGATGTACCAGCACCGCGGGGTGGACTTCTGGACGGACGGGGTGAACGAGCGGGTGTTCATCTCGACGGGCGGGCGGCAGCTGGTCTCGCTGGACGCGAAGACGGGCGAGCCGGACCCGCATTTCGCGGACGGCGGCTGGGTGGACCTGCTCAAGGGCCTCGGGCGGGACGTGGACGCGCGGAACATCGGGGATAACAAGCCGCCGGTGGTGGTGGGCGACACGGTGATCGTGGGTTCGATCATCATGGATTTCCCGACGCTGAAGACGAACCCGCCGGGGCACATCCGCGGGTATGACGCGCGCAGCGGGGCGATGAAATGGCGGTTCAACACGATCCCGCAGGAGGGCGAGTTCGGCGTCGAGACGTGGGAGAACGGCGCGTGGCAGTACTCGGGGAACACGAACGCGTGGTCGCTGATGACGGCGGACAAGGAACTGGGCTACGTCTACCTGCCCATCGGCACGCCGACAAGCGACTACTACGGCGGGCACCGGCACGGCGCGAACCTGTTTGCGGAGAGCGTGCTGTGCCTGAACGCGGACACGGGCGAGCGCGTGTGGCATTTCCAGGCGGTGCACCACGGGATCTGGGACTATGACTTTCCGTGCGCGCCGAACCTCGTCGATATCACGGTGAACGGCAGGAAGATCAAGGCGGTTGCGGCGGTGAGCAAGCAGGGGTTCACGTATGTGTTCGACCGGGTGACGGGCGAGCCGGTCTGGCCGATCGAGGAGCGGCCGGTGAACACGGCGACGACGGTGCCGGGCGAGAAGATGTACCCGACGCAGCCGTTCCCGACGAAGCCGCCGGCGTTCGAGCGGCAGGGTGTGAGCGAGGACGACCTGATCGATTTCACGCCGGAACTGCGCGCGGAGGCGAAAAAAATCGCGGAGGACTACGTGCTGGGTCCGATTTTCTCGCCGAGCCTCGTCAAGGGCGAGGGCGGCAAGAAGGGCATGCTGCAACTGCCGAGCGCGGCGGGCGGCGCGAACTGGCCGGGGGCGTCGGTCGATCCGGAGACGGGCTGGCTGTATGTGCAGTCGCAGACGGACCCGTCGAACATGTCGCTGACCCAGCCGGACCAGAGCCGGTCCGACCTGAAATACATGATCTCGCTGGGCGACATGAATCCGCCGGCGGGGCCGCAGGGGTTGCCGCTGCTCAAGCCGCCGTATCGGCGGATCACGGCGATCGATCTCAACAAGGGCGACATTGCGTGGCAGATTCCGTTTGGCGAGGGGCCGCGGAACCACCCGGCGATCAAGCATCTGAATCTCGGGCCGCTCGGGTCGCATTTCCCCGAGGGCGTGATCGCGGAAGGCGGGATCCTGATCACCAAGACGCTGCTGATCACGCACATCGCGAACGTGGACGAACTCGCTCAGCCACGGAACGCGAACGGCTCGCTGGTGCAGGCGTATGACAAGAAAACGGGCGCGCTCGTCGCGAGCATTCCCGTGGACCGGCACCTGCACAGTTCGCCGATGACGTGCAGCGCGGGCGGCAAACAGTTCATCCTGATCGCGGGCGGTGGCGGCGGTACGGAACCCTCCGAATTGCTCGCGTTCGCCTTGCCGGAATCACCTTGAAGAGTATGTAGGTCCTGTAGGACTCATAGGACCTATCCACGACGCTTCGGTTCACTTCGCGATCATTGCGGGATCGATAAGGTTTGCGACCGCGTCGAAGAGGCTTGACGCGGGCTGCGCCCGGCCGGCTTCGTCGTCCCGGTACATCTCCCAGAGACGCTCGAAGCTCGCGTCGATGTTGCGCGACTCCATGGCGCGGCGGGCGTGTTCGCCCATGCGGCGTCGGCGCGCGGCGTCGCGCGCGAGCGGCTCGATGGCGCCAGCGAACGCGGCGCCGGAGACCTCGGGGACGATGACGCCGGTTTCGTCGGGCTCGATGTTTTCCTTCGGGCCGCCGATGGCGCTGGCGACGACGGGCAGGCCGGAGGCCTGCGCCTCGAGCACGACGTTGCCGAAGGTGTCGGTGGTGCTGGGGAAGACGAACACGTCGGCGGACGCGAAGAGTTCGGCGAGTTCATCTCCGCATTTGTAGCCTGTGAACACGGCGCGCTGGCCGGCGAGTTTTTCTTCCATTTCCTTGCGGTACGGGCCGTCGCCGACGACGACGAGCATCGCGTCGAGCCCGCGCGCGGCGATTTGCTGGACGGCGTCGGTCAGCACGGCGAGGTTTTTCTCCTTCGAGACGCGGCCGACGTAGAGCAAGACGGCAGTGTCTTTGGTTGCGCCGAGGCGCACGCGGAGATCTTCGCTGCGTTTCGCGGGGTGGAAGAACTCCGTGTCGACGCCGCGCGGGAACAGCCGGATCTTCGAGGCGTGCAGGCCGCGCTCGACGAGTTCGGTGCCGGTCGCGCGCGAGGGGACATAGACGGCGTCGAGTTGCTGGTAGAACCAGGTGATGCCGGTCCACATCATCGACTCGATGTAGCCGTCTTCCGTGAGGGTGCGGGCGTATTGCGGGAACGCGGTGTGATACGTGCCGGTGACGGGGAGGTGCAGGATGCGGGCGATGGCGAGGCCGGCGAGGCCCATGGCTCCGGGCGTCGCGACGTGGATTTGCGTGTAGCCCTCGTCGTAGCAATGCTTGAGCAACTTGAGGAACGGGGGCACGTTGATGGAGAGCTCGGGGTAATCCGGCAGGGCGTAGGACGTGAGCGCGGGCACGCAGTGGACGCCGGCACGGAACGGCCGCTCGCCGGACGCGCAGGTGACGACGGTGACGTCGCGGCCGGCGCGCTGCGCGGCGTCGAGTTCCTGTTGCAGCGTGAGCGCGACGCCGTTGACCTCGTCGAAGGTGTCCGTGAAATGCGCGACGCGCCGGGGCCGGCCCGCGGGGTTGCCTTCGTCGGTGCCGGCGAAATGGCGCCAGACTTCGGCGCTCCAGGCGCGCTCCTTGGCGAAGAGCGAGTAACTCACGAAGAGCGGCGCGATGAGCGTGTAGAGCGCGGCGGAGGACCCTGCGGAGTGGAAGAGGTCGAAGAGGCGCGCGTGGCGCAGGCGCTCGAGGGTATGTTCGCCGATGTGCGCGAGGAGGCGGTTTGAGACTTCGCTGACGAACTCGGCCCAGATTTGGTCGAAGTCGGCGCCGTTCCCGGTGCCTTTTTGCATGATGCTGACGAGTTGCGGGTCGGACTGGATGAGTTTTTCGGCCTCGACACGCGCCATTTCGAAGAGCGAAGAATTCGCGGAGATCTGCGCAGTGCCGCGAAACCGGCGGGTAAGCATGAGCTGGACGCGCGAGATCCAGGGATCGGCGCCGGCGGTGTCGGCCGTGAGCGCGCGATCGAGGAATCGGAGCAGCGCGTCGTTGTGGCGGTAGCGATCGAGGCCGAACTTGCTGTTGTAGAACTGGTAGCCGATGCCGTAGACGTTGCGCGCGAACATTTCGGGCGTGGCGGGCTGGCAGCGGACTTTCGCCTTGCCCTGCTCGACGCCGAGCCAGAATTCGTCCCACGACTGTGCGCCGGGTACTTCGGTGTAGGTGCGCGTGAGGTGGAGCGAGCCGTGGTCGTCGGAACCGGCGGTGATGTTTTTCTTCCAGGGCTGGTCGAAGGCGGGCTCGATGCCGTGTTTGTCGGCGAGCTCGGCGATCTTGAGCGGCGTGAGCGTGTCGAGCAGGCCCATCATGGCCTGGTTCATTTCCTGGACCATGTCGCCGTTCCACTCCCAGTTCTTGTAGAGCAGGAGGAGCTGCTCGATGTGATCGAGCGTGAGCCGGTCGTTGATCCAGAAGAGCGGATGCGCGCAGACGTGCCGGAGCTTTTGTTCCTGAAGGTAGCGCGTGAAGTCGAAGATGTTCTCGCGGGCCTCGGTGATGTCGCGGTGTTGCGACTCGGTCATGCCGTAGACGAGGACGTGGACCTTGCAGTGGTCCTCGGGGAAATAGGTGGTGTATTCGCAGCCGACGACGGTATTGGGCAGGTGGGCGATTTCGAGTGCGCCGTCGATGACGTTGTGGTCCGTAATGGTGACGCAGCCCATGCCGCGTTCGCGGGCGAAACGGTAGAGGTCGAGCGGCTCGGTGAAGCTCTCGGGGCAATTGAGCTTCTGCATGATCCAGAGCGTGGGCCGCTCGGAGTGCTTGGTGTGACAGTGGAGATCGATCTTCATGGTTAAGACTTTCCCCCGTTGAGCGGTTTCGAATCTTTCTCCCCATGAATAGGATGTGCGTCAAGGGTTTTCCTGGAAGTAGGAAATCGTTAAAGTTTTGTTAACAGTAAACCTTAGCCGGATCGGAGCCACGCTTCAGTTTCATTGCTAAATGCCTTGTGGATATGGGGTTAGCGTGGTACGATGCGAAGACAGTTCGGGAGAGTGCGATGCGGATGAATGTCGCAGGTAGTCTGTTTTTATTGCTCGCCGTGGCCGGGGCGAATGCGCGGGCGGCGTCCGTGGAAGCCCGGTCGGTCGCCATCGAGACGCCGGGCGGACGCGCGATGCCGGTGTCCATTGCCTCCGGTGTTGAGCCGGGGGAATTCGTGGCGACCAGTTCGACGGGAGCGCGCGTACCGGTGACGGTTGCGCAGACGCAGGCGTGGATGGTGATCCCGGCGGAAGTACCCGCAGGTTCGCACACGTTTACGATCGGCGAGGCCCCGGCAGGGGAACCGCGCGTGAAACTCGTGAAGCACGACGATGCCGACGCGGTGGACGTTTTGATCGACGGCGAGTTGTTTACGACGTACCGGTATTCGAACGAGGAGCGCAAGCCGTACCTCTGGCCGGTGAAGTCGGCAGGCGGCGTTTCGGTGACGCGGGACTGGCCGATGGGCGAGCGCGAGGAAACGGGCGATCACCCTCATCATGTGTCGTTCTGGACGGGGTATGGGGACATCGACGGAAACGACTATTGGGAGTACGGCGATCGAACCGGATGGCAACGGACCGAGTCTATCGACTTCGGTTCGGGCGGCGCGTGCGGATGGATCGCGACGCACATTGTTTGGGAGGACAAGGATCACCAGCCGGTGATCGACGAACATCGCACGTACCGGTTTTATGCAACGTCGAGTTCGGAGCGCTTGTTCGACGTGGATGTTCGGTTCGCGGCGGCGCACGGTGCAGTGAAATTCGGGGACACGAAGGAAGGCGGAATCGTCTCCGTGCGCATGGCCGACGGGCTGCGGGAGCGCGGCGGCACCGGGACGATCACGAACAGCGAGGGATTAACCGGCGGCGAGGCGGCGTGGGGCAAGCCGGCGGCATGGTGCGACTACTCGGGCACGATCGAGGGCGCGGGCGCGGCCGGGATCACGGTGATGGATCATCCCAGCAGTTTTCGGTATCCCACGCACTGGCACGTGCGGGACTACGGCCTGATGGGCGCGAATCCATTTGGATACTCGCACTTCTACCATGGCCAGAAGAACGGCGACCACACGATCGAAGCGGACGGGACGCTGTCGTTTTCGTACCGGATATACGTGCACGCGGGGGACGTGACGGAAGCGGACGTCGCTGGGCATTACGCCGATTTTGCGAATCCACCGGCGGTTAGAGTCGAGTAAGGGCAATTTAACCACAGATGGATACTGATGAATACAGATACCGCAGAATCGCAGTGCGGAATCGTCGAGGAATCGCCAAGAATTGAATTGATTGATCGGCGATAGGACGGAGGATCTGGACGACGAGATTGCTTCGTCGCACACTCCGCTCCTCGCAATGACGGTTGGGATCGCTGAAGGACCTCCATAGGGCGCGACCCGATGTTGTCGACTCTTTAGCGGGCCCTTTGCCGCCGGGACGGCGGCGCTACGATAGTGGGGCTTCGATGGCGGGGCGAAGACGGCGGGGCTGCGGTGGAGGGGCTACGATCGTGGTGCTGCGACCGCGACGCTACGATACCGACGCCGCGGGTTGCCGCCGGGACGGCGGCGCTACGATAGCGGCGCTACGATGGCGGGACTGCGATGGTGGGGCGCGAACGTCGGGTGCTGCGTCTCTTGTGCTACTCGATCGTGGCGGATTGGAGTGTGAGCAGGAAGGCGGCTGAGCCGAGCCAGAAGAGCGTCTTGACGAGAAAAACGACGGCGGCGCCTGTGGCGCGGGGGCGAAACTGAAGCGAGAGTCGCACGCCGACGACGCAACCGACGGCGGCGGCGAGCGGCGCGGGGATGAGCCAGAGCGTAGCGCGCGGGGGGTCGATCGCGATGAGAACCGCGGAGACGAGCGCGGCGAGGGTGATGCCAGGGCTGGTGATGCGTTCGACTTGTTGGCGCGTCATCGTCATAGCGTCTTGAATACGGCGCGGGCGGCTTCGAGCGTTTGATCGATTTCCGATTCGCCGTGTTCGGTGCTGCCGAAATAGGCCTCGAACTGGGACGGGGCGAAGTAGACGCCGCGGTCGAGCATGCTGTGGAAGAATTTGGCGTAACGCTTCGTGTCGCTCTTGAGCGCGTCCTGGTAATTGAGGACGGGGCCTTCCTGGAAGAAGATGCCGGCCATGGCGCCGGCTTGGCCGAGGCAAACGGGCACGCCCGCCTCCCGCGCGATGGACTGGAGCCCCACCCCGAGCTCGGTGAGCGAGCGTTCGACGCCATCGAGCGCGCCGGGGGCTTCGAGCACTTCGAGCGTGGCGATGCCCGCGGCGGTGGCGAGCGGATTTCCGGAGAGCGTGCCGGCCTGGTAAATCGGGCCGAGCGGCGAGACCCGATCCATGAACTCGGCGGGTCCGCCGTAGGCGCCGACGGGCAGTCCGCCGCCGATGACCTTGCCGAGCGTGCACAGGTCGGGCGTGACGCCGAATCGTTCCTGCGCGCCGCCCATCGCGACTCGGAAGCCGGTCATGACTTCGTCGAAGATGAGCAGCGCGCCGTGGTGTCTGGTGAGGCGGCGCAGTTCTTCGAGGTATCCCGATTCGGGCACGACGAGGCCCATGTTGCCGGCGACGGGCTCGAGGATGAGACAGGCGATCTCCTTGCCGCGCCCGGCAAAGACCTGCTCGGCGGCGTCGCGGTCGTTGAACGGGATCGTGAGCGTGCACTTCGCGTGCGACTCAGGTATGCCGGGACTGGTCGGTTGTCCGAATGTCGTCGGGCCGCTGCCCGCGGCGACGAGCAGCCCATCGACGTGGCCGTGGTATCCGCCTTCGATCTTGACGACGAGATCGCGGCCGGTGACGCCGCGCGCGAGACGGATGGCGCTCATGGTCGCTTCGGTGCCGCTGTTGACGAGGCGGATCTTTTCGAGACACGGGACGAGTGCGACGAGTTTCTCCGCGAGGCGAAACTCGGCTTCGGTGGGAATGCCGAAACTGGCGCCGCGCTCGAGCGCTTTGGCCACGGCCTCGACGACGCGCGGATGCGCGTGTCCGAGGATGAGCGGACCCCAGGACAGGACGTAGTCGATGTACTCGTTGCCGTCGACATCGGTGACCCGGGCGCCCTTGCCCGAGGCCGCGAAGAACGGATGGCCTCCGACGCCTTTGAACGCGCGGACGGGGCTGTTCACGCCGCCGACGAGTACGCGACAGGCGCGGCCGTAGAGCGATTCAGATTTTGGGCGCCGCGCGGGGCCGTCGGGCGGGGTCATTCGCGGCGCGGCCCGTCAGTCGAGCCCGGCGACCTGGGCCAGAGCGGTCTCGTAGCCGCCGTCGAACTCGATGCGGGTGACCTCTTCCATGCGGATGCGCTTGGTGCCGACCCATTTTGCGTCGTGATCGATTTCGCGCAGCGAAAACGTCTTGCCGGAAATGGACTCGAGTTCACCGACGGAGAAGTCGTTCTGCCCGGCGGTCTCCCGATGGACGACCATGAGCGAATAGTGCTCGCTGATGGACGCGAGGATGGTTTCGATGCTGTTGAGATCGATGAGCACGGGCCGCTCGGGGGCCATGCGGCGGAGGTGCAGCGCCTTCTGGATGAACTGGCACTCTTCGAAATTGGCCTGGACGTCGGAGATGTCCTCGACGCGAAGGATGACGTAACCCGCGAGGCGGATGTCGTCGGTGACGAGATGCAGGAGGACATGACTGTCGGTGGCATCGACGACATAGCCGCGATCGAAGCAGCCGTCTTCTTCGAGACACTTTCGCGCGCACGCGACCATCTTCGTGTAGCGCTTGGCCTTGTGAATTTCCCGGAGAACATCTTCACGCGACATGGCCCACTCTCCGACTTCAACATCCGCAGCGCTGGCCACTATGCCAATTCAAAATCGCAAGTAGCAAGTCCGGCGGAGGAAAAAATTCCGGCGAGCGGAGAATCGCTCGCCGGAAAGTTGCAATTGCGATCTGGACGATTACAGAATCTGGTAGATGTGATACCGCACGCCGGTGGGGATGCTCTGTCCGACACCGACGGCGACGATGTCGTTGAGCCACTTGTATTTCTCGCTCGACGTTTCGTAGCGCGGCGTCGTGCGGAAGTAGCCCGTCTGGAAATTCAGAATGCCGCGGTAGTGCGTGTAGATGAGCGCGCCGTCGTCGGTTTGCATGGTGGCGCGCACGTCCACCTCGCCGATGCCGTCCGGGCGGACCAGCAGCCAGTCACCGCCGCCGGGCAGGACCTTTCCCGTGATCTTCGGGCCGAGCACTTTTCCGCTCTTGACGTAGACGATGTTGCGCGTGCCCTGCGGTGTCGCGCCGACGGGTTGGCCGGGCTCGAGTTCGGCCTCGGCGATCGCGATCAGTTCGGACTTGAGCTGCGGCGCGTCTTCGGCGTGCGCGCCGGCGCCAACGGCGGCGGCCGCGGCGAGGCCAGCCCCGGCGGCGAGAAACGCGCGCCGCGACTCGACGAATTCCTGCCAGTTCATGGTTGCTTCTCCTCCCCTGCTTCTTTTTTTTCCGCTACGACCAGATAAGGCTCGAGTGCATCCTGCACGGCCTTAAACCGTTCCTCGGTGATCTCTTCGTGGATGCGCTTGAGGATGACGCCGTCCGGCGCGATCACGAAGGCGTTCACGCCACCGGGTTTGCACTGATAGCGATCGGCGCAGACGCCGGTCTTGTCCAGCAGGACCTCGGGGTGCGTGGTGCGGATGACGGTCTCGGCGGCGACGTGCATGCTCTCGGGCACGGCCTCGAGCCAGGCGACGCCGATGAACTCGAGCTTGCCGGTGAATTCCTTTTTCATGCGGCCGCTCCAGGCCTGGATCTGGGTCTGGCTGGCCTGTTCGCCGAAGGTAAGGAAGACGGGTTTCTCGCGGGGCCATTTCACGCGGACGAGGCCTTTGTTTGAGTCGGGTAGCGTGAAGCTGGGCGCGGTTTCTTTTTCGGGGGCGGGTTCGTCGGCATGCACCAGCGACGGAGTGACCAGCAGCGCCATGGACAGGATGGACACGATGGCCGGCATGGACTTTATGGACGTGGGCATGAAGGACTCCTCCGGCATTTCAAATTTGTGATTTGAGATTTCAGAAGAGGCGTCCAACTGCAATTCATCGATTGCTGGTTGGAGAGATTGCTTCGTCGCGCGTTACGCTCCCCGCGGTGACGGTCGGGAACAGGCTTAAGCTGAACTCCGCTTAAGCCTGCCACACTTGATTGGGAGATCATTTTAACCATTGGGCGGCGTCCTTGGCCCAGTAGGTGAGGATCATGGAGGCACCGGCGCGCCGGATGGCCGTGAGCGTCTCGACAGCGACGCGCTTCTCGTCGATCCAACCGTTTTGCGCGGCGGCTTTGACCATGGCGTATTCGCCGGAGACGTTGTACGCGGCGAAGGGCAGATCGAACTCGTCGGCGGCGCGGCGCAGCACGTCGAGATAGGGCAAGGCGGGCTTGACCATGACAATGTCGGCGCCTTCCTCGATGTCGAGCGCGATTTCGCGGATGGCTTCGTCGAGGTTGGGCGGGTCCATCTGATAGCTGGAGCGATCGCCGAATTTGGGGGGTGACTCGGCGGCGTCGCGGAAGGGCCCGTAGAACGCGGAGGCGAACTTCGCACTGTAGGCCATGATGGGCGTGTCGGAGAAACCGTTGTCGTCGAGGGCGTCGCGGATTTCGGCGATGCGGCCGTCCATCATATCGGACGGGGCGACCATGTCCGCGCCGGCGCGGACGTGCGCGAGGGCCTCCTCGACGAGGACATCGAGCGTGGCGTCGTTGTCGACGTCCTGGACGCCGTCGCGGTTCGTCGTGATGATGCCGCAGTGGCCGTGGTCGGTGTATTCGCACAGGCACACGTCGGTTATGACGACGAGCGAATCGCAGGCTTCCTTGATGGCCTCAATCGCGCGGCAGACGACGCCGTCGGGCGCGTGGGCCTCGGAACCTTCCGCGTCCTTGCGGTCGGGGATGCCGAAGAGAATGACGGCCGGGATGCCGAGCTGTTCGAGCGCGCGGCATTCGTCGGCGAGCGTATCGACCGACCACTGGAATTGACCGGGCATGGACGCGATCGGGTTTTTGACGCGCGATCCCTCGCGGACGAAGAGCGGCATGATGAGGTTGTCCACCGAGACGCGCGTCTCGCGGACCATGCGGCGCAGGTTTTCGTTTCGGCGCAGGCGGCGCATGCGGGTGATCGGGAAGCTCATGGGAATCCTTCTACGGTTCGGATCAGGATAGCAGGAAATGGCGGGAAGTTGTGTGGGAAGAATGGGAAGGATGGGAGGAAGAGGACGCGGGGGACGGACCTCGCGCGAGAGGGTGGCCGTTGCTTAGTAGTGCGGAGACAACTCGGCGGACTGACGCATCAGGACGCCGCTCTGGCGCTGTGAGACTAGTTCGCCGGCGGACGGTGGTTGGCGATCGCGTTGGCCAGTGACCAGAGGTCGTAGCTGGCGGGTTCGATGTCTACGCGGAGGCCGGCTTCGCGTGCGGCGGCGGAGGTTTCGGGGCCGATGGAGGCGACGAGGGCGGATCGGAGGCGATACAGGCCGCCTTTGCCGACGAGGTGCGCGAAGTTGCGCGCGGTGGAGGCGCTGGTGAAGGTGAGGACGTCGGGATTGGCATCGAGTAGAGCGTCGATGGATTCGGGGGGAGTCTCGGGAATCGTGTTCTGATAGACGGTGACTTCGGTGACGCGCGCGCCGATGCT
>CAYPNI010000077.1:14864-19628 GCA_964411925.1 uncultured Nitrospirales bacterium
GGGCCGGATCTCGATCGTGGGAAATTCGATGACGCTCGCGCCGAGGTCTTCGAGCATCTGCGCGAGTTTTCCGGCCTGCGCGCGGGCGCGGGTGACGACGACTTTCTTTCCGGCCAGGGGTTTTTCGGGGTCGGGGGTCATCGGGCGGGATGGGAATGATGGGAGGAATGGGAAGTATGGGAAGGAAGAGACATGGGGCAGGATTCTGGGGAGGTTGGCATCATCGAGAGTTGCGGTATTGCGCGAGAATTTCGTCTACGCCGCTTCGGCGGAGCGATTCGAGAATGGTCTGGACCATGAATTCGAGGTCGAGTGGATCCTTGCGGTCCGTTGACTTGACGGCGGTCTTCACGCTTCGGCGGCCCGGTTCGCCGAAGACGCCGCACCACAGGTGGACGCCGTCTTCGGGATGGGGCTCGGCGTATGCGCCGATGGGGGCCGAACAGCCGCCGCCGAGGCCCTGCAGCAGCGCGCGCTCGGCGTTGACCTCGGCGCGGGTTTCGCCGTGGTCGAGCGCGGCGAGCAGTTCGAGCAAATCGTCCGCATCGACGCGGCACTGGACGGCGAGGGCTCCCTGGCCGGGCGCGGGCAGCATGACGCCTGGCGGGAGGACTTCGGCGATGACGTTGCCGAGGCCGAGGCGCTCGAGGCCGGCGGCGGCGAGGACGGCGGCGTCGAGTTCGCGGCGATCGTGGACCTTGGCGATGCGCGTCTCGACGTTTCCCCGCAGATCGACGATGGTGAGGTCGGGGCGCCTGGCGAGCAATTGCATCTTGCGGCGCAGGCTCGAGGTGCCCACCATCGCGCCGCCGGGCAGATCATCGAGCGAACCAGCGTTTCGCGCGACGAGGGCATCGAGCGCGGCGGCGCGTTTGGGGATGGCGCCGAGGGTGAGGCCGTCCGGTTCCTGCACGGGCAGATCTTTCAGGCTGTGGACGGCGAGGTCGATCGATTCGTCGCGCAGGGCGCGTTCGAGTTCTTCGGTGAATACGCCTTTGCCGCCGATTTCCGGAAGCGGTCTGTCGAGGATGCGGTCGCCGCGGGTCGAGATGACCTCGATTTCGACGGCGAGGCCGGGGGCGGCGGCGCGCAGGAGATCGGCGATGTGGTTCGTCTGCCAGAGCGCGAGCTTGCTGCCGCGTGAGCCGATGACGACGCGATCTCTCACGTGCCTTCCTTGAGGCCGAAGAGCCGGCGGACGGTCTGGAGGACGCTGACATGCTCCTCTTCGTGCACGTCCTGCTTCAGTTGCGCGAGCGGCTTTTGCAGGATGTTGTTCACGATGCGGCGGGTGAGATAGTCCACTTCATCGCGCTGCTGGGGCGTGAGCGATTCGAGGTGGGCGAGCGATTTTTCGAGTTCGCGCAGGCGAATCTCGTCCATCTCCCTCGACAGCGAGACGATGGTCGGTTCGGCGGCGAGCCCGCGCAGCCAACGCCAGAACTGGTCGACGCCGGCATCAACGAGCACGAGGCCGCGGTCGATTTCGTCGCGGCGGGCCTCGACGTTTCTATTCGCGACGTCCTGCAGATCATCGATCGTGTAGAGATAGACGTTGTCGAGCTGGTTCGCGGCGGGATCGATGTCTCGCGGGACAGCGATGTCGATGAGGAACATCGGCTTTTGCGCGCGGCGCTTGAGCGCCCACTGAAGCTGTTCGGCGGTGAGCACGAAGCCCGGCGCGGCGGTCGAGCTGACGACGATGTCGGCCTCGTGCAGCCGGCTTTCGAGCGCGTCGAGCGCGATGGCCTCGCCGTTGAATCGTCGTGCGAGCGCCTCGGCGCTCTCGATGCTGCGATTGGCGACGATGACGCGCGCAATGCCGCGCTCGACGAGGTGCTTGAGCGTCTGCTCCCCCATCTCGCCCGAGCCGATGACGAGGACGGTCTCGCCGGAAAGCTCCGTGAAAATAGAGACCGCGAGATCGACGGCGACCGAGCTCACGGAGACCTTGCCTTCGCCGATGTTCGTCTGTGAGCGGACACGCTTGGCGACGGTGAACGCCTTCTGGAACAGGGCGTTGATGATCTTGTCGGTGGCCTGTTCGCGGTGGGCGGTGGTGTACGCGTCGTGGACCTGGCCGAGGATCTGTTGTTCGCCGACGACGAGGCTGTCGAGGCTGGAGGCGACGCGAAACAGATGGCCGATGGTCTCGCGGCTGTCGTATTCGTACAGCGCGGGCGCGATTTCGGCGGCAGGCATGCTGTGCCACGCGGCCAGGAACTCGCGGATTTCGCGGTGGAGGTCGGCCGCGTCGCCGGCGTGGCTGACGTAGACCTCGGATCGGTTGCACGTGCTCAGGATGACGACGCCGGCGTCCTCGATCGATCCGCGCAGGGTCTTGAGCGCCTTGGGCAGCGCGTCGTCGGGAAACAGCAGGCGCTCGCGCAGGGCGAGGTCGCTGGTGCGGTGGTTCAGGCCGGAGACGACGAGGGTCATGGGGCGGGATCCGGTCGATGGGATGCGTGGGAAGTATGGGAAGCATGGGAGCGACAACAGTGATCGGAAAACGAGCGGACGGTATGCGGGTTCATGACTCGGCCCCCCAGAATTCCGCGCCGCCGACCTGGAAGATTCCGGTGACGAGGTAGACGGCGAGCAGGAACGAGAAGCCGATGAAGACGAGGTAGGCGAGTTTGGGGCCGCGGAGCGAACCGAACTGGCGGGCATGGAAACTGATCGCATAGAGGGCGACCATGCCGTAGCTGAGCAGGATCTTGGGCGAGATGAACCAGTAGTCGCCGAGCAGATCGCGCTGGCCCCAGGCCCAGCCGAGGCCGAGCAGCGCGGTGACGATGAAGGACGGATAGCCGGCCGCGATGAGCCGGTAGAGCGTCTGATCGAGTTGTTCGAGCGCGGGCAGTCGGGCGGAGAGGCCGGAGGTGGCGCGGCGCTTGAGCCGGTGCGCCTTGAACGCGTAGGCGACGCTGGTGAGGCTCGCGACGAAGAACAGCGCGAACGAGAGGAAGACCAGGCCGACATGCACGGTGAGCAGGAGGCCGTTTAGCGCTTTGGGCGGCGCGTCGAGATAGCGCGGCGCGACCAGGCCGGCAATGCTGGCGATGACGGCGACGGCGGGCAGATAGTACACGAGGAGCGGACGCATGCCGGCCTGGCGCTGGACCAGCAGCATAATGCCGGTGCACAGGACGATGAAGAGGCCGAGTGAGTCGCCGAGGCCGGTGAACGGGACGGCGCCGAACTTCCACCACCTATATATAAAGACAGCGAGCAGCAGCGTATTGCCGAGGCCCGCAACGCGCTTGGCGAGGACGAGCGGGGACTCGTCGGGCGTGCGGACGAAACGCAGGGCGAGTCCGGCGGCAAACAGGTAGCAGCCGACGGCAAGATAGAACGGTATGGCCGGAATCGCGGCCAAGTGCTTTCACCTCAGTTGGTTAGAAGCCAGAGCGGGCCGACGGACAAGAATACTCTCTGGCGCGGGGTTCAGGCGAATGCGAGTGGACATAGTGGACACGGTGGACAACGGTCGCGCAGCAGCGCGACCCTCCCCTACGTCGGACGCAGGCTAATACGGGCCTGAGCTTAAGCCCGCGCAGGCCTGCCCACGGTCCGCGCAACCCCCACTCCCCGGAGGGGGGACACTCCGCGGCAATGTTAACCTTGACTAATTTCAGTAAGTTAGTATAAGTTTATGAATCTTGATTACCAATTTGGCGGATGTCTAACCCCGGAGGGCCCTCCCCGTGTCCGATTCGGTTCGATGGGCAATCGTTTTTCTCGTGGTGTGCGGTTCGGCCGCGGGGGCGCAGGACGACTCCCCCATCGACACGGACCGGCCCGACCAGACCGAGTCGAGCGCGCTGGTGGCGCCGAGGCATCTGCAGCTCGAAGTCGGCGTGTCGTACACGGACGGCGGATCCGGCGAGGAGGTGGTGGAAGCGCCCGGGACGCTGATTCGCCTCGGGATCATCGAACGGCTCGAGTTGCGCTTCGGCCTGCCGACGCTCGAGACGAACGTGTCCGGGCCGACGACGACGGACTTCGCGGATCCCGAACTGGGCGTGAAGATCAAGCTCTGGGGCGAAAAGGGCGCGCGGCCGGAGGCGGCGCTGATCGCGGGGACGTCGATCCCGGTCGGGTCGGATCGCGTCTCGAGCGATCGGTTCGATCCGGCGTTTCGGTTCGCATTCGGGCATACGCTGCCGAAGGGGGTTTCGCTGGGGTACAACGCGGGCGTGGCGTGGGCGACGGAGCAGGACGCGACGGGCGATCGCGATACGCTTTCGCGGTTCGAGTACACGGTGGCGCTGGGATACGACATTACGGAGCGTTGGGGCGCGTTCGTTGAGCTGTTTGGCGACGTGGGGCTGAGCGATTCGGGCGGCGCGGCGCACAGCTTGGACGGGGGCGTGACGTACCTCGTGCGGGAGAACCTTCAACTGGACGCGGCGGCGGGTGTAGGGCTGTCGGATGAGGCGGACGACTGGTTTATCACGGCGGGGGTGAGCTGGCGGTTTGGGTGGTGAGGGGATTGCAGGGTTTGGAAGCGATGAATCCTGTGGACGATGTGGACATCGTGGACGGGATGGACGGAATGGACTGCGGTCGCGCGGGAGCGCGACCCTCCCGGGGGGACGGACTGCGGTCGCGCGGGAGCGTGACCCTCCCGGGGGGACGGTGGGGTTGGGAACAGGCTTAAGCTGAACCCCGCTTAAGCCTGCCACCCTTGAAGTGGGTGGGACGGCGGGGTTGGGAACAGGCTTAAGCTGAACCCCGCTTAAGCCTGCCACCCTTGAAGTG
>CAYPNI010000078.1:0-19263 GCA_964411925.1 uncultured Nitrospirales bacterium
GACGTATCCACCGGTTCACCCGGGAGGGTCGCGCTCCTGCGCGACCGCGGTAGAGCGCCGGTGTGCGCGCGGTCGCGCAGGAGCGCGACCCTCCCGGCGGTAGAGCCCCGGTGTGTGCGCGGTCGCGCGGGAGCGCGACACTCCCGGTGGTTTCCTTGAATTCACGATTCCTGCCCGATACGGTAGCGGGTCGGCGGCGATCCGCCTTGGAAGGGGACCCACGGATGCGGCGAATGACAGTGTTACTCGGGGCGCTCGTGTGCTCCGCGAGCACGGCCCGGGCCTACGACTACGACAAGAATGACCCGACTCAGGGCGCCGGGGCCCAGGCGCCGTGGCGCGCCGAAGCGCAGTGGGACTCGGTGGACGAAACGGGCACGGCGCTCATCCACGAGTTCACGACTGAACCGCGCTACATCTCGCCCATGGTGAGTTTTCTGCCGGACGACCCGGTCGTGCCGTCGCCGCGCGACGTGCTGGGCTATATCTCCGGCGCGGAAGGCATCCTCACGCGGCCGGAAGACAGCATCCGCTATTTCAGGGCGCTCGCGGACGCCTCGCCAAACGTCGAACTGGTCCAGACGGGCACCTCGGAGGAAGGCCGGCCGTTCCACGTGGTCATCGTCAGCGACGCGGCGAATCTCGCGCGCCTCGAGGAATTCAAGGGTTACACGCGCTCGCTCGCCGACCCGCGCTCGACGAACGCCGCTCAAGCGGCCGCCATCTTCGCGAAGGCGAAACCGATCATGCACATCACTGCAGGCCTGCACTCACCGGAGACCGGCCCGCCGGAAATGGTGATGGAACTCGCGTATCGCATCGCGGTCTCGAAGCATCCCGACATCGAGAAAATTCGCCGGGAAGTCGTCCTGCTGATCACGCCGGTGACGGACGTAGACGGCCGCGCGGAGGTCGTCGATTGGTACTACCGCGTGCTCAAGGACTACAACGACCGCAACTACATGCCGTCGATGAGCCCACCCTACTGGGGCTACTACGCGTATCACGACAACAACCGCGACGGCATCCAGATGACGCTTGCGCTGACGCAGGTGTACATGCAGCAATTCCTCGAGTGGCACCCGACCTACTCGCTGGACCTGCACGAGTCCGTGCCGCTGCTCTACCTCTCCGGCGGCACGGGGCCGTACAACCCGAACGTTGACCCGATCACCGTGCGCGAATGGCAGATGTTCGCGCACTACGAACTCGAACAGCTCCAGCGGCACAACATGCCCGGCGTGTGGACCTGGGGCTTTTACGACGGCTGGAACCCGAGTTATTTGCTGTGGATCACGAACAACCATAACTCAATGGGCCGGTTCTACGAGACCTTCGGCAACAGTTCGGCGCGGACGATGGAGCGCGACCTCGGCGACGCGACTTTCGCCGGCAAACCCGTGACGGAGCGCACGTGGTACAACGCGGACCCGCCGGACGAAATGGTTAACTGGTCCTTGCGCAACAACACGAACTACATGCAGTCCGCCGTGCTCGCCTCGCTCAAGCTGCTGTCCAACAACGGCCGCGCGATGCTCGAGAATTTCTACCAGAAGGGCAAGAACAGCCTGAACGCCGGGCGCGACGAGGCGCCGCACGCGTGGGTCATTCCGCGCAAGGACCAGGACCCCGTTCGCCTCGCGTATCTCATCAACCAACTCCAACGGCACGCGATCGAGGTGCATCGCGCGACGCGCGACTTCGAGACGGAGGAGGGCAAGTTCAACGCGGGGGATTTCGTGGTCCGGCTGGATCAGCCTTACGGCCGCCACGCGAAAAACCTCCTCGAAGCGCAGGACTTTCCGAAGACGCCGCCGGAAATCCGGCCGTATGACGACGTAAGCTGGACGCTCGGACTGATCTATCGCGTGGACACGACGAAGATCGACGACGAATCGATCTTGAAGCTCACCGATTTCGAACTTGTCGATGCGCCGGTCACGTTTCCGGGAACCGTCGCCGAGGGCGACCCCGAGGCCTACGCCGTCACGCAGGTGGACAGTAACGGACTTATCCGCGCGCGTGTACTGCTCGGCAAAACGAAAGTACTCGCCGCGGACGCCGCGTTTAGCGAGGGGGAAACGGAATTCCCCGCGGGCACCTGGATCGTTCCGCATCGCCGCGGGCTGCGCGGGCAGTTACTCGAAATCGCGAAGGACGCGATGCTCGACTTCCAGCCGCTCGGGACGATGCCGGACGTCGCCACGCACGAAGTGGATCTGCCGCGCATCGCGCTCTATCACACGTGGGTCAGTACGCAGCCGGACGGCTGGGTCCGCATGACGTTCGACAAGGCCGGCCTGCCCTACGAATACATCGCCGACGAGGAGATTCTCGCCGGGGGCCTCCGCGCGAAGTACGACGTGATCCTCATCGCGCACCAGGGCGGTGTGGACGCGAAGACGATGGTCCACGGGCGCGACCCGCGCTTCGGCCCGCAGGATTATCGTCCGACGCGCGAGTTCCCGGCGCACGGCGCCGTGGACCGCGCGCGCGACATCACCGGCGGATTTGGCTTCGAAGGTGTAATCGAGCTGCGCAAGTTCCTCGACCAGGGCGGCACGCTGATGCTGCTCGGCTCCGCCGGCGTGCTCGCGACGGATTTCGGGCTCGTGCGCAACGTCTCCACGTCTGACGCCCGCGTCTACACGCCCGGCTCAACGCTGCAGGCGAAAGTGCTGCGGGCCGAGCACCCGATCGCGTACGGCTACGACGAGACCACGTTCGTCACGCGCGGCAACGGGCCGCTCTACTCCGTGCCGGAGAAATACGACCACTGGGTCGTCGTGAAGTACGGCACGAAGCCGCTGCGCGAGGAGAAGGACGAGGACAAGAAGTCGGACAAGAAGGAAGTCGACGAGAAGAAAGATGAGGACGCGGAACCGCCGGCAGACAAACCCGCCGAGGACAACGCGAAAGACGAGAAGAAACCCAAGGACAAGGGCAAGTTTCTCTTGAGCGGCTCGGTGGAGGGCGAGGAGACGCTGCAAAAAATGGGCGCGATCATTGACGTTCCCCGGCTCGATGGCGGCCGCGTCATTCTCTATAGTTTCAATCCGATGCACCGGTATCTCAACCACGGCGATTTCAATTTCGTGTACAACGCGCTGCTCCACTGGAACGACCTCCCGGACGGCGAACCTCAGGACAATCCGAACTTGGTGAAGGATTGAGTGTCGCGACCTTCGGACATCGAATTTTTAGACTGCTTCGTCGCGTCTCCCGCGCCTCGCAATGACGCATCACTGAAATGGAAACTGATCTCAAAGATCGAGTCGTCGTTATCACCGGCGCATCCGGCGGCATCGGGCGCGCGTGCGCGGAGGCGTTCGCCGCGGAAGGCGCGCGTCTCGCGCTGCATGGGCACACGCACATCGACGCCGTCCAGGAACTCGCCGCCAGCTTGGCGGTCGAGACCTTCGTCGTCCGCGGCGATCTGCGCACGGAGATCGACGCCGCGAAACTCTTCATCGAGACCGAGGACAAGTTCGGACGCATCGACGCGGTCGTCGCGAACGCGGGGCTCTGGCCACCGCAGGCGACGCCGATTCACAAGATCGAGATCCATCAGTGGAACGACACCATCGCCGCGAACATGACGGCGTCGTTCCTGTGCGCGCGCGAGTATTTCCGCTACCTCGACGGCGCGCGGCCGGACCACGCCTCGCTCGTGCTTATCGGTTCTACGGCGGCGAGGTTCGGCGAGGAGGGCCACGCGGACTACGCGGCGTCCAAGGCGGGTCTGGCGTACGGCCTGACGCGGACGCTCAAGAACGAAATCGTGCGACTTGTGCCGGCAGGCCGCGTCAATTGCGTCTGCCCGGGATGGACGCTCACGCGCATGACCGAGGACGCATTGCGCAGCCACGAGAACGTCGTGCCAGCGATGCAGACGCGCGCCATCAAGCGCGTCGCGCGCCCCGAGGAGATCGCGAACGCCGTCGTGTTCCTCTCCTCTCCCACCCTCGCCAGCCATGTCACGGGGGAAATCATCACCGTTTCCGGCGGCATGGAAGGCCGCCTACTGCACAACCGCGAGGAAGTGGACCCAACCGAGGCATAATCGTTTGCGATTCTGGGAGGGCGAGCGTACTCGCGCGCCGATGCCCGTTTCGAAACGCCGGCTCGCGAGTGCGCTCGCCCTCCCAGCGTCTAATCAGTCCCGGATCAACCGGACATCCATCAACGTCCCCGCTGCCAAGTCGGTCACGCCCTGTGGAAACGCGATGAGGCCGTCGGCGTCGCTGAGCGCGTTGATGTGCGACGAGCCCAAGTAGTCAATTCGCTCGATGCCTCCGTTCCGCGTAGTCTTGACGGGCACCCACGACTGGCGCGCGCCGGATTTTCGCGTGAGCGGGTTCGCAAGCGGCATCCGCACCTGGGGCGGCCGGAACGCGTGCCCCATCAACGCGTAGAGGAACGGTTTGGCGAGCAATTCGAAAATAACGAATGAGGACACGGGGTTGCCGGGCAACCCAAAGCACCACTGCTGCGCCGACTGGGCAAAGGTCGTCGGTTTGCCCGGTTGTATCGCGACGCGGTCGTAGCGAATCTCGAAGCCCTTTCGCCGGAGCGCGCCCGGCACGAGGTCGAATTCGCCCATCGACACTCCGCCGGACATCACCAGCACATCGCAATCCGCCAGCGCGCGCCCGAGCCGCTCGTCCAGCGACGCGTCGTTATCCAGCGCGATGCCGTGGTTCGTCGCGATGCAGCCCATCCGTGCGGCCTGCGCGCACACCTGGTACGCGTTGCTGTTGCGGATCTGCCAGGGCGACGGCACGGCGCCCGGTTCCACAAGTTCGTCACCCGTCGCCAACACGGACACGCGCGGCCGCCGGTACACTTCGGGCTGCACGCAACCGACCGCGGCGAGCACCGCAATGTCCGCCGGGCCGATGCGGTGGCCGGGCCGGAGCAGGGTGTCGCCCCGACTGAAATCACGGCCCAACTTGGCGACGTTGTCGCCCGTATCCGCGCCGGTGAACCGAGTGGATCCGTTACCGGCGGTCTCGGAATGTTCAACCATGAAGACGCAGTCCGCGCCGGCGGGCATCATCGCGCCGGTCATGATTTTCGCGCACTGCCCCGGCCCGATTGCGCGTTTCGGTTCGTATCCGGCCGCAATCGTCTCAACGATTTCGAGTGACGCGCCGAGGTCCGCGCGCCGGCAGGCGTAACCGTCCACCATCGCCTTGTCGAACGGCGGCATGGCCATGTCCGCGCGGACATCCGCGGCGAGCACGCGCTGCAATGAATCCTCGAGCGCGACAGACTCGACGCCGAGGACGCGCGCCGACTCCAGCGAGATGCGGTAGGCCTCGTCGAAGGGAATCATACGCCGCGCGCGAGACAGCCTAATCGCCGCCCGTTGCGAAGAACGCTGCGATGTCCGCCGAAGGAACTTCGTTACGCCAGTCCCATAGGTGCACCGCCTTGCCGTCCACAACGTACACGAGACGCGGCGGTGTGGGTCCGAGCAGTTCCATGAACGTGGGCGTATCGATGCCGTACGTTGCGAACAACGGCTCGGTCTTGGCGTCGAATTCCCCGATTTCTTCTTCGTTGCCCATCATCAAAGCGACGAGGTCGGGCAATGAATCATCGAGAAAGATGTCATTGAGCGCGGGCACGGACGCCTGGCAATGTTTGCATGTCGCACTGAGCAGCGCAACGAGATGTTTACCTTCCCCGAGATTGAACACCTCGCCGTCCGCCCGGAAGATGAACCGGGCATAGGGCCGCGCGGGATCGATCACGCCCGGCGCGAGTTCGGGCGCGGGCGGCGGCGGCGCGGTCACTGCGCTGTATGCCGCGAGCCCGAGTACGGCGCTCATCGCCGCCGCGGCGATCGGGCGCGCGGGGCTCCGCCGCGGAGATTCTGCCGGGGCCGCGGAGGGTGTTCGGTTGGCGAACCAGCTAAACCCGATGAGGGCGATCAAAGCGCCGTTCTTCAGCAGCGTCTCGACCGGACCGAGCGCGATCCACTGGCCCAGGCAACCGCAGTCTTCGAGTCCGTGGACCTGCCACGCATAGACGACCAGAGCACTGTACACGACGACCATTCCTGCGGAGAGCAGATGGGTCAGTCCTTTGTATCGGATTCCGGCGACCAGCGCCGCGCCAAGCAGCGTCTCGACCGCGAGCGCGAAGTAGGCCGATGCGCTGACAAGTTTTGCGTCCTTGACGACGTTGTACGCCGAAATCTGCACGCCGAAGGCTTCCATATCGAAGGCTTTTGCGGCGGCGGACACCAGGAAGAACAAGCCGACCGCGATCTCGACCCACCGCGCCGCCTTCGTCATTCGACCACCTTCCATCCACCGTCCACCAGCGGCACTGTCGCGCAGACAGGTTCGCCGCACCCGTTGGTTCCGTTGACGCTCACTCCCAGTCTGGAGCCTTGACGCATGGAAAGATCTCGTACGAGTTCAGGCGTGATACCGGCCAAGGAAATTTTGATCACGCGCGTCCAACACGAGTCCGGTTGGCCGGCCAATTGGCCGACGCCGATCGGAATGAAGCGCGCGGTGGGCGTGCCGTGCGCGTGCTTGCCCAGCATCCGGAACGGAACGCCCTTGTTGCCGCCGCGGGCCCGCAAGACGAGATCGAACGAAACGTCGCGCCCGCGCGCGAGCTTCGTCTCGTGCGCCTCGCCATCGTCGGTCCTGCCGAGGCTGAACTGGACGCCGGCCGGCGGCTTGACCAGTGTGACGCGTAGTGGGACTTCGATGTCGCTCGCCGTGGTGCGGCGGGACGGTTTCGCCTGTGTAGCCATCGCGCTAGTGTAGGAAATCGGCGCCCCATCCGCCAACTCATAAACGAAACGGGGCGGCCCCGCAGGACCGCCCCGGAAATCCGAAATTGGCCGGTACGTTATTTTGCGCCCACCGGTTCGTGGGAGTGTTCACGGCTCCCGACGGCCGCCGCTTCACCCTCGCCGCGATATTCCGGCGCGATCTCCGAGTAGACGTCGCGCTCGTACATCCACTTGAACTCGCCGTTCATCAGCGTCTCGGTGACCTTGTCGAATGTGTGGTTGTGATTCTTGCCCACGGCGCGGAAATTGTTGCGAATGCGGTCGCGCGCGTTCTTGCAGAAGAGATCCGCGAGTTCCTGCGGCGTTTGGTCGGCCGGGTTTTCGGAGAGCCGCGCTTCGGCCAGCGCGAGCACAGCGGCCATCGCGAACAGGTCCACGCCGATCTCGACGAAGTTACCGAGGATGCACTGCTCGAACTCGAGCTTCTCGCGGTATTTGCCCATCGTGTGGAACAGCACGCGAGCGAGCTTGCGCGAGGACTTCTCGATGTAGCGCAACTGCGCCTGGTTCGACGGGCTGAGGTATTTCACGTTGAATTCGGAGACCATCGGGAGGTAGAGCCGCGGATACCACTTCATGTAGAACTTCGCCGCATTCATCATGAGCTGGACTTTGGACTCTTTCTGGCCGGGTTTCGGCTGAAGAATCGGCATGACCAGTTTGAAGTGCGTGTCCATCGCCTCGCGGCCCATGATGAGGTACATGACCTGCGTCGAGCCCTCGAAGATGCGCCCGATTCGCGCGTCACGCAGCCAACGCTCCGCCGGCACCGCGTGATCGCCGCGGCCGTGCAGCGACGCCGCCGTCTCGTAACCGCGCCCGCCGCGCACCTGGATGAAGTCGTCGATGATCCGCCACGACGTCTCCGTGCAGAAGAACTTCGCCGCGGCCGCCTCGAGCCGGATGTCCGCGCCGCCGCGATCGGCATACGACGCGGCGATAAACGTGATCGCGTCCATCGCAAATGCGTCCGCCGTGATGTTCGCGGCGTATTTCGCGATCGACTGGTGCTTGCCAATCGGTACGCCCCACTGGATACGCTCGTTGATCCAGCGTTCGGTTTCCTGGATGACTTTCTTCGCGCCGCCCGTGCTCGACGCGGGCAGGCCGAGGCGACCCGTGTTGAGCGTGGTGAGCGCGATGCGCAGGCCTTCGCCCGGCTTACCGATCATGTTTTCCTTCGGCACCTTGACGTTGTTGAACTTGAGCACGCCGTTCGCGATTGCCTTGAGGCCCATGAAGTGGCACCGGTATTCGACCTCGAATCCCGGCATGTTCTTCTCGACCAGGAAGGTCGTGATCTGCATGCGCTCTTTACCGTTGACGATCTTGCCGGGGATATTCGCCATCACGACGATGATGTCCGCCGCGGTGCCGTTCGTGATCCACAGTTTCGTGCCGTTGAGGTAGTAGTGCTCGCCGTCTTCGCTCGGTGTCGCCGTGGTCGCCATGCGCGCCGGGTCCGAGCCGACCTGGTGCTCCGTCAGCGCGAAGGCCGAAAGCTCGCCCTGCGCCAGTCGCGGCAGCCACTTCTTCTTCTGTTCCGGCGTGCCGAATAGTTTGAGGGGCTGCGGCGCGCCGATGCTCTGGTGGGCGGACACCCACGTCACCGTGTTGGAGCAATAGGTCCCC
This sequence comes from uncultured Nitrospirales bacterium, assembly GCA_964411925.1. Taxonomy (GTDB): domain Bacteria; phylum Hydrogenedentota; class Hydrogenedentia; order Hydrogenedentales; genus VFKU01. The sequence continues at coordinate 8,453 of CAYPNI010000078.1, forward strand.
AGGAAATGCAGCGCGCGGCAATAGTTCGTCTTGCTCAGGCCCACGCCGCCGTATTCCTTGGCGATGCTCATGCCAAACGCGCCGACTTTCACCAGCGCATCGTACGCCGCCTTGGGAAACTCGCCTGTCCGGTCGATTTCCTCGGCGTTGATGTACTTCTCGCAGACCGCCTTCAGCTTCGCGACGTACTCATCCCCGATCCGCTTGTCTTCCTCGGTCTGCACGGGGTAAGGGTGGACCAAGTCCCAACGGAACCGCCCGCGGAACATCTCGGCCGTAAAACTCGGCAGTTTCCACTCGGCCTCGCGCGATTCCTCGGCGAGCTGCATTGCCTTGTCTTTGGCTTCATTGCCTACGTGTTGCTGAGCCATGGCTGTCTCCGATTCGTTAGCATGGGGCACGGTTCCAAGTGGACCTGCGCGTCCATTTTAGACCGCCCAACGCGGTTTCACCACCCGATCCATTCGCGCTCGAGTATCGGCACGAAGCGGGGATCATTCGATCGGGCAAAATTAGTTTACATAGCAACTAATTCCACCCAAACCCGCCCGCCAAACGAGCCCGAGTCGCCAATTAGTTTATATGTGAATTATCTCGATGTCAACCCGTGTCGTTTCGGAGCAAATCAGCTGAATTGGCGCGGTTTACAGGCACAGGATATCGTGTCTCAAACTGAGGATGTCTATATGTTGTCGGATTCGGCCCTGATCGCCTTTGTCGCGACCTCGAAACCAGACGAGGCCCGACGATTCTACGTGGACTCTCTTGGGTTCGGGCTGCTGGATGAATCGCCCGCGGCGATCGTTTTGGACGCCAACGGGGTCATGTTGCGGGTGCAAAAAGTCCAGTCGCATGTGCCCGCGCCCTACACGGTGCTCGGATGGCAGGTCGCCGATATTTTCCGCTCGATCGACGCGCTGGCTTCGCGCGGCATCACCTTCGAACGCTTCGCCGGATTCAGTCAGGATGAACGCGGCGTATGGACGTCGCCGGACGGCGCGCGCGTTGCCTGGTTCCGCGACCCCGACGGAAACACGCTGTCGCTCACCCAGTTCCCCGGCTGAGCTCCGAGACGCTCAAGCCTCCGGCGTATACCAGATCGGCGCGGTGTACGCGCGCTCCTGGATCGTCATGCGCGTACCGGGAAGCGGCTCAACGCCAAAGCGCTTGGCATCGTAGGCCGTCCACCGCGGTGTGGGGATCTCAATCACGCGAACGTAGTAGAACGCGCGCAAGTCAGCGTCAAAATCGGGATCCGTCCAGACTGTGCTGAGTTCGGGATCGCCGATCGTGTTTCTCCACGTCGCGTTCTTGACGTCCACGGTATCGCCCACAGGAGGAAGCTTGCCGTCGGCGCCCGGCTGCCGCTTGTCGTAGTCGCCCCACGCTACGTCGTAGACCTTCTCTTGCAGGACGCCCTTCTCGTCGAGCCAGCCCTTGATGATCTGGGCGCGGTCGAGGTTGGCGCCGATCGGATCCTTGAGGACCGCGACAAGAAACGTGGGCGCCTTTCCGGCGGGCGCCGCGCTCAGATCGCCGCCCATCGGCACGCCCTTGGTATAACCGACATGCGCGGGCAGGCGATCGTGTGCGTCCTCGGGGACGAAGTCGAAGCCGCCGAAGAACCGGACTACCATGCGCGGACCGGTCGTCGCGTAGGTCTCGCGCCGTTGCATCGCGTCCCAGATCGATTCGCGCGTGTTTTCCACGGCCCACACCGCCGCGTACCCGGAAGATCCCACCTCCCAGTCCATGACTTTGATTCCTGATTCCTTGTTATCAACGAACACGGCGCGCATGCGCTCCGGACTCGGTTCTTGCGGCGTCGTTTTGCCGAAGAAGTTGTCCTCTTCCAATGCGGCAAGACCTGTATGGGCATCGCTGCTGCCGACCATGCCGAACTTGTACGGATTAACGCCGAATTTCGCTTCGAGCTTGAGTCCGTTTTTCAACGCGGACCGCGCGTACTCGAACTCAAGCATTTCTTTCGTTTTGGCTACGCTCCCGTCCAGGTTTCCCTTGTCCCACGTCTCGAAGTCCGCAAACTCGTCGTTGGGTGAGAGGTACGGGTGGGCTTCGCCGTCGCCCTTGGTTTGTGTGGCTTCGTACAGTCGCTCCCATTTCGCGCGGTCGGTGACATACTTCTTGTCGATCTTCTTACCGAACTCCTCCACGATCGGGAACATCTCTCCGTTGCTTAGATTTCCATTGTGCGCTATCGCCAGTACGTCGCCGCCGGTCTTTTCTTCGTACGCCGCCATCCACTTCCACAAGTCGACCGGATTGTCGCTGCCCAGTGGCGGATACACGGTAAACGGTTCGACCTGGCTCGCCTTTTCGCCGTTGTCCCGGAAAATGACATTGCGATGCAGATTGTTGCCGCCGGTGTTCGACGTCCACTCAAACCCGATAAACGCAGTGAACCGGCCGGGCTCGTTAAATGCCTCGGCCGCGGCGATCGTCTCCTGCCACGCGCCGCGGTAGCCCGGTGTGCCGGGGAAGTACATGATTTCTTTCGGAAACGTCCCGTGAGAAAACGCAACGATGATTTCAATCGCGGCGTCCGCGCCTTTGCCCGCCTGAACCATGTCGTACCATTTCCGGCCTGTCGCGTTCGCCAGAATTTCCGGTTTGCCCGCGAACATGTCGGGAAAGAAACCCATGTTGTCCGAGTGGTCGGCCACCACGAGGAAATCGAGCGGGCGGGCGAGTTTGACCGGCTGATTGCTCGACGCCATCACCTGTTCGCCCCGCGCGAAGCGATAGGCGTCTCGCGGCGACAGCCGCGCACCGAATGCGCCCGCGTCCATCGAGAACCCGGTATGCAGGTGGGTATCGCCAAAAAACGGCCGAGTGGGATAGTTGCGGTTCGCGTACGGCGAATACGCCGGCGTCTTCGTGTGGACGCGTTCGGCGGTCGCCTGGTCGATCGTGCCGGCATCGGCCGAGTGTTGCGCCGCCACGACAGGCGCGAAAGCAATCGCCACCCCGATCGCTAGCACATGCAGAAACGGATACTTCGCAAGAATCATGACCCCAGCCCTCCGGTAGTGCATCCTACCGCAGCGCCGCAGTCTCCGCAAGACACTGGAGCAGGAAGTACACGCCGGCGATCCCAGCCGCATAGGCGAGGCCGACGCGCGCGCGGCGCCACGCGGCGTTGCGTCTCGACTGCGCGAGCGCCGACGCCGCGCACACGACGCCCCACGCTGCAATCGCCGGCAGTACCGGGGGCTGCGCACCGCCGCGCGGAGGGTCTTGCCCAGACGGTTGCGGGGTTTCTGGAACGGAGATCGCGGTCGCTCGTGGCGTCAATAAACCCGTCCACTCGCTCCCGTCGGCAAAAGCGATCCGCACGACGGTATCCGTCATCGTGCCCTCGAGCCCGCGGATTCGCACCGTCTGGCCACGCAACGCAGGCGCGTGCAGCTTCCACTCCTGAATCGCGGCGCCCGCGCGAACTCGCGTGGACACTTCCGTGAGCATCGTTACGTCTCCCGAGAACTCCGGCTCAAGGGAAAGCCGAAGGTCGCTGCGGACAGGAGTCTTCCAAATCACGGAATACTCGCCGGCCGGCGCCTCCTTGAGATCGAGATAAGCGGGCCGCAACTCATGGCCGAAGACGACACCTTGTGCGACGAACGTAACTGTGAAGGCCAGGAAGAACGATGGTGCGTTTCGCCGATTCATGGTGTCTCGCTGGCTCCGCCAATCGCCTGGGGCAGCAGTTCGTCCAAAGGCCCGACCATGCCGCGCACCGCGGGATCGACATCCACCTCGTACTTGTCCATCAATTTCGCGAAATACCGCGCTACCTGCTCGCGGTGTTGTTGCAGATACCAATCATCGGCCACGCGCGACTCGACGTCTTCGAAAATCGCCAGCGCAGCGTCGGCCTTGACGTCGACACAAACGAGGTGGGCCCCGTACGCCGATTGGATCGGCCCGTGCCAACTTCCGGCTGAAAGCGATAACACCGATTCGGCGAACTCAGCGCCGAACTGGGACGCGATGGCGTGATGGTCGGCATCCGCAATCGCCGATTCGATTAGTAGCCGGTCGCCCGTCGTCTCCCAGGCTCCGCCGGACTCGTTCAGCGCCGACAGCGTGGCGCGCGCATCCGCGTCCGCATCGGTGCGCTTTTCCGGGTCGAAGTACACATGGCGGAACGAAACGCGTGCGGCGGTTTCGTACCGCGCGGCGTCCTGCGCGAAGAAGGCGCGCAGCTCATCCTCTTTGGGCTGGGCCAGTCGAAACGTGTCCTCGAGCAGAAAACTGAGTTTCTGTGCGAGGCGCCTGCGAACGAGCGTGTCGTCCTGGTCGAGCCCCATGGCCCGGGCCTCGCGCGCCAACAATTCTTCCTTGAGGTACGTGGTCACGAGCCCGATCATTTCTTCGCGGGTAGCGGGCCGTTGCCACTGGCGCATCCAAGTTTCCTGCAGCCAGGCAACCTCGCCCGCCCCGATCTGCACGATTTCCCGCGGGAGCTCCGAAGCCGGCGCGGTCTCGCCCGGAGTCCACCGAACCATCGCGAACAGCAAGACCCCACCGGCGACAAAGTGGACGAATGGATGTCTGAATACACGCATGACGTTTCCCAGAGTTGGGCCGGCGCGGCTCGACGGCGCGGGAGTATGTTCTGCCAGACGACGCCTCCCCGCGCAAGTCGGCGCCAGAAACGCCGCGCGGCGGCGGATTAGGCGAGAGACAACCCCGCGCCCTGCCAGGCCATCATGCCGCCGAGGACATTGGCGACGCGGTCGTAACCGGCGCGCTTGAGGAACGAGGCGGCGATGCTGCCGCGGTAGCCGCTGCCGCAGATGACGGCGACGTCGCGATCGCGCGGGACTTCGTCCATGCGCTCTTGCAACAATCCGCCGTGGACGTGGTGAGCACCCGCAACGTGGCCCGCGTCCCACTCGCGCTCGGTGCGCACGTCGAGCACGAAAGGCCGATCCCGCTGTGGCGCCATCAGCCGTTCGGCGAGCGTGTGCACGGTGAGCGATTCGAGCTGCGACACTTCGTATCCGCGCTCTTCCCAACCCGGCACCCCGCCCTCGAGATACCCTTTGACGTCGTCGAACCCGACGCGCAACAAGTGCGTCACGGTTTCTTCGACGACGGAGGGATCGTCGGCGATCAGCAGCGTCGGGTGGTCGTAGGGCAGTACCCAGCCCGCCCAAGTGGGCAGGTTCTGGCCGAAGGGTATGTTGATGGAGCCCGGGATGTGCGCCGCCGCGAAGGACTCCTTGGGGCGCACATCGACAACAAGGCAGTGCCCGCAGATCTGCGCATGGACTTCCTCCGCGCTGAAGCGGTGTTGTCCGGGCCGATCGTGCCCGATAATCTTCGGCCCCTCCGCGTTCACTTTTTTCATGCGGCGGAAATAGGGCGGCGAGATCGGCATGCCCTTCATCAACGTGTCAATCCAGGTTTGCTCCTCAGCCGGTCGCAACGCTTCATTGAAGCGACGTTCGAAGCCAACGGTCGACGTCGTGCGCGAGCCAATGGCCTTGCCGCACAGCGAACCGGCTCCGTGCGCGGGGAAAATCTCGGTGAAGTCGCTGAAGTTCGGCAGGACGTTGAACACACTGCCGTAGAGTTGTTTGGCGAGTTGCTTCTTGGCCTCCTCGCCGAGCAGGTCCGGCCGGCCGACGTCACCGACGAAAAGGAAGTCGCCGGTGAACACGAGCCAGGGCTCGTCCGCGCTGCGGGACTCGTCGAACAATACCCACGCGATGTGTTCAGGCGTGTGGCCGGGCGTGTGCACCGCGCGCAGGCGCAACTTACCCATCTGGACTTCATGGCCCTCGGTCACCCGGTGGTCTGCATACGGCGGGAGCCACGCCTGGCCGCCCAGGCTCGATGAATGCACCTGCGGTTTGCCCAGCAGCCGATCCTTGAGTTCGCGCGCGCCGCTCACGAAGTCCGCGTGCACGTGCGTCTCGAGAATGTGGGTAATGTGGAGCCCCTCGGCCTTCGCAATTCTAATGTAGTCGTCGACGTCGCGCGTCGGATCGACGACGGCACACTGTTTCGAACGCTCGTCGCCCACCATGTACGAGTGAATGGCCAGCCCCGGCACGAATCGATGATGCAGAAACATGGAATCCTCCTAGACCCCAACCATTGTCTTTGTGACCACGAACACACTCACGCACACGATCGCGGCGGCGAAACCGCGCTGCAGCCGTCGCCCGCTGACGCGCCGGGCCAACCGCCCTCCCACCTCCAGACCCGCGATCCCGCCCACGACGAACAGCGCGACCATCGAGGGGTCAAGCAGTGGGCGTTGCGCCAGGTGCGCTACGAATCCTGACGCGCCGACCAGGACGATCACCAGCAGCGACGTCGAAACCGCCCTATGAATGCCCATGCCGGTCGCATACATCAATGCCGGTACGACCAGGAAACCGCCGCCCACTCCGAAGAGCCCCGACAAGATGCCGGTCGCCACGCCTGCAAGGAGCAGCCCCAGCGCACAACGTGACGTTAATCGCAGGCGCCCGCCCGGATCGAATCTACACGCGATGCCCGCGGGTCCGCCGTCCGCTCCAGCCGATGCGGGCAGTTCCTTGCCCACTCCCGTTCGCCCGGCCGTGCGCCACATCAAAACGGCGATAAACGCCATGAGCACGGAGAACGCCAGAAGGAGCGCAGGCGCCGGGATCATTCCGGCCAACCACGAACCCAGGGGCGCGCTGATGACGCCGCCGACGGCCATCAGGGCTGCGCCGCGTGGGACGAGCAATCCGCTTCGCCACTGGCGCAATACACCCACGAGCGCCACCGCGGCAACAGCCAAGAGGGACACTGCCACTGCATCGCTCGGACTCATCGCGAGGCCAAACACCAGGAGGGGCACGGCAAACAGCGACCCGCCGCCCCCGGTCAATCCCAGCGACAGACCGACGATGAGGCCGAACACAAGTGCTAAGGAGTACATGATTGCTCAGCCACTCGGTTCCACGGCATGCGGGCCAGAATCATCCCCATGGCGCAGGTGTCGGTGACGCCCGAGAACACGAGTCCCGCGCCGATGAATGCCGGCACCGCCCAGAACCAGGGATGCAGGAATGCGGCGAGTAACGCCCCGACGACGACGATGCCGCCGGCCGCGATCCGCACCTGCCGTTCGAGTGAGACGGCCTTCTTGCCGCGCACGACGGGCAGCCCGGCCGCTTCCCATGCTTCGGTGCCGCCGTCCACGACGAACAAGTTTTTCCCGCCCAGCTTCTCGAGCTTTTCGCAGGCCGTGCCCGCGCGGTTGCCCGTGCGGCACAGAAGATACACCGGCGCTTCAGGGTCGCCGTTGCGAATCGTGCGCAGCGTGTTCTCGTCGATGGTATCCAGCGGCACATTCAGAGCGGATTCAGCGTGCAATGCGCGGAATTCCACCGGCGTACGCACGTCGATAAGCAGCGCACGGCTTTGTTCCACCGCGTGGCGCGCATCCGACGCGTCTGCTGTGTGTTGTCTGTTCATGTCGTGTCTCCTAGTCGGTCGCTCAACCGAACCGCGATTCCACGCAGTTCATGATTCCGGCAAGCCCTTCTTCCGCGATGCCGTAGTACACGCTGCGCCCGCGACGTTCGACCCTTAGCAATCCGCGATCCTTCATGCGGCCCAAATGCTCCGATGCCATGTGGCTCTGAATGCCGCAGGCCTCGGCCAGTTCGCCGACGGTGTACTCCCCGCGCAGGAGCATCTGCACCATCCGAAGCCGGTGCGGATGCGCCAGCGTCCTCAGGCACTCTGCCGCCTGCGCCATCGCGTCCAGATCGGTCAGCTTTTGCTTCTGTTGGCGCGCAATCGAAGGCATATGTACTTCCTTTTTTATTAGTATATATCGTTACTTAACGATATGTCAAGTCAAAAATAGCGCCTTCCGCCGAAAGGCAGCGGAAGGCGTCAAAGCACCCTGAATCTAGGCCGTCACGCGATCAGGCCGGCTGCGGCTCCATATACGGCAACACCGGCACCAGTCCCAGCGTGCGGCTGTACACCGTCAACGCGCCGCGGTGGTGGGCCGTGTGTTCCACGCAGCCCATCACCACCACGTACCGGGGCTCGCCGACGAACAGTGGCCCGGCCGTCATCGGCGCGTCGAGATACGCCTGCGTGTTGGACTCGACGAACTTGGTCAATCGCGCGAACGCGGCATCGAGCTTGTTGCGTGCCACATTCAACGACGTGAGCGACCTTGCGTCGCGGTCATGTTCGGCAAAGTCCATGTTGAATCCCTCGGGCTTCGTCGCGCCGTCGATGAACCACTCGATCGAGAACGCAACGTGCGCCACCTGCGCCGCGACGGTGAACATGTCGTCCGCCGGCGTGTGGCCGGAGTGCTCCTCGTTCAGGCACCGCGTGGACCGGTCGAAGTACTCCTTCGATCCCTTGATTTCGCTCAGCAGCCGTGACTTTTCCATTTCCGTTCTCCCAGGTTACAGACTGTTGCTTCAGTCAACGAAGTCATCGTACGCCGCCACTCCTGTCAGGACGTGTCAGTAGCGTTTTCGCCAATACAGGAGCGGTCCGGGTACTTTTCCCGGGCTCTTTTTGGCCCAGCCGTGCCCTTAGCGTCGGTCGACGACGCGCAGGAACGCCTCCAGCGAAATGTCCTTGGACGTCCGGTAGCGGCCCTTCATCAATTTCGGGAACACCATCCGGTCGACGCGAAAGCTCCTGAAATCGCGCCGTAACTCGCACCACGCGCCCACGGACCACGTTTGTCCCCAATACACGAGGCCCAGCGGCCAGATCGTCCGCTGGGTCTGGTCGCCGTCCGCGCGGACATAGCCCAGCTTCATCTTGCGCTGTTCGGAGATCGCCTGCCTCGCGAGCCCCAGCGCTGCGCGCACGTCCCGGCTCACGTGAAACCCGGGCACCATGAGCGTCGGGTCGTCGAGGTCACGCTGCAGGGACTCAGGCGCGACGGCGCGCACTTTCTCGAGGACGCTTCGGGCCGATTCCTCCAACTGCGGATCGCCCCAGGCCTGCACCATGCGCGCCCCAAGTGTCAGCGACCGGGCCTCGTCGGGCGAGAACATCAACGGCGGCAGTTCGCTCCCGCGCCGGAGGACGTAACCCACACCCGCCTCGCCCTCTACAGGCACTCCGGCGAGCACAAGCGACTGGACGTCGCGGTAGATGGTGCGTTCCGAAACGCGCAGTTCCCGCGCGAGATCCGTTGCGCGGACGACGCGCCCGCGGCGCAACAATGTCGTGAGCCGGAAGAGGCGTTCGGCCTTGCGCATGGACCCGCGCCCTCCCCTGTTCCGAACGATCAGGGAATTCTATCACTCAAGATCCGGTTAGTCAGTGTGCTATCGTGGCGGCCTGTAACTCTCCGGAATCCCGTGATGGGCGACGAAAAACCCAAAAAGAAGAAGCTGAAACTCTCCGAGGTCTGGTTCGAGGCGAAAGAGATTGTCGCCGCGCACAAGAACCGGCTGTTGCTGGGCATCGCGCTGATGCTGGTGAGCCGCGGCGCGGGTTTCGTGCTTCCGTTTTCGGCGAAGGAATTTATCTCGGAAGTCTACGAGAAACAGAATCTTGGCGCGCTGAGGTGGATCGTCGCAGCGGTTGCGGTGGCGACGGTCGTGCAGGCCATTACCTCGTTTGCACTGTCGCAAATCCTTGGTGTCGCGGCACAACGCGCGATCATGGAGATGCGCAAGACGGTGCAGCAACACATCACGCGCCTGCCTACGTCCTACTTCGACTCGACAAAATCCGGCATCCTGATATCGCGCATCATGACCGATCCCGAGGGCATCCGAAACCTAGTCGGCACCGGCATCAGCCAGCTCGTCGGTGGATTGCTCACGGCCGCGGTCGGGCTGGGCATCCTGTTTTATCTGAACTGGTCGCTCACCCTCGCGATTCTCGGGATTCTCGTCTCGTTCGGCGGCGTCATGGCGTATGCCTTCGCAAAACTACGTCCGCTGTTCCGCACCCGCGGCGAACTCAGCGCGAACGTCACCGGGCGGCTGACCGAAACGCTCGGCGGCATCCGCGTGGTCAAGGCGTATACGTCCGAGCGCCGCGAAGACATCACGTTCGCCCACGGCATACACAAGCTCTTCCGCAACATCGCGCAATCGATGACGGGCGTCTCCGCCGTGGGCTCGTTCGCGACGGTCGTCATCGGCGTGGTCGGCGTGACCGTGATGATCATGGGGGGACGGGCGCTCGATTCCGGCGCGATGGAACTCGGCAACCTCGTCCTCTTCATCGCGATCACGGCGACCGTCACCGGCCCGCTCATCGGCATTGCCAACATCGGCACGCAGATCACCGAGGCCTTCGCGGGACTGGACCGCATCCGCGAGATTCGGCGGGTTGCGACCGAGAACGCGGACGACGCGGACCGCGAACCGATGGGCACGGTCACGGGCGACTTCGAATTCGAGAACGTCTGGTTCGAGTACAAGCCCGGCGTACCCGTGCTCAAAGGGGTCTCGTTCGTCGCGCCGGCCGGCACGACGACGGCGCTCGTGGGCCCGAGTGGCTCGGGCAAAAGCACGCTCATCGGCCTTGCCATGGCCTTCCACCAGCCCACGCGCGGCCGGGTGCTCGTTGACGGCCGCGACCTTTCGAAAGTCCGTCTGTTCGACTACCGCTCGCAGTTGGGCGTGGTGATGCAGGACAATTTCCTGTTCGAGGGAACGGTCATCGAAAACATTCGCTATGCGAAGCCGCACGCGACGCTGGACGAGGTCTACGCCGCGGGCCGCATCGCGCATTGCGACGAGTTCGTGCTCGGGTTCGAGGACGGGTATGACACGGTCGTCGGCGAACTTGGCGTC
>CAYPNI010000079.1:0-283 GCA_964411925.1 uncultured Nitrospirales bacterium
GCTGCATGCGACCCGCGCGGCCGTCGAGGAGGGCATCGTCGCCGGCGGCGGCGTCGCGCTGCTGCGCTGCCAGGACGCGATCGACGACCTCAAGCTCAAGGGCGACGAGGAGATCGGCGCGGGCATCGTCCGCCGCGCGATCGAGGAGCCGCTGCGCATGATCGCCGCGAACTCCGGCGACGAGGGCGCGACTGTGGTGCAGAAGGTCAAGTCGCTCAAGGGCTCGAACGGCTACAACGCGGCCACGGGCGAATTCGAGGACCTGATGAAGGCGGGCGTCATC
>CAYPNI010000079.1:293-9371 GCA_964411925.1 uncultured Nitrospirales bacterium
CGACCAAGGTCACGCGCACGGCGCTTCAGAACGCCGCGAGCGTCGCGGGCCTGCTGCTGACGACCGAAGTGCTCATCGCGGAGCTGCCGGAGAAAAAGGAAGCCCCGGCCGGCGGCGGTGGACACGACATGGACGGGATGATGTAAGCGCGACCCATATAGAGAATTACACGCGCCCGGCAGGCTTGCCTGCCGGGCGCTTCGTATTTCTTCGGAATTCGGCGGTTGACAAAACGTAGAAGAGCCTGTATATCTGTTGTCCTATATTTATGTAACATAAAAAACGGGATAAACTCCATATGCGCGGCGCAATAGGCGAAGGATTCATCGGAGTAGCGATTCTCGCGTTGACCGCGGGATGTTCCACCTTCGCTGCCGCTCAGGTTGTCACGTACTCATTGGGCGAACACGTTCCGCTCTTGGATGACGCGTTCTATCAGGGTGACCTTTCAGCCGGATCCGATGTTGGAAGACCCGCCGTGTACAACGTGGGGGTGAACCATGCGGAAACCCAGGCGCTCGTCCTGGGTGTGGACCGGGAAACCCTGACGCAACAACTCTACATCGTGGATCTCGCCGACTCGTCCAGTTGGCGCTCGGTGGAGGATGGACTGGACAGTTTCGTGTGGACGAGCATCGAATGGAGTCTCGACGACTCGATCGCCTACTTGAACCAGAGAAGCAAGTACGACGCGGCGACGAATTCGCTCGTGCGCGATTTCGATTTCGGAACGGGATCTGCGTCGAATGTTCCGTTTCTCACTACGCATTCGATTACCCGGCAACAAGATTCCAATTTTCTACTGACACGCTTTCAGAACGACATCGTGATGCTCCCGATGTCCGAGAACGGAAACCTTGTTACGACCCCACCGGCCGCGCGTCGGTTGACACAATTTGGTCTGGACTCGAACACATCACCTTTGGACTTCTTGAACGTCCGGGGCGATGGCAGCGCGGTACTTTTCAGCGTCCACAATCTGGCGGATCGCTGCGACACCTACATACTCAACGATGTGGCATCCATCCTCGGCCAAGACTCGCCGGTGCCGACGACATTGGACGATCCAAGGATTCACCCGTTACGGACGCCTACGACGCCCAAATTCGACGCTGTTGCGACATTTAGCCGTGATGGTAGCGTTGTGTTGACGAGTCGGGATTTTAACGACGTGTTTACCATCCAGAGCTTTTTCGACTCGGGTGTCCTGGCCGATTTCGATATCGTCGTTGTGTTGCCGGAGGGCACTGCCGAACAGCGGCTCGCGGCTCCGCAAAACCAGTCCAACATCCAGTTGGTCCCGTGCAGCGGCCGGTTTACAGTGATTCATGGCGAAAACAACACTGGCCGCTCGCGTGCGTTCCTTACGACGCTCGTTGCCTGTAACGACCTGGGCGCGAATGTCGAAGCATCGGGGGTATCCGAATGGCGTGTAACAAAGCCCGTCATCGCCAAGGACGCCAGCGGCACGAAGCTTTCGATACGGGCAAGCCGGACGTTTCGGTCTGCCGGACTGGACGAACCCATCATTTGCATTTCGACACCCGTGCGTCCGGTGCCGGCGGATGAGCTACCGACCGAGGCCCGGTCGATCTTTTCCGTGCGGTCGTTTGTTTCGTCGATCCCGGTGACCCGCAGGTTTGAGCCCCTCGATGGGACGTTCAATCGCAACACGCGGATCACGATCGAATACACCGACTGCGAGGTGGGTGACGTCGAACACTTGCTGACCGCATTTCGATTCGACGAACAAACAGGGAGATTTCAATTGCTTCCTGCACGATTCCGAAGTACGGTCAGCGTCGACACGGCTGCGAATACCGTGTCGTTCGAAACGGACCGGCTGGGGATCTATGGGGTGGGCTATTTGAGCGAGATAGAGAATCGATTCCTCTCGGTTCGAATACTACTGACGGCCCTGCTCACCGCCGCTATCCTGGCCGGGATAGCCGCGTTCATAAGAAACAAGGCTCGCAGGCTCCGGGGCTGACGTGTTCGCGATCTCCGGTGTTCGGGCTTCTGCGCAGGCCGGGCGTTGGCGAGATGGGAGGGGCGAAGTTCCGGGCGGGATGCTGTAACCGCTTCCGAATTTCGAGTCCGGTCGTCCCGCGGGCGTATGTCCACGGGGAGTTTTCTTTTCCGTCAGTCCTTGCGGACGTTTGGCCCGTTTACCTAGACTGCTGATCGACGAGATTGCTTCGTTGTCCCGCCAGAGACCGGGGACTCCTCGCAATGACAGGGTAGGGGCCGTCGCGGGGTTGGGCACAGGCTTAAGCTGAACTGCGCTTAAGCCTGCCACACTCGATAGTTTGGTTTTCGCGAGATCGGGGCATGGTCACGGTGGCTTGGGCTTGGGCGTGGCGCCCTCGAAGGGAACAGGCCTAAGCTGAACTGCGCTTAGGCCTGCTACAGGTGTAGGGGAACGATGATCGAAGTCCGGGGGCTGATTAAGCGCTATGGGCCGGTCGAGGCCGTGCGCGGAATCTCGTTTGAGGTGGCCCCGGGGGAGATTGTCGGGTTTCTCGGGCCGAATGGCGCGGGGAAGACGACAACGCTGCGGATCCTGACGGGCTACATGCCCGCGAGCGCGGGGACGGCGATCGTCGCGGGGCACGATGTGCACGCTGCGCCGCTCGAGGTGAAGCGCCGGGTCGGTTATCTGCCGGAGAGTGTGCCGCTCTATGGCGAGATGCTGGTGTCGAGTTATCTCGCGTACGTCGCGGAGGTGAAGCGCGTGCCGAAGGCGCAGCGCGGCGCGGAAGTCGGGCGCGTGCTGGAGCGGTGCGGGCTGGCGGACATGGGCAAACGCGTGATCCGGCATCTGTCCAAGGGATATCGCCAGCGCGTGGGGCTTGCACAGGCGCTGATCGGCAATCCGCCGGTGTTGATTCTCGACGAGCCGACGGTCGGGCTCGACCCGAAACAAATCGTGAGCATCCGCCAGACCATTCGCGATCTGGCCCGCGAGCATACGGTGCTCTTGAGCACGCATATTCTTCCCGAGGTGTCGATGCTGTGCCGGCGTGTCGTCATCCTCAACCGGGGGCGCATTGCGGCGCAGGAGGACCTCGCCAACCTGCCCGCGGGCAGGTCGCTCGAAGACGTGTTCCTCGCAGCGATTTCCGATGAGTCGGAGACGGCGGCATGAGCGGGGCGAGGATTCAGCCGTCCCTGCCGGGACTCCGCAGCGTTGGAGCCCGCGAACCCGGCACTGAAGTGCCGGGCTACTGTCGGCCGTCCCTCCGGGACTCTCGCCATGAACCGGGCCGCGGCCGATCGTCTGTCGGGGACTCTCTCGTAGCGATCGCCAGTCCGTTATTGCGGGGAGCAAGCCGCGCCACGAAGCGATCTCGTCGCGCGCAACGCCCCCCGTTGTCATTCCCGCGAAGGCGGGAATCTCTTCGCGAAGAAGAATTCACCGGTTCAAGAAATCCCCGCCTTCGCGGGGATAACAACCTCGGGAGCGTATTACGTCGCACGCTCCCCGGCCTTCCGTGGAGCACCGCCGCATGAGTTCGATGCTGGCAATCGCGAAGCGCGAACTGCGCGCATTCTTTACGACGCCCATCGGCTACATCGTCGTCGGGGGATACGCGCTGATCTCCGGCCTCGGGTTCACCGCGTCGTTCCTGTTTTACGCGCGGATGACGCAGTCCCCGTCGAACTACGGGTACAGCGCCGTGCCGAACCTCGAGGAGAGTTTCCTGAGTCCCTTCCTCGTGTATTGCGGCCTGTTGTTCATGTTTATCGGGCCGCTGCTCACCATGCGGCTGTTCGCCGAAGAGCGCAACCAGGGGACCATCGAGCTGCTGTTCACGCACCCGCTGCGCGACCGCGACATCATCGGCGGGAAATTTCTCGCGGGCCTCGCGCTGGTCGGCCTCATGGTGCTCAACCTCGGCGTGTACGTGTTTCTGATCTACCGGTACACCGGCGTCGAGGTGTCCGTGCTGGCGCTGGGCCTGCTCTCGGTGATGCTCATGGGCGCGGCGATTCTGAGCGTGGGCGTGTTCGTCTCGTCGTTGTGCAGCAACCAGATCACGGCGGCGCTGCTCACGTTCTCCACGCTGTTTCTGATGTTCATTCTCGGCTATTTCGGCGGCGAACTCCCCGAGGAGAATCCCGCGCCCGCCGCCTGGCCCGAGGAATCGCGCGCGGCCGCCGGCACGTTCTACACCGCGTTCCGCACGATCGCGAAGCAGCTTCCGGTCGAGTCGCACGCGGCCGATCTCGCGCAGGGCATCTTCAATCCCGCGGACGTCGTGTACTACGTGTTCTTCGTCGCGCTGTTTTTGTTCCTGACCTTTCGCGCGCTCGAATCGCGCCGGTGGAGGGTCTAGCCCGTGCGGATCCTGCGCAATCTCTCGGGCATCGCGGCGATCCTGACGTTCATCGCCGCGATCAACCTGGCGCTGCTGAACGAATCGATCGTGGCGAACGCGGTGGCGTGGCCGCTGTTCGCGGCCCTCGCGCTCGGCGCGCTCTGGCTCATCCTGTGGGTCGCCGGGCTCGCCTCGTCGCGCAAGCTCGGCCGGGGCGGGCTCTCCAACTCGATCGTAGGCAGCGTCCTGTTTTTCGGCACGCTCGTGGTGTTGTACGCGTTCATCGCGCGCGCCGATTGGTCGTGGGACCTTACCCAGGAAGGCCGTCGCGACCTCGCGCCGCAGACGACGCTCGTATTACAGAGCATCACCGAGCCGGTCGAAGTGGTCTGCTTTTTCGTGCGCGCGGGCGACGACCGCGTGCGCCTCGCGCAGGAAAAGACCCGCCGGTTTCTGGATCGATGCGGGCGGTACACGGACCAGCTCGAGATCACCTTCGTCGATCCGCAGGAACACCCCGAGCAGGTGCAGAAGTACAACGTGCTCGGCGTGCAGAAATCCGAGGTCGGCTCGATTCTGCTCAAGTCCGGCATGCGCCAGCGCGAGATTCCCTTGTCCGACGTGAACGCGCGGCTCGAAGAGCGCGACTTCGTGAATGCGCTGGTCAACCTCACGCAGAAATCCTCGCCCAAGGTGTACGTTCTCATGGGCCACGGCGGCTGGGACCTGCAGAGCGACGACCCGAAGCAAGGCGGCCGCAAGTTCGCCGAGCTGCTCGTGCGCGAGTCCTACGACCTCGCGGCGTGGGCCGCGCAGCCCGACGCGCCCGCGGTACCGGCCGATTGCGACGTGCTCGTGATCAACGGGTACACGGACGACCTGCGCGACTATGAAGTGGACGCGATCGGGGCGTACATGGACCACGGCGGCCGGCTCCTGCTGTTGGTGAACCCGCTGTACCAGCAGCGCACGGCGTTGCCGTCTGTGGAGCGCCTGCGGCCGTTCTTCGAGCAAACGTTCGGCGTGCGCCTGCCGACCAACGTGCTCGTCTCGTCTGAGACGGGCGGCTACCAGATGGCGATCCTGCCCGATTTCAGCGTGTTCCCGAACTACAAACCCGAACTGGGCAACGAGACCGAGCCGTTCCGCGGAAGCTACAACGCGACGCATCCGATCACGCGCGGGATGGACAAACAGATCGTGCTCAATTTCGTGCGGTCGGTCGAATCCATCGCGGACCTGCCGGACGGGGTCACGCACCGCGTGTTGTTGCGATCGACGCCGGGCACCTGGGCCGAGACGGACATCGACGCGATCATGAACCGGCGGCCGATCCAGCGTGAAGCGACCGAGACCGCCGGGCCGAATCCGATCGCGCTCGCGGTGACGACGCAGGCGGACGTGACGGTGGCGGACGAGAGCCGCGCGCGCGAGGGGCGCGTCGTGATCGCCGGCAACGCCAACATGTCGGACAACGAATTCATGATGTATGCCGGCGTGCAGGATTTCCTGCTGAACAGCCTTGGCTGGCTGACCGAGCGCGAGGACATCGCGATTCGGCCCACCGGCGCGCTCGAACAGCCGCTCGTGCTCACCGATCGCCAGGAGCGCATCATTGCGTGGGTCGCCTCGTTGAGCGTTGTGCAGTTCGTCGCGCTCATCGGCCTCGCGGCCTACGCGTGGCGGAGGCAATACCGGTGAATACACGCGCGATACTCGCCATCGGGCTCCTGTTCGGCGTTCTGCTCGCCGCGTTCCTGCTCACCGGCCGCCGCGAGCGGCAGATCGAGCGCCGGGAGTTCGAGTCCGGCAAGCTGTTCGAGTTTTCCGCGGCGGACATCACCTCGCTTTCCATCCAGCAGGAGGCCGCGGAGCCGGTTGAAGCGGTCCGCAGGGACGGCGGGTGGGATTTTGCCGGCGCCTACCGGCACATCCCTGCGAACGGCCCGCTGTGGGATCAACTCGCGGAAGTGATGGCGCTCGCGCGTAACGAGAGGCGCATCGACGGCGCGGAGGACGACCTCGCCTCGTTCGAATTGGATCCCCCGCGGCTGACGGTCATCGCGGCGACAAAACAGGGTGCCGCATACCAGATCGATTTCGGCGGGCTCGACCCGACGCAACGCCACCGCTACCACCGGATGGCGGGCCAGGGCGTATTTCTGTCCACGGCGGACTGGTTCTCGATCATGAATCGCAATCTCGGCGAGCTGCGCGATCGACGGCTGTTTCACAATCTCGCGGACGGGCTTGAGCGGCTCGAGTACAAACGCTATCTCGTCGCGTCCGAGGACGGCGCCGATGTGTCCACTGAGTTGCAGAAGCGCATGGCGGGCATCGACGACGCGTATGCCAAAGACAGCGCGGGGCAGTGGCGGCTCGTTAGCCCGGTGGATGCGCTCGCACGGCAGGATGCGCTGGAGGTCCTCGCGCGGGTGTTGCCGTCGCTCGGCGGCCGCGCGTTCATCGACGCGCCCGAAAACCTCGCGGATTTCGGGCTGGACCACCCCTTCGCCCGGCTGACGGTGTTCGGGCCGGGGGGTAATAGCGAGACGCTCCTGCTCGGCGGGATTGACAGCGGGGACGCCACCGGCGAGGCCGGGCTCTATGTCAAGCACGAGACGGGCCAGAGCGTCGTCGTCGTGGATGCGCGGCTGTTCACGTTGCTGCCGGCCGAGCCCCAGGCATTCCGCGAGCGCCGGTTGTTCACGCGCGAGGCGCTCGGGCTCAAATCGTTGCGCTACCGGGATGGCACGAACGAGTTCACGCTCGAAAACAGCGACGCGGGATGGCGGCTCACCGACGCGCCGGCCGGGGAGACGGACCAGGTCGCCGTTTCGATGTATATCGCCCAATTGAAACGCGTCGAAGGCGAGTCGTTCCCGGACAAGGTGGCGCCGGATGTATTCGGCACGCCCCGCATCGCGCTCGAGTTTACGTTCAACGAGGGACCCGGCTCGCGCGTGGAAATCGGCGCGCCCGTTCCGGGATCCGATCCCATCGAGTTCTACGCGCGGCAGGATTTCGATTCGTTGACGACGATCCCATTCGACGGCTTCCAAGCGTTGCAAGCGACTCCGTTCGATTTTCATGTGAAGTCACTGTTGAAGTGCGATCCGAAAACGGTCAACGGGATTGAGCTGACGATCGAGGGCGCGCGCTTCGTGTTTTCGCGCGCGAACGGCCGCTGGGCCGTCACCGAGCCGGCCAACGCGACCTTGAGCGCGCAATCGGACGTCACGAACTTTCTCGCTGCGTTGACGAACCTGCAGGCGCGCGGCGTGGCCGATCCACCGCCCGCAGCCGCCGTCCAGGGGATCGAGTCGCCGATCCTCGAAGTGACGATCCGCACCGAAGACGCCGCACTTCCCACGATCGGTCCGATCCGGATCGGCAACCTCAAGTCCGAGTCCTCGCGCGAGCGATTCGCGACAGTCGAGGGCCGGTCCGCGGTGTACTTCGTGGACCAGTCGATCGTGGACCTGGCGCGCGACCTCGCAGCCCAGCTGCTCAAGACGGCCTAGCAGATTATTCAAATTACGCATTTTCTGGCAATTACAAGGGATTAAGGTCGTTTCCTCGAATTCGTTGCAAATCCTTGGCATTACTACGTATACTCCGTAACGTGCAGGGGTCGATCTTTAGGTAAACGGTTGCGTCTTGGGATTCGTTCTCTGAGGGGAGGACGGCTGACGCGAAACCGATCGTTTCCAGCGTCCGAGATGGGCAGGCGCCGAATCCGGATTCGGCGATGGCTGCCGTAGGATGGTGCGCAGGATTGACCGCGACTGGTTTCAAGGGCTGAGTTCGCGGGGTGGATTCGTCTGCCGCCGCGGGCAATGGTAAACAGACTGAGGGGACAGCATGCTCAGAGTGCTAGCGGTTCGCCAGGGTCTCCTGGCGTTGAGCGCGGCATTGGGCGTTCTATTTCTACTGGTCCTCCTCCTCATCGTCCGGCAGGGATTCCGCGCGGAAGTGACCCCGGTCTCGTTTGATACGCGCGACGGCGTCGCCGTGGGCGATGGACTCAAACTTGCCCAGGTTCGAGGTCTCGACGTCTACGGCGCGATCGGCGGCCGGCATCTGTTCGGCGACGCCGGGGCGTACGCACCGGGCAAGCAAGCCGCGCCGCCGCCGACTCCGCCCCCGACGGACACGGCCGAAGAAACCAAGCTGCCGTTGACGCTGTTCGGCACGACGCTTTCAGAAGGCCCCAATCCTCGCGCGGCGGCGATCATCGACGTCCGCGCGTCGGCCGTGGAATCGGGAACGAAGACGTTTTACATCGGCGATGAAGTTATGTCGGAAGTGCTGCTGCACGAAGTTCACCCCGCGTCGGTGATCCTGGAGAACCGGCGCGAAAACCGGCGCGAACTGCTGCAGATCGACTGGAAATTTACGAATTCCGGCCTTTCGGTGGCCACGTCCCGGCCGGTCCAGTCCGCGGTGGCTGTCAACCGGCCCAACCTCATCACGCTCGATCGCGCGGGCATCACCAAACGCGTGGAGGAGGAGTACGCGCGGGTCGCGTCGTCGCTCGACGTGAAGGTCGTCAACGGTCCGGACGGTAACGTGCAGGGGATCACGACGGACAACATCGAGCAATACGACGTCGCGCGAGAACTCGGCTTCAAGAACGGCGATATCCTGGTTTCCGTGAACAACGAGCCCGTGCGCAGCCGCGAAGACGCCGTCAACGTGGTCAAGAAATACCAGAGCGCATCGATCTTCCGCGTCGGGGTCATGCGCGGCGGAA
>CAYPNI010000079.1:9471-19228 GCA_964411925.1 uncultured Nitrospirales bacterium
AGGGCCTCGTCCGCATCGATTTCAAGGACGCGCCGCTCGAAGAAGTCGTGCGCGCGATCAGCCTGCAATCGGGGATCAACATTCTCTACGACGCGAGCGTGACCGGGCAGAAGGTGACGCTGGTGGCGCATCATCCCGTGCCCGCGAGCCTCGCGCTGCCGATCCTGGAAACGGTCCTCGCGGCCAACAACCTGCAACTGACCAAACAGCTCGACGGCAACCTCTACCGCATTTCCGCGCGCGCGCCCGGCACCGGCGGCGACAAGATGCCGATTACGAGCGGTAAGCAAACGCCGCTGGAAGGGTTCGAGCGTTTCGCGATTCACATTGTCGAAGTGAAATACGCCGACGTGACCAAGGTGGCCGAGCTGCTCGGCACAGTGGGCTCGCAGGACGCGGCGATCAACGCGTATCCGCAGTCGAACATCCTGATTCTGCGCGACACGGCCGAGGGCATCCGCAACATGCTCAAGCTGCTGGGATACATCGACATTCCCGGCACCGGCACCTCGGTGGAAATTTTCACGTTGAACTGGACCCGCGCCGAGATGCTGGCGGAACAGATCACGAGCGTGCTGCTCGGCGACGACGGCACCGACGGCGCCGGCGGCGCGGGCACGCCGGCCATCGTGCGCCGCCAGCCCGCGCGCGTCGCGGCCGCGGCGACGGGCCAGCCCACGGTCGAAGTCATCGGGCAGGACGAACGCGTGCTGCGCGTCGTGCCGGACGAGCGGCTCAATGCCCTCATTGTCATCGCGTCCGAAGGCATGATGACGCAGGTGCGGTTTCTGGTCGAGCAACTCGATCGCGCGCCCGACATGGACGCGGAAAACATCCACGTCCTGCCGCTGCTCAATGCCGACGCCGAGGCCGTCGCCGCGGTGCTGGAGAGCCTGGTCGGTTCGGCGGCGCCGCAGCAGGGAGGAGAGGGCGCGGCCGCCGCGGGCGAAGTTCAGGCATTCGAACGCAAGGTCTTCATCTCGGCCTTCAAGGAAACCAATTCGCTGTTGATGCTGGCGACGCCGCAGGACTATCGCCGCATGGAAGCGATGATCAAACAGATCGACATTCCGCGGCGCATGATCAGTGTCGAATCGATCATCATGGAAGTCACCATCAACGACGACTGGGGGCTCGGGGTCGAGGCGGCGGCGGTCGAGGACCATTTCTTTGCGCTGTCGAACACGATCAACCTGGCCAACGTGCTATCCGGCGGGCTTGGTTCGGCCGCGAGCGCGCTCGCGCTGGGCGGCGCCGGCGGCACCATCGGGCTCATCGACGGCACCATCGACGTTGAAACCGAAGCGGGCACGATCACCGTGCCCAACATTCCGCTGCTCATCAAGGCGCTCGAGATCGTGACCGACGTGGACGTGCTGTCCAATCCCAACCTGATGATCGTCGATAACGAAGAGGCGCGCATCAACGTCGGTCAGGAAATCCCGATCATCACCTCGCTCGGCGACGTGGACGACCGCACGGGGTTCAACGCGCGCAGCCAGGTGCAGCGCCGCGACACGGGCGTGACGCTCACCGTATCGCCGCAGATCCGCGAAGGCGACAACGTCGCCATGAAAGTGAGCGTCGAGGTGTCCTCCCCTGTGCGCAGTTCGGTCGGAATCGACCCGAACGAAACCGGCGTTACCGTCGCGCAATCGATCCTCGAGACGCTTGTCGTCGTGCCCAACGGCAAGACGGGCGTCATCGGCGGGCTCATCCGCGAGTCGTTGAGCCGGACGACCAATCAGGTGCCCTTCCTGGGCGACATCCCAGTCATCGGGTTCCTGTTCCGCAGCAAATCCAAGACGCGGATGAAGCAGAACCTGGCGATCCTGTTGACGCCGCAAATCGTGCGGGAAGAAGGCGACCTCGCCCGCGTGGCGGACGATCGCATGCGGCAGTTCTATGAAGGAAACGTGGACGCGATATTCGAGAAGGGTCTCGTGAAACGCGTCAGCGGTAAGAACCAGCAACGCAAGACCGGGCCCGTTCGCCGCGGCATGGAGAACCAACCCCTCTCCGGCGATTTCAACAAGACGGGCCCTTCCGGGAACGAATAGCCATGCCACGCGAAGACCGCAGGCTCGGCGCCATCCTCGTCCGGCGGCGTTCCGTCGAACAGGACCAGGTGACCGAAGCGATCGAACTGCAGCATCTGCGGCGCAAGCGGCTGGGCGAGATCCTGATCGACCTGGGGTATACCGAAGAAGACCGCGTGCTCGAGGCGCTCTCCGAACAATTCGGCATCCCGTTTCAGCCCGATGTCGCCTCCGAGTTCGACAGCGCGCTGGCGACGCGCGTGCCCATCGGGTTCATCCGCGAACACCGCATGGTGCCGTTCAAGCCGAACGGTCACGGGTATCTCGTTGCCGTGAACGATCCGGTCAATCTCATGCCGCTGGACGACCTGCGGCTGCTGCTGAACGCGCCGGTCAAGCCGGTGTTGTGCCGCGCCTCCGCGATTCAGACGGTGCTCGACAGTTATTTCGACAAACAGGGCGAGTCCGCGTCCGACATGATCGAGACGATCGCGTTCGAAGAAGACGACGGCTCGCTGCGCCTGTCCGACGAAGTGAGCGACCGCGACCTGCTCGATCTGGCGAACGAAGCGCCGATCATCAAGCTCATCAACCTGATGATTTCCGGCGCCATCCGCGAACGCGCGTCAGACATTCACATCGAGCCCTTCGAGCGCGATGTCGTCGCCCGGTACCGCATCGACGGCGTGCTGTACGAGAAATTCCACATCCCCAAGTCGCAGAACCCGGCGGTGGTCTCGCGCATCAAGATCATGGCGGACCTGAACATCGCCGAGCAGCGCCTGCCGCAGGACGGCCGCATCAAGATTCGATTGAGCGGCAAGGAGATCGACATCCGCGTCTCGATCGTGCCGGTGCAGCATGGCGAGCGCGTGGTCATGCGTATCCTCGAGAAGGGTTCGTTCCTGCTCGGCCTTGAAGAGCTGGGCATGGCCAAGCAGGACTACCAGGCGATGGACCGCCTGCTGCGCACCTCGCACGGCATCCTGCTCGTCACCGGACCGACCGGCTCCGGCAAGTCCACCACGCTCTACGCCGCGTTGCAGCGCGTGCTCTCGCCGGACATCAACGTTATTACCGTCGAGGACCCCGTCGAATACCAGATGACGGGCGTCGGGCAGATCGAGGTGCGGCCGAAAATCGGCCTGACCTTTGCCAGCGCGCTCCGCAGCATCCTGCGCCAGGACCCGGACGTGATTCTCGTCGGCGAGATCCGCGACCTCGAAACGGCCGAGATGGCCGTGCACGCCTCGCTCACGGGCCACCTGGTGTTCTCGACGCTGCACACGAACGACAGCGCCGGCGCGATTACGCGCCTCGTCAACATGGGCATCGAACCGTTCCTGGTGACGTCGTCCACGATCGCGATTCTCGCGCAGCGTCTCGTGCGGCGGTTGTGCAAGGAGTGCCGGGCCGCGACCGTGGCGGACGCGGAGAGCCTGCGCGAGCTCGGGCCGAAGGCCGAAGAGTTCCGCTCGCGCCAGATTTACAAGGCGGTCGGGTGTCCCGCGTGCCAGGAGCGGGGCTACTACGGCCGGACCGGCATCTTCGAATTGTTGCCGATGTCGCCCAAGGTGCAGGAGCTCACGCTCGCCGGGGCTGATTCCAATGTGATCAAGCGCGAAGCGCGCAAACACGCCGTGCGCAGCCTGCGCGACGACGGAACGCGCAAAGTGCTCGACGGGGTTACCACGATCGAGGAAGTGCTGCGCGTGACGCGCGACGAGTTCCTCGAGGAAGTCATCGACTAGGCGGGGGCGCGGCTGTTCATGGCCGTCTTCGAATACAAGGCGCTGGAAAAAACCGGCAAAGCCGTTCGCGGCGTGATCGACGCGGACACGGCGGCGGCCGCGCGGCAGAAGCTGCGCGAGCAGCAGTTGTACCCGACGAAACTGCGGGATGCGGCGGCGACCACGTCCAGCGTGCCCGAAAGCGTCGGGCTTCGGACCGTGGGCACGCGCGATGTCGCGTTGATGACGCGGCAACTGGCGGTGCTACTGGCGGCGGGCATGCCGCTGGCCGATGCGCTGCACGCGCTGATCGATCAGACGCCGCGCGCGCGGTTGCGCAAGACGATTTACGAAGTGCGCGGCCGGCTGGTCGAGGGTGTCTCGCTGGCGGACGCGCTAGAGGCGCACCCGCGGATTTTCTCCGCGCTGTACGTGAACATGGTGCGCGCCGGGGAGAAGAGCGGCTCGCTCGAGGCCGTGCTCGACCGGCTCGCCAACATCCTCGAACACCAGGCCCGGCTACGCGCGCGCGTGCTCTCGACGCTGGCGTACCCCGCGTTTATGGTCGTGTTCGCGGTCGGCATCATCAGCTTTCTGACCTTCGTTGTCGTGCCGCGCATCACGCAGCTCTTCGAGCGCCGCGATCAGCAACTGCCCCCGCTCACGAAAATCCTCATCGCCACGACCGATTTCGTCGGGACCTACTGGTGGGCCATGCTCGGCGTCGCCGTGGTCCTGGCCGGTGCGTGGCGGTTCTGGGTCGGGCGCGACACCGGCCGCGCACAGTGGGACCGCATGAAGCTCCGCTTGCCGATGTACGGCCAGTTGCACCTGAAGCTCGTGTGCGGCCGGTTCGCGCGCGTGCTGGGCACGATGCTTCAAAGCGGCCTGACGATGATGCGCGCGCTGCAGGTCGTCAGCACGATCGTCGGCAACAAGCACATCGAGCTGCTGCTCGAATCGGTGAAGGCCGAAGTCCGTCGCGGGCGGGGCCTGGCGACGCCCATGCGCGCCACCGGCGCGTTTCCGCCGTTGCTCGTCTACATGGTCGAGCTGGGCGAGCGCAGCGGCGAGATCGAGAAGTCGCTTGTGCGCGTCGCGGACACGTTCGACGAGGACGTGCAGGTTACCATGGACGCGCTGGTCAGCCTGCTCGAACCGGTCATCATCGTCGTCATGGGCGTCTTCGTGGGACTGCTCGTGCTGTCTATACTGCTGCCGATCCTCAACCTGAGCACGCAAATCGGCTAACCGTCGGAATCATCGAGGAGGAACGCCAATGAAACTGCGCAAATGCCGGAAAGATTCGGGCGGGTTCACGTTGATCGAACTCATGGTCGTGATCGCGATCATTGCGATGCTGGCGGCGATCGTGGGGTACAACGTCATCGGATCGCTCGACGACGCCCAGGTGACCACCGCGAAACAGCAGATCCAGAACTTCAAATCGGCGCTGATCAGTTACCGCGTCACGTTCAACAAGTTCCCCTCCACCGAGGAAGGGCTCGGCGTGCTGATCGAGAACGAAAAGGGCAAGAACTTTCTCGACAGCAAGAAAGTGCCGCTCGATCCCTGGGACAACCCGTACGTGTACAAGCTGGACGGCGGCAACTACCTCATCACGTCGTACGGCGCCGACGGCCAGCCCGGCGGCACGGGCAACAACGCCGACATCTCCAGCGATGCGCTGGACGGCGGCGAGCAGTAAGCGAGCGCGGGGGACGGGATGACGGCTTGGCGGTACAGACGCGCGCGCGGCGGGGGGTTCACCCTCATCGAGATGCTCGTCGTCATTGCCATTGTCGGCAGCATACTCGCCGTCGCGATGCCCCGCTTTCTGCCGATCATCCTGTACAGCACGCACGAGGGCGCCGCGCGGCACCTCGCCATGTATGGGCGCGCGGCCATCGCGGAGTCAGCGCTGTCGCGCGAAAAACTTTTCGTGCGGTTCGACCTCGAGCACAACGAATACTGGGTGGAACACATCCCCGATCCACCGGACGAGGAACCGTTGCCGACTGCCGTCGCGAACGATGCCGACATTCCCGAGGACGACGCCGAACTCAAGCAGCTCGCGCAAGAGGAGCTCGACCGCCGCGCCGAGGAGAAGGGCACGGACGACGGTCAGAAAATCCTGCAGGAACAGTCCACGCGCATGGCGGAGGATTCGAACCTGCGCGCGCGCAAGGCACTCGTGGCGCAGGCCGCGCGGATCAAGCATGACGAGCGCGCGCTGCCGCAATCGGCCAAAGACAAGCTCAACCCCACGGCGGCCGAACGCGCGAAGCAGAAACCGCTCGAGCCGGAGGAATTCAAGTCCGCGCTCCTCGGCCGAACGCCGCTGCCCACGGAAATCCAGTTCGCATGGATCACCGTCGGCGGCGTCGAGCACAACGAAAAACTGGTCACGGTCGAAATCGGACCGGCGGGACTCGACGTCGAGGCCGAGTTCGGTCTGGTCAATCTCGAGGGAGACCTGTTCGTCGTGCGGTGGGACCCCGTGGGCGGCGCGACGAGTTACCACGAGGAAGACGCGCAATGAGCCGCCGGCATATGCATCGCGGGTTTACGCTCATCGAGGTCGTCGTCGCGCTGGCGATCCTCGGCACGGGCGTCGTCATCCTGCTCGAGAGCCATTACGGCACGATGAACCTGTTCGTGACCGCGCAGGACTCGGCAAACGCGGAGTACGTCGTCGGGCAGGCGCTGGCACGCGCCGAGACCGAAGTGCTGTCGGGCACACTCAAGGGGGACGGCGAACTCGGGCCGGCGCTGGCGGATTTCTCGTATACCTTCGAGGCCGCGGCGCAGGACGAAGTCGAGACCCCCGGCCTCTTCGAAGTCACCGTGACGGTCCACGGCCCCAACCTCGACCAGACGGTGAACTACCTCGTCTACAACGGAGCCCAGGTCGATGCGAACCAGTAATCGCGATCGCCGAGGCGGCTTTACGCTCATCGAGCTGATGGTCTCGCTGACCATCCTCGCGATCATCCTCGGCATTGTCTACGGCGCATACAGCTCCGTCGTCAATTCCATCGAGACCGCGCGCCTCGCATCCGAGCGGCTTGTCGCGCGCCAGTTCATCGACCGCAGCCTGAGCCAGAACCTCTCGCAGGCGTCTGAGGGCTGGTCGCCCGGCGCGGCCTATCGCACGGCCGGCGTGGTGACGGGAGATGCGGCGGGCGCGGGCCGCGGCGTCATGCGCTATCCGTTTCTCGGCTCGCGCGAGACCACGGGAAACGGTCCCGCGGACCAGCTCAGCTTCGTGTCGTCCGCGCCGATGATCGGCGGCGCCGCGTTGCCGGGCGCAGTGAAACTTTGCACCTACGAGATCACCGAAAGAGAGGACGACGACCGCGGCGGAACCTTGCAGCGCGCCACGCAACTCACGATCACCGAGTCGCCCTGGATAGAGCCGGGCCTCGGCGAGGAGCAGACGTTCACCGGCGCGAAACAGGCGGCCGACCTCGTCCGTCGCGCGGGCGAGGACCTTGGCGTGAAGCCGGTCAGCGTCTCGCTGCCTATTTATGCATGGGAACTCGCCTATTTCGACGGCAACGAGTGGCTCGACCAGTGGGACGCGCAGCAACTCGGCCGGCTGCCGTGGTCTGTGCGCGTCCGGGTCAAGATCGCGAGTCCGGAAGATGACGCCTTCGCGAAATCGTTCAAACTCGACCCCGAGTCCGACCCGGACGTCTTCGAGTTGTTGTTCCCCGTGCCCGCCGGAATGGGCGTGCTCGATTCGCCGCCGGACTACGTGCGGCCGTCCGAGCGGGGCGCGACATGATGCGCGCGGGACGCAACCACTGGCGCCGCCGCGCGTGCCGGCGCGAAGGGCTGGCGCTCGTGCTGACGCTTCTGCTCATCGTGCTGCTCACCGTGCTCATTACGGAGTTCGCGTACGAAATGCAGGTGGGCGCGAGCCAGATCGGCCAGCAGAGTTCGACCGCCCAGGCTTACTTCGCCGCGCGGTCGGCCATCGCGCTGAGCATGAGCGTCCTCGCGGCCGATCTCGTCGCGGGCGAGGGCGAGGCGCAGCAGGGCGCCGCGGCCGGCTCCGGCGGCATGTACGACGGTCTCGATGAACCCTGGGCCGCGGACGACGTGGTCGTCGAGTTCAACGAGAACATGGTCGCGATCCATATGAGCGACGAATACGGCAAGCTGAACCTGAACGCGTTGTTGTACGAAGACGCCGGCGGTCAGGAGCGCGAGTTCACGCCGCTCGTCGATGCCCTGCGCTATCTCTTCGACGCGCGTTCGCAGGAGTGGTCGCCCGTGGACGCCATCCTCGACTGGCTCGATGCGGACGACGTCGCGCGGCCCTACGGGTTCGAGAACGACTACTACCAATCGCTGGACCCGCCGCTCAACTGCAAGAACGGCCCGATGGATTCGATCGAGGAGCTGCTGATGATCCCCGGCGTCATCGAAACGGTCTATTTCGGCGAGCCGGACGAGAACGCGGCGCAAGAAGAGGGCGAAGTCGAGTCGGCGCCGTTGTCGGAGTTGCTGACCGTGCACGGCCACCCCGAGGGCCGCGTCAATGTGAACACGGCGCCGCGGGAAGTGCTCGAAGCGATGTTCGCGGCCGATCCGCAGGGGGGGCCGGGCATGGCAGACCAGGTCCTGCAGCGGCTGGAGGACACGGGGCCGTATCTGAGCCGCGAAGAATTGCGCAACGAGGGTATCCTGCCCGCGCTGCAACCGCCGGGCGCGCCAACCGACGGCCAACAACCGCCCCCGCTCCCCACGACGGACCTCTTCGACGTGCGCAGCAGCGTGTTCCGCATTCTGGGGGATTGTTCCACCGGCGACGGCGGCGTGCGCGTCGAGGCCTACGTCTGGCGGGACACACCCTCGGAAGCCGACGGCGGCGGATTGGCCGCGAGCGGCGCGGCGCAAATGTTCCGCGTGATCGACTGGCGTGTCACGTCATAGGATGGCTCCATTCAAACCGATGAGGGCGCTGAACGGCCGATGAGAATTCCCGCTACCACGGGCGCAGTCCAGATCGAACCCGGCGTGGTGCGGCTCGCCGTCGTCAAGACGGGCGGCCGCGCGCCGCGCGTCGTCGATCTCGTCGAGACGCCCGTCCACGCCGACGCGCCGGACGCGCAGGTCGCCGCGTTGCGCGACGCATTCGGGCGCCTGCGGACGCAGCCGGCCGTGTGGGTCCTGCTTGTGCCGGCGTCGTGGAGCGTCGTCCGGCTGCTGACGGTGCCGTTTCGGTCGCCGCGGAAAGTGGCTGCGGCCGTCCCCTTTGAACTTGAGCCCACGCTCGCGGTGCCGATCGACGATCTCGTGCTGGACCATCTCGCCGCGCGCGTGGACGGTGCGAATACGCACGCGCTCGCGATCGGCGTGCGGCGCGACCAGTTGACGGCGCAGGTGTCCCTCGCGGCGCGCGCGGGCATTCGCATCGAGGGAGCGTATCTTGACGCCGTCGCGCTGACCTCGCTCTGGGCCGAGAACCAGGCGCAGCGCAAGATCTCCCGGGCCCGCGCGGTGCTGCACTTCCGCCCGGAGGAAGCGCTGCTCGCCGTCGTCGAAGACGGCCGGCTCGCGTATTTGCGCCGCCTCGATTCCGATCCGTCGGAGTTCCGCATCGCGCCCGCGGGCGTCGCGCGCGAAGTCCGCAATCTGCTGCGGGCCTACGCCGCCGAGCGTGGCGTCGATCCGCCGGTCGATTCGCTGAGCATCACCGGCGCGCAACTGCACGAGGCGGGCCGGACCGTGTTCGAGGGCGAAGTGGAGCTGCCCGTGCACTATGAAGAACTCGCCACCGGACTGCCGGGGTACACGCGCCTCGTATCGGCCGCAGAAGCCATCTCGGACGAGTTCAACCGCTGGTCCGCGCCCATCGCCGCGGCGGCGGCGGCCGCGGGCGGCGCGCTGCACCTGAATCTGCTCGCGTCGGGAGCCGGGAGAGCCGCTCATGCCTCGCAGAGCGTTGCCCGCGCCGCGTTGGGCGCGTGCGTCGCG
>CAYPNI010000080.1:0-2184 GCA_964411925.1 uncultured Nitrospirales bacterium
ATGCCAAGTTTCGATGTAGTGAACGAGATCAACGCGCAGGAAGTCGAGAACGCGGTGAACATCACGCGCAAGACGATCTCGACGCGGTACGACTTCCGCGGAACGGAGACGACGGTCGATCTGGACAAGAAGACGCCGAGCATCACGCTGGAGACGAGCGACACGATGAAGCTCAAGTCGCTGGACGACGAACTTGTGGCGAACCTCGTGCGGCGAGGCGTGGACGTGCGCGCGCTGGACCGCAAAGACCCCGAGGCGGCGACGAAAGGCCGCGTGCGGCAGAACGTCGTGCTGCGCAAGGGCATCGACCGCGACACCGCGAAAGACATCGTCAAGCGGATCAAGGATTCCAAGCTCAAAGTGCAGACGCAGATTCAGGACGAGCAGGTGCGCGTGACCGCGAAGAAAATCGACGACTTGCAGGCCGTTATCGCGTTGTTGAAGGCCGCGAAGCTGGACGTGCCACTGCAGTTCGTGAACATGAAGCGGGACTGAACTACCGCGCTGAATCACCCGATTTCAGTGCAATTACGGTGTGTTATGATTCGCCCGCGGGCGGGTGGACGCGCGAGGCAATACTGGATCGCTCACAAGCGAAAGGGATGGGCAGCGCAATGACAAAACCGATTGGGGTAGTCGCCGTAGTCGCCGTTTTTATGCTGTGCGCGGGCTTCGCTTCCGCGAACGCGGCGCGGGTGACCTATACCAAGGACATCGCGCCGTTGCTGCAGGAGAAGTGCATCGAGTGCCACCGTTCGCAGGGGCTCGCGCCGTTCAACCTCGAGTCGTACGAACAGGTGCGCGCGTGGTCGAAGGCGATCCGCGAGCAGGTCCACTCCGGCCGGATGCCGCCCTGGGGCCTGGATCCGAAGGTGGGTGAGTGGGCCAACGACCCGACCTTCTCTGCAGCGGAACTGGCGACGCTGAACACTTGGCTGGACGGCGGGATGCCGCAGGGCGACCCCAAAGACCTGCCCGCGCCGCGGGAGTTCCACGAAGACTGGAGCATCGGCGAGCCGGACATGATCTTCGAGATGCCGGAGGAGATCGTGGTGCCGGCCGAGGGCGTGATGGCGTACCAGTACCATGTGACCGACCTGAACAACGACAAGGACATGTACGTACAGTCGCTCGAAGTGCTGCCGGGCAACCGCAAAGTCGTGCATCACATCATCGTGTTTCTCCAGCCGCCCGCGGCGGTGGCCAGCGCGATGAGCGACGGATTTACCAACACGATGCTCGACGTGTACGCCCCGGGATCGCCTCCCGGGATCAATCCGCCGGGCGTGGCGCGGCTGATTCCGGCGCACTCGAAACTGATGTGGCAGATTCACTACACGCCCACCGGAGAGGTGGAGCGGGACCGCTCGCGGTTCGGCATTGTGCTGGCCACGGAGAAGCCGAAGGAACTGATGCGCACGGCGACCGTGGTGAATGCGGGGTTCGAGATTCCCGCGCACAACAGCAATTACGAAGTGCAGTCTTCGATGACGATCCCGAAGGATGCGACGATCTATTCCTATACGCCG
This sequence comes from uncultured Nitrospirales bacterium, assembly GCA_964411925.1. Taxonomy (GTDB): domain Bacteria; phylum Hydrogenedentota; class Hydrogenedentia; order Hydrogenedentales; genus VFKU01. The sequence goes on from CAYPNI010000080.1 coordinate 1,530, forward strand.
CACATGCACTATCGCGGGAAATCGATGGACTTCTACCTGACGTATCCGGACGAAGAGGAACAACTCGTCTGTTCGATTCCGAAATACGACTTTAACTGGCAGCTCGACTACTTTCTGAAAGAACCGATGCGCGTGCCGGCGGGGACGAAGGTGCGTGTCGTCGCCCGCTTCGACAATTCGAGCGGCAACCCGTTCAATCCGGACCCGACGGTGTCCGTGCGCTGGGGCGAACAGACCTGGGAAGAGATGATGATGGGCGGCCTGTTTTTGTCGTGGGCGGACGGGGAGGTGGAGGCGCCCAAGGTCGAGGAGGTGGCGTTGACGGAGGAGGCGCTGGCGCCGACGCGCGCGATGATCAAGGCGCAGGACAAGAACGGCGACGGCGTGCTGCAGAAGGAAGAAGTGCCGCAGGGCATGCGGCAGTTCTTCGGGATGGTCGATACCAATGCCGACGGCGCGGTGGACGCGACCGAACTCTTCGTCGTGATGCGTTCCCGAGGTCAATAAACGGCGCGTTCGACGGTTCTGCGACCCCTCCGGGGTCGGGCGCGGGTGCCAGACTGATCCGGGGGTGTCGCTTCGCTCAACCCCCGGCTAATCTATGTCAAGCCTCCGGCTTGAAGATCCAATCGCGCAACGAACGCGAACGAACGAC
>CAYPNI010000080.1:2284-8356 GCA_964411925.1 uncultured Nitrospirales bacterium
GTTTGAACCCGAAGGTCTGCTATTCGCGGCTCTTCATCCACCACTTGATCGTGGTGTTGACCAGTTCGGCGGCGTCGTGGTGGGGGTCGTGACCGACGTTTGGAATGGTCACCAGCGTGTAGTCCTTGTCGATCCAGTTCCAGGTGTCGCGCAGGCCGTCCTTGTCGACGGCGCGGTCGTTGAGGCCGTGGAACTGCAGGACCGGCATCGTGAGGTTCGGCACGTTGGCCGATTCGCCTGATTCGAGCTGCGGCCAGATGGCGCGGTAGTAGTTGAGCATGCTGTTGAACGACGAGTTCTCGTAGGCCTTCAGGTAGCGCTCCTTGATGGCCTCGTCCTTGATCCGCGCCGTCAGCATCTGCGGCGTGAACATCTTGTGCGCCTCGGGATCCTGGAAGCGCCGGACGTATTCCATCGAGGCTTTCTGCTCAGGCGTGGCGTTCTGGCGCACGGCCATGTAGCCCTTGGGATGCGAGAGGTTGATGATGATCAGCTTGTTCACGCGGCCGGGATAATTCATTGCGTAGCGCCAGGAGATACCCGCGCCCCAATCGTGAGCAACGAGGGTGACATTCTCGACGCCGAGGTCCTTGATGACGGCTTCGACATCAGACATCAGGATTTCGATCTTGAACGCGTCCACCTCCTGCGGCTTGTCGCTGAGGTTGTATCCGCGCGTGTCCATCGCGACGCACTTGTACGAGCCGCGCAGCGCGTCCATCTGGTTGCGCCAGTCGTACCACCAGTTCGGGAAGCCGTGGACGAACAGGACCACGGGACCGGTGCCGACCGTGACGTAGTGCAGGCGCACGCCGTTGTTGGTGACGTAGTGGTCTTGGACATCGTCGAACACATCCGCGCGCGACGCGACGGAAGCGCACAGGGCGACGAGCAGGCATACGACGGCATTCGTCTTCATTCGAAGGCTCCTTCGTAACGGGTTGGCGCGCTCAGTCTGTCGAATGCCGGGTGCGGACATCCAGCCGCGCCATATCCTCGGCGGAGAGCGCGATCGGCGTCACGCCGAGTTTTTCGTCATCGTAGGTGTATCCGCCGCCGGTGAAGGCCATCTCATCTCCGGAGTAGAGTCCCCACTTCACGTCCTTGGTCGGATCGGGGTTGTTGGGGTTCTCTGCGGAGTTGTCGTGGATGCTGCGCATGATGAACTTCGTGCCCTTCGGAAACTGCCACGGTTCCACCAGCGGATAGCTGAACTGCCAATCGAAGTCGTACGCGGGAATGTCCAGCATCAAGACCTCGTCGTTCGAATCCGGCAAGAGAGCGCTCTGGCTGATGCTCTTGCCGCGCAAGTGCATGTGACCGCCGACCGAGTACACCGTCACATCTTTGAAGGCGATGAATGTCGCGGTGTGTTCGGAGTGGGCGTCACCCGCCTTGATGTCGAGGTTGGGCTGGACCACCATCATGCGCATGATCTGCTTGTCGATGGTCTCCCCAGGCGTAGCCAGGTGTAGCGCGACCCGGGAGTGATCGACCTGGTCAAGCCCGGTTGAGTTGTAATAGTGCGCCTGGAGGATGAGATCTGTGCCTTGCGTAAGCTTCGTTCCCACGCCGTCCGGGCTGAGAGGAGCCACATTGCCCGGCGCCCACATCTGGATCACTCGTGCGCCGCCCAGTTTGTCCATATTGGCGCATTCGCACCCGGGCTCCGGAGTCTCCGCATCCACCTTGTCGAACGACCCATTGGTGTCTTCGAACAGGATGAAATGGTGGGCGACTTCGCTGTTTCCGGCCTGAAACTCGACGCCCTTCAGCCAGACTTCGTGATCGACACTGAACGGAATCTTGAAGCAGTAATACAAGTCGGAAACTTCGGCGCCGACCGTAAAGGGCAATTCGGGTTGGAGGACGAGATCGGGAACACGGTTTACCCATCCGCCTTCATGCGTTTGGAATTCCTTCCTCGGCGGCAGGTCGGCGGGGTTGCCTTCTTTGGCGCCCTGGTCTACCCAACGGACGAAGGTCTCGATCTCCGCCTTCGTCAGGTTTGAGTCGCCGTGGAACGGCATCGCTCCCGGTTTGCCCGGGTAGGGCGGCATTTTGCCAAGCCCGACTTGCAGCTTGATCGAGGCGGCCCAGGGACGTGCCTGTTCGTAGCTCTCGAGGGAGAACGGCGCGACTTGTCCGGGACGGTGACAATTGAGACAGCGCTCCTGCACGATCGGCATCACGTCCTTGCTCCACGTCACAGGTTCGGCCTGTGTCATGCCTGTGACGCAACAGAGCGCCGCGCCAACTATCAACCCGATCGTGATTCTCATTGTCTCGCCTCACGAGGTGTTCTGAAGAACGCGCATGCCCGAAAGAAATCGACCGCCGGAAATTCAGCCTTGACACGTAATATAACTAATGTTATGTTTTATGTCAATACGCGATTTCCAAGAGATTTTCATGGATTTGACAGCGCACAGCGACAGGATTTCAGCCCTTCGAACCCCGAAGCAGCCCGTTCAGCAGCGGAGCATTGAGCGGGTCGAAGCGATGCTGGACGCGGCGGAGCGGCTTGTGGCCGTTCACGGGATGTCCGGTGTGACGATCAACATGATCGCCGACGAGAGCGGCATTAACCGGGCGTCGATCTATCAATTCTTCCCGTCGATCCTGGCGGTGTGGCGAGGGCTGGCGCTCCGCTATCTCTCCGATCTGCAGGAGGTGTTCGAGGGCGTTCTGCGCGAACGAGAGTTCCGCCATTGGCTGGATGCCTCGGAGGCGCTGGTTGACGCGGCGGTGGAGTACTACAACTCGCATCCGGTTCCGAGAAGCGTGCTGCTGGGAACAGACGGCAACCACGATTTGCGGTTGGCGGACCCCGACTACGACAGGCGCTACGCCGAATGGATTTCCGAGAACTTCCGCGATCTCGCGGGGGACGAACGCGCGATGGGCGTCAAGTTCCTTCGCGTGAGCGTCACCGTGACTACCAGCATCTTCTCGCTCAGCGTGTGGGAGCACGGGCGAATCACGGACTTTTACGCCGGTGAGGTCAAGCGCATCACCCGCGCCTACCGCGAACGGCTCGCTCAGGACTTCGACCGCCGGCGAGATCAGCCGGAACGAGATTGACCCGCGCTCCGAACGCCGTACGGGTCGTTAGCCGTTGAAGACCGCCTGTAAGAGCCAGAGCGTCGCCATGCCGGCGGCAATGGTGGCGATGATGCTGCGGGTCCGCCAGGCGACGGCCGTGGCGACGAGCGCGGCGAGAATGCGCAGGTTGCCGGGGGAGAGGTCGAGGTCGTGTCCGGGCGCGAAGACAGCGGGCCACGCGATCGCGGAGAGGACCGCGGCGGGGACGTAGCGCAGCGCGCGGCGCAGCCGATCCGGAAATTCGCGATCGCCCTGGAGCACGACGAACGAGGCGCGCGTGGCGTAGGTGAAAACGCCCGAGACGACGATGACGATCCACACGTTCATCGCTGGCGCGCCTCGACGATGAGGCCGGTAACGATGCCCGCCGCGGCGGCGGTCATCAGGCCGAGGTTGAGCGGGAGGGCGTGACCCGCGACGCCGACGGCGCCCGCAACGATGAACGCGGCGACCAGCGGGCGGTCGCGAAGCGCCGGAACCGTCAAGGCGAGGAACGTCAGCGGGACGGCGAACTCGAGCGACCATTCGGAGGGAATGCCGCTGCCGACGACGAAGCCGAGCAACGCGGCCACCTGCCAGCTGACCCACATGACGAGACCGGAGCCGAACGCGAACCAGCGCTTCTGCTCGGGCGTCCACGACGGACCGAAGCGCGTCATGGTGACGGCGAAACCCTGGTCGGTCATGGTGGCCGCGAAGAGCAACTTCCACGGCAACGCGAGGGTCTTGTAATGCGGCGCGAGCGTGGCGCTGTACATGAAGAAGCGCAGATTCACGATGCACGCGGACAGGATGACCACGGCCACGGGCGTGCCCTGCGTGAGCAGTTGAAGCGCGACGAGCTGCGACGCGCCGGCAAACATGATGACGGACATGCCCGTCGCGGACCAGAAATCGAGACCGGAGGTGTAGGCCGTGACGCCGCAGACGAATGCGAAGGGGAACGAACCGAGCTGCACGGGCGCCGTTGAGCGAATGCCGTCGAGAAACGGCCGGCGCGGTGGGAGATACTCAGTCATGGTGCGACATCGCCGCCTCGCGGTTGGGTGCAACGAGACGCGCCGCCATGCGCATCCGCGCTAGCTGGGCTTGGGCAGGGCGGCTTCCCAGGCGGGGTTGAGCCGCGCCTGGATTTCCCACGCGTCGAGAAGGACGAGCGCGGCCATGTGCTCGATGACGGGGACCGCGCGCGGGACGATGCAGGGGTCATGGCGGCCGCCGACTTCGATGTCCCGGTTATTGCCGGCGAGATCGATGGTCTTCTGCGGGCTCGCGATGCTGGCGGTGGGTTTCATCGCGACGCGCAGGTGGATGGGCTGGCCGGTGGAGATGCCGCCCGCGATGCCGCCGCCGTGATTGGACAGAAAACCGCCGTCGGCCATGTTGTCGTTGGCGGCGCTGCCGCGCATGCGCGTGAGCGCGAATCCATCGCCGATCTCGATGCCTTTGACGGCCTGGATCGTGGAGACGGCGTAGATGAGCCGTGAACTGAGCTTCGCGAAGATGGGGTCGCCTAGGCCGGGCGGGACGCCGAGAACATCGAGTTGGATGATGCCGCCGACCGAGTCGCGGTCCTTGCGCGCGTCGAGGATCGCGGCTTCCATGAGCCTGGCCGCGTCGGGATCGGCGCAGCGTACGGGGTTCTGTTCGATGGCGGCGTAGTCGCAGGTGTTCGCGCGGATACCGGCAATCTCGACGGCGTGCGCGTAGAGCTGCACGCCGCGTTGCTTGAGCAGGTGCATTGCGACGGCCCCGGCGGCGACGCGCATGGCGGTCTCGCGGGCGGACGAACGGCCGCCGCCGCGATGGTCGCGCAGGCCGTATTTCTTGTAGAACGTGAAGTCCGCATGGCCGGGGCGAAACAGGTCGCGGATCTCGTCGTACTTGCGTGAATCGGCGTCCTGGTTATAGATGATGAGCCCGATCGGGGCTCCGGTCGTCTTGCCCTCGAACACGCCGGAGAGAATCTGGACCGTGTCGGGTTCCTTGCGTTGCGTGACGACCTTGCTCTGGCCGGGACGCCGGCGATCGAGTTGTTCCTGGAGGATGCGCTCGTCGATTTCGATGCCGGGCCGAATGCCGTCCAGGATGCAGCCGATGGCTTTGCCGTGGCTCTCGCCGAACGACGTCATCCGCACGACATCGCCGAAGGTGTTCGCGGCGCGCGTCGAGGTGGCGATTTCCTCGCCGATGAGTTCCGCCGCTTGCGCGGCGAGCGTCTCGGGCGCATCGCCGGTGCCATCCAGGACGATATCGGCGAACGGACGGTAGACCTCTTCGCGAACGGCGAGCTGTCCCAGGAACGTTTCACGGCCGTTTTCGCCTTCGAACATGGGAGGGACGCCGTCCTTCGTCGCGCGTTCCCACAGCGTCGCGGGATCGGCCGTCAGCAGGACGATGAGCGCGCGGCCGGCACGCAGCTGCCGCCGCGAATCCGGATCGAGGAATGTGCCGCCGCCGGTGACGACGATGTGCCAGTCGAGCTTCGCGGCCTCGGCCGCGGCCTTGCGCTCGAACCGGCGGAATACCTTCTCGCCGCCCTTCTTGTAGATTTCGCGGCAGGGGAGATCGCGCTTGTGGTCCTTTGCGTGGATCTCCTCGAGGATTCGATCGGTCTCGACCACCGGGAGGCCGAGTCGTTCGCCCAGCGCCGCGCCGAAAGCGGATTTTCCCGCGCCCTTCTGGCCGATGACGACGATGTTCACGCGCGGGTCCCCTGCGGCGCGTCGGCGAGTTCCGTCGCGCGACCACCCAATGCCCGCAACGAGGTTACGAACGCGGGGTAGGTCACATTCATGGCCTCGGCGTGCTCGATCGTCGTGGCGCCCTTGGCTTGCGTGGCGGCGATCGCCAGCGCCATGACGACGCGGTGATCGTCGTGGCTGTTTACGGTCGTACCCACGAGCGGAGACTCACGCACGACGAGGCCGTCTTCGAGTTCCTCCACATCCGCGCCGAGCTTGGTCA
>CAYPNI010000080.1:8456-11831 GCA_964411925.1 uncultured Nitrospirales bacterium
TCGACGACGGCCTTGTCGCCCTGCGTATCCGTGTAATCGAGTCCGCGGCATGCGACCGCGTTGCCGGGCAACGCGCCCGCGGCGAGGAAGAATGTCGCCGACGAGAAATCCGCGGGGATACGTCGATCGACGGGCGCGAAGCTCTGGCTACCGGGCACGTGGAACTCGCTCCAGTCGTCCGCGGCGTCCAGCCGGATGCCCTGGCGCGCGAGCCAGTCGAGCGTGATGCCGACGTAGGGCCGCTCGTTCAGCAGCGGTACGCGGATGTGGGACTCGCCGTCGCCCAACGGGGCGCTCATGAGCAGGCTCGTGAGATACTGGCTCGAAACGGCCTTGAGGGAGGTTTCGCCGCCGCGCAGCCGCCCGCGCACCTCGAACGGCGCGCAGCCGGTCCCGCGCAGGTCCGTCACGCGCGCGCCGAGGTCGTTGAGAGAGCGCGCCAATTCCGCGCTGGGCCGGCGCTGGATTTGTTTGTCGCCGGTGAGGACCGCGCGACTTTCGCGCAACAAGGCACAGCTCCCCAGCGCGACGTTCATCGTGGTGCCGGAGTTTCCAACGTCGATTTCGCCCTTCGGAGCGCGAATTTCGCCGCCGACGCCGGTGATTCGCCATTCATTCGGCTGTTCGTTGACGACGGCGCCGAGGGCACGGTATGCGTCAAGCGCGGAGCGTGTATCGGCCGACTCGAGCGGCTGGCGAACGTGGCTCACGCCGGTCGCGAGCGCGGCAATCGCCACCGCGCGGATCGTGTGCGACTTCGAGCCGGGAATCTCGGCCGCGCCGCTGAGCGTGGATGGTTCGCACCGCAATTGCATGGGTTGTGGGATGCTCCTCGGCCGAAGAACCGGGCCCGAAATGAGGGACACCCATTGGCGTGAGGGGAAGCAACGACGCCGGCCACCGACCGCTCACGAGTATACCCCGCGGCGCCGGGTCGGTTACAGTGCGGCGGCCTTCCCTGCCGGTTTTTGCGATCGTCATCGTAACCGTTATCGTTATCGGCCAATCCAAGCCGGGACACCTTACGACCAACATCCATGAGCCAGTTGCATCGCTTCTACGCCCCTGACCTCGTTCGACAGGGCGCCCGCATCGAACTGCCGGACGAGGAGCGCCACCACGCGCTGCACGTCGTCCGCGTACGCGCGGGGCAACGCATCCGCCTGTTCGACGGCGAAGGGCGGTGGTGCGACGCGGAAGTGATGTCGGCGCGCCGGCGCGAGCTGGACATTGCGCGCGGCCCAATGACGCAAGAGCCGGCCGTCGAACCGCGAGTCACGCTTGCGCAGGCGTGGCTGAACCACGAGAAGTCGATCGAGACGATTGTCGAACAGGGCACGGCGCTGGGTGTGGACCGGTTCGTGTTTTTTCGCGCGGCGCACTCAGAACGCGCGCCGCACGGCGAAGACAAATGGCGGCGCTGGGCGGTCGAGAGCTGCAAGCAGTGCGGGCGGAACCGATTGCCGAAATTCGATTTCACGCTTGGTATTGCGAACTGTCTTGCGTCGGCGCCGGGCTGGGGCGTGGTGATCGCGACGCAGCATGCCGAGCCGGTGGCGATCGAACAGGCCGTCGCGCCGGGGGCGCGCGTGCTCCTGCTGGTGGGCCCCGAGGGCGATTTCAGCCCGGAGGAGATCGCGCAGGCTCGCGCGTCGGGCGCCAAGCCGATCTCGCTGGGGCCCAATACGCTGCGATCCGAACTCGCGGCGACGGTGGCCGTGACACTCGTCCGGAGCCGCCTCGCCGGCTGAAGGTAGAGGCGGGAGATTGCAGGTTGAAGAGATTCCCGCCTTCGCGGGAATGACAAGAGGGGAGTCGCGACGCGGAAGCGGCGGGACGCCGATGTTGCCCGTCAGACGCGATGCGAGGCGAAGATCGGAGATCGCAGGTTGAAGAGATTCCCGCCTTCGCGGGAATGACAAGAGGGGAGTCGCGACGCGGAAGCGGCGGGACGCCGATGTCGCCCGCCAGACGCAATGCGAGGCGAACACCGGAGATCGCAGGTCCAAGAGATTCCCGCCTTCGCGGGGATGACTCCAGGGGAGTCGCGACGCGGAAGCGGCGGGCCGCTGCTTCTCGCGTAGATTCGGGCGATGATGCGGCGTTGCGCCAAATCGGCGCGCTTGGGTATCGTGCGGGCCATGGCCGAAGACACGGTATTTGCAAAAATCATGCGCGGAGAAATTCCGTCGCAGAAGGTGTACGAGGACGACGAATACTTCGCGTTCCGGGACATCAATCCGCAGGCGCCGACGCACATCCTGATCATTCCGCGAAAGCCGATCCCGAAAATCAGCGATGCGACCGCCGAAGACCGCGCGCTGATCGGCGGGCTCGTGCTCAAGGCGAACGACATTGCGCGGACGCTCGGCCTTGCTGAGGACGGGTACCGCCTCGTGATCAACTGCGGCAAACACGGGGGCCAGGAGGTCTACCACCTGCACTTGCATCTGTTGGGCGGCCGGCAGATGAAATGGCCGCCCGGCTGAGCACGCCATGCGCGTAATCGACGCTCACACCGGGCTGTGCGCGATCATCGGCCACCCCGTGGGCCATTCACTTTCACCGAGAATTTTCAATGCCGCGTTCGACGCGGCCGGCCTGAACTATGTCTATCTCGCGTTCGACGTGACCGACGTGGGCGGGTTCGTTACGGGGATGCGCGCGACGCCGGGCTTTCGCGGACTCGCCGTGACCATTCCTCACAAACTCGCTGTGATCCCGCATCTCGATGCGCTCGATCCGCTCGCGAGGAAAATCGGAAGCGTCAACACCGTTACCCACGCAGACGGCAAGCTCGTCGGGTCCACCACCGATGGCCTGGGCGCGCTGCGCGCGTTCGACCGGGCGGGCGTGGACCTCACCGGTTTGCGCATCCTGTTCCTGGGCTCGGGCGGCGCCGCGCGGGCTGTCGCATTCACGTTTGCGGACCGCTGCGCGCCGGCATTCATCACCATCGCGGGGCGGACCCCAGCGAACGTTGAGTCTCTGGCGAAAGACCTTCGCGGCGCGACTTCCGTCCCCGTGAAGACGGCCGATCTGTCGGGCGACGCATCGGCACTGATGGCCGGTCACGATGTGATTGTCCAGAGCACTTCGGTCGGCATGCAGGGCAAAGAGGCGGGCAAATCGCCCATTCCACCTGAAACACTCCTGCCGCACCACGTGGTATTCGACATGGTGTATCGCCCGCACCGCACGCCGCTGATCCAGGCGGCGGAACGTGCCGGATGCACGGTAGTCTACGGCATCGAAATGCTGCTGCAACTGGCGGCGATCCAGTTCGAGGGTTGGACGGGGACGGCGGCGCCACTCGACGGGATGCGCTCGGCCGCGCAGGGGGCGATCGCCGGGGACGCGCGGTAGAGGGATATC
>CAYPNI010000080.1:11931-18441 GCA_964411925.1 uncultured Nitrospirales bacterium
GATGCGCTCGGCCGCGCAGGGGGCGATCGCCGGGGACGCGCGGTAGAGGGATATCCTTGTTCCACCGGCCCGGAGTTGGTAAACTCTTGTCTTGTTGTGCCGCGCAGTATCCGGCAAGAAATGCAGGTCCGCGGCCCTATGTCGAGATCATCATCTTTCATGGTTATCACCAAGTTTATTTCGAAGAACTGCATCATCCCTGAAATCGAAGCGAAGACGAAGGCCGCGGCGGTGCGCGAACTGACGCACCTGCTGTTCGACAAGAACAAGATCCCCGATGTCGGACTCGCGCTGGATCAGATCGTCGCGCGGGAAGCGACCGAGAGCACGGGTATCGGCAATGGCATCGCGGTGCCGCACGCGCGCATCCCGGGGATCAAGTCGCTGGCGTGCGCCATCGGCCGCGCGTCGGCCGGGATCGATTTCATGGCGGTGGACCGCCAGCCCGTCAAGCTGATCTTCCTGATCTGTTATCCGCCGTCCCAACAGACGACGTACCTCAACTTCGTCGCGACGGTCGCGCGGCTCCTGGGCGACAAGGAACACTTCAAGGCGTTGCTCAAGTCCGAAGACACCGACGCGTTGTACGCGGCGATGGAAGAGATCAGCGAGACCTTCGACGATCATCAGGAAAAGAAGATCTCCGCGGTCAAGGGTGGGCCGAAACTCGAAGCGATCACGGACGGCCACGCGGATCTGCTGCTACTCGCGCGACTGCTGCTTCACCTCGAGATGCTCGCGGCGTCCAAGAGCGGCAAGAAACGGATCCAGGAGCGCATTGAGGGCATCCGGGCGCTTGTGGACCCCCGGGTATTGCGGCATTTCGACAAGTTGCAGAAGGGCCGCGCGCCCGCGCTGGTGCCGGTCGAGGGTGACACGTGCCAGGGCTGTTTCATGCGCCTGCCGTCCAAGTTTGTGCAGCAGGTCCGGCGCGATTCCGAGCACTTGCACACCTGTTCGAATTGCAGCCGCTACATCTACGTCGTTTAACGGCCGAGGGCCCCGCTGTGTCGTCCACGTCCGACCCGCGGTTCGCGAGACTGGTCAAGGCCGTGGATATCTTTCAGGGCCTCTCACCGGAAGATGTCGGTAAAATCTTTTCGCACGGCGTCACGATGAACGTGCAAAAGGACCAGAGCGTCTTCCACAAGGGGACCGTCGGCAACCAGATGTTCGTCGTGCTGGGGGGATCGTTCGGCGTGTTCGACGGCACGAAGCAACTTGCCACGTTGAAGACGGGGGACACCTTCGGCGAGATGTCGCTGTTGTTGTCCGAGCCACGCAGCGCGTCGATCAAGGCGCTCGAACTGGGCCAGGTCTTCGTGCTCGACGAGCGCGTGTTCCAGAAACTGTTGACCAAGCGCGTCGCCGTGCAGATGCTGATGAACATCTCGCGCATGCTTGCCAGGCGCCTTCAAAACGCGAACCGCACGATCCGCGAAATGGAAGGCCGCTGACGCGCGGCCCCGTGCCACCGGCGTAATCGTCCATGGCCGGCACCGGTCCGCAGCGCGTAATGATCATCGGGCTGGACTGCGCCGCGCCGCGCTACGTATTCGATCGGGAAAACCTGCCGTTGCCGAACCTGCACGCGATGATGGATCGCGGACTGTCCGGGACGTTGCGCAGTTGCGATCCGCCGATCACGATCCCGGCGTGGTCGTGCATGACGACGGGCCTGGACGCGGGCCGCCTCGGCGTGTACGGATTCCGAAATCGCCGGGACCACGGTTACGACTCGCTCGCGCTCGCGAGTTCGCTGGACATTCGCGAGAAACGCCTGTGGGACTACGCGGGCGACGCGGGGCTCGATTCGGTCGTGCTTGGCGTGCCGCAGACGTACCCGCCGCAGCCGGTGCGCGGATGCCTCGTGTCTGGATTGCTAACGCCGAGCACACAGACGCAGTTCACGTGGCCGGCGGAACTGGCGGGCGAGATCCGAGCGAACGTGGGGGAGTACGTCATCGACGTCCCCGAGTTCCGCGCGACGGACCGGATGCAATTGCTCGGCCGCATCCGCGGCCTGATGGGGAACCGGTTCGATCTCGCGGAGTACCTTGCGCGGATCAAGCGCTGGTCGCTGTTCATGATGGTCGAGATTGGCCTCGATCGGCTGCACCACGCGTTCTGGCAATGCTCGGACGCCGGCCACCCGGAGTACGAGCCCGGCAACGCATTCGAGAGGGCCATTCCGGATTACTATCGCGCGCTCGACGAACGTATCGGGAGGCTGACCGCGCTGGCGGGGAAGGACACCGCGATTCTGGTCGTGTCCGATCACGGCGCGCGCGCGTTGCAGGGCGGATTCGCGATTAACCAATGGCTCCTCGAGCACGGATACCTCGTGCTGCGCGAGACGCCGCCGGCGCCGCGACCGCTCACGCCGGACATGGTGGACTGGGACCGCACGCGCGCGTGGGGCGAAGGCGGGTACTACGCGCGCGTCAATGTAAACGTTTGCGGACGTGAGCCGCTCGGCATCGTATCGGCGCGCGACTATGAAGCTGTGCGCGACGCGCTTTGCGCTGAATTGGAGTCGGTGACGGGACCGGCGGGCGTCGTGCTCGGCAACCGCGTGTTGAAACCGGATGCCGTTTATGCGACGGTAAACGGCGTTCCGCCGGATTTGATTGTGTATTTCGGCGGGCTCTCCTGGCGATCGGTGGGGCAGGTCGGCGGGGGACTATTCTGGCGCGGCAACGATACCGGACCGGACGGCGCAAACCATGATTTCGACGGCGTGTTCATTCTGGACGACGGCTCCGGCGGCCCGGGGAAGCGGATGGATGGGGCGAGCCTGTTCGACATCGCACCGACGGTGCTCGCGGCGTTGGGTCTGCCGATACCTCCGGACTTTCGAGGCCGGGTTCTGGCGTAGCCTCGGTCGCGCAGGCGCGCGACCCTCCCGTTTCATTATTCGTTCGGAGCGGATGGCGTGAAGGTCGCGATCCATATCGCCGGCAAGACACCGGGCGCGGGCGGCGGGGAGGAGCACTTCCTGCGCAAGAGCATTGAAGCGCTTGCGAAACTGCAACCCGCGCCGGACATCACGCTGCTGACCGACCCGGAAAACACCGGCGGCTACGGCCCGCTCAAGACAATCCCTGTGGCGTCGGCCAGGGACGTGCCCAAGGCGCTGGCGGCGAGCGGCGCGGACGTATTTTTCACCGGCCTGGACATGGCGCCGGAGAGTTCACCGATTCCGTACGTGTTGTACGTATTACAGCTCTACGATGTGCGCCAGAGCGAGTCCGGCAAGAAACTTTTTGCATCGTCGAAACTCAAATCCGCGAAATCGGCCGCCGCGAACGCGGCTGCGGTGGTCGTGCCGTCCGAGTTCATGCGGCGCGAGGTATTGGACGTGCTCGGTGTGACGCTGGAACGCGTCGTCGTCGCGCCGCTCGGCGTTGACGACACGTTCGGAACGCAGCAGCCCTGCATCGTGCAGCAGCCGTACTTCCTGTTCGTCGGGCGGATCAGCGAACGCAAGAACATCCCGATGCTGCTCGAGGCGTATCGCCGATTGCAGGATGAATTGCCGCACGATCTCGTGATCGTCGGGCACCCGAGCGAGGACGAACCGGACAATTGGGGTCCGGGCATCGTTCGAATCGACCGCGTCGGCACGGCGCAGCTCGCGGGGCTCTATCAGCACAGCGACCTGGTGATTTGCCCGTCTCGCTACGAAGGCTCGGGCGTGCTGGTGCTCGAGGCACTGAAGGCGGGCGGGCGGGTTGCGGTGGGACGGCTGGGCGGCGTGGCGGAGGTGGCCGCGGACGCGCCGATCTATATCAATCCTGAGAGCACCGATACGCTTGTGGCGGCGATGCGGCGCGCGGTGCACGAGACGCCATCGGACCGAGAGCGGCGCCGGAAATCCTCGAAACAGGTCTGCGCGGGCTGGTCGTGGGAAAAGACGGCCAGGCAGCTTACGACGGCGTTCCGCAAGGCGGTGGGGTGATCAGGCCATCGTCAGGCCACCGGAGACCGACAAGGTCTGACCGGTGATGTAGCCCGCGGCTTCGGAAGCGAGAAACGCGACGGCGGGCGCGACATCTTCGGGGGTGCCGATGCGGCCGAGTGGCACCGCGCGGGACAGGGCGTCGTAGATCTTCTTGCCGCGCTCGCCCGATTCGCCGAGGCGGCCGAGCAGGGGAGTGTCGGTCGGGCCGGGGCAGACGTTGTTTGCGGTGATGCCGTCGCGCGCGGTCTCTCTCGCGATGGTTTTGGTGAACGCGATGAGCCCGCCCTTGGCGCCGGAGTAGATCGACTCGAGCGATGACCCGACGCGGCCGGCATCTGACGCGATGTTGATCACGCGGCCCCAACGGCGCTCGATCATGCCAGGGAGCACGGCGCGCGTGAGGCGGATCGGTCCGGCGAGATTGATCTCGAGGACTTTGGCCTGGAACGCTTCGTCTGACTCGACGAAGGGCTTGAACTCGTCCCAGCCGGCGCAGTTCACGAGGATATCGATCGGTCCGAGCGTGCCGTCCACCGCGCGCACGGCCTCGGCCACCGACTTGGGACTCGTCACGTCGATATCGACGCCGATGCCGCCGTCGAGTTCGGCCGCGATACGTTTCGCCGCATCGTGGTTCAGGTCTGCCGCGGCGACGAGGCAGCCGGCGCGCGCGAGTTCGCGGCAGATGGCCGCGCCGATGCCGCCTCCGCCGCCGGTGACGAGTGCAACGCGCTGTTGGGACATTCGGAGTACCTCTTCGACGTGCCTTGGTCCGAACGCCAAGGATACACAGGCCTAAGCTGAAATGCGCTTAGGCCTGCCACCCTCGATGGTTGGAGTTGCCGGCTGACGAGATTGCTTCGTCGCACACCCCGCTCCTCGCAATGACGGGATTTGCGTGCTCGCATGCACCTATCCCGCTTGTGCCTGCCACGCAGGGTCTCCCTATCGATATGCCGCGAAGTCTGGCTGACGTTTTTCGTTGAACGCGCGAATTCCCTCCTTGGCCTCGTCGGTTTCCGAGAAGATGTGCAGCGTATCGAAGGCGAGCGTGCCGATGCCGCTGATCGCGTCCGAGTCCGCGTTGAAGGAATGCTTGAGCACGGTGAGCGCGGTTGGGCTCTTGGAGAGCATTTCATCGGCCCACTTTCGGACTTCGTCGCGCAGGCGCGCGGCCGGGACAACGGCGTTCACGAGACCCCAGCGCTCCATCGTGGCTGCGTCGTACTGGCGGCACAGGTACCAGACTTCGCGCGCGCGTTTCTCGCCGAGGATGCGGGCCAGGTAAGCCGTGCCAAAGCCGGCGTCGAACGAGCCTACGCGCGGGCCGGCCTGGCCGAAGCGCGCGGTGTCTGCGGCAATCGTGATGTCGCAGAGGACGTGCAGGACGTGGCCGCCGCCGATCGCGAGGCCGTTCACCGCGGCGATGACGGGCTTGGGGACGTCACGGATGACGCGGTGCAGGGTCTCGACCTCGAACACGCCGGTTTCCGTCGGGCCGTAGTCGCCCGTCTCGTTGCGTTGTTTCTGGTCACCGCCCGCGCAGAAGGCCTTGTCTCCGGCGCCGGTCAACGCGATGACGCCGACGGAGCGGTCGGCCCAGGCGGCCTTGAAGCAGCGCAGCAGTTCGTCCACGGTCCGCCCGCGAAACGCGTTATAGCGTTCGGGCCGGTTGATGGTGATCCACGCGAGGCCGCGGTCGACTTCGTAGGTGACGTCTGAGAGTTGATCGAGATTCATGTGCGGTTCCCTTCGTGCCCGGTGAGAGTTGGAGCGCAAAGGATACAGGAAGAAAGTAGGCATATCGCCGGTTACATTGCAGGCGAGGAGTCGTGTGGCGGCGGGAACGGCGAACGCGGAGTTTATGAATCGTCGATTCGTAAGTCAAGAGAGAATCGCGGGTTGGCGCTAAATTTTCGCTTGCGATTTTCTGGCGAATCCATACAATAGGTTTTGGACGTTCGGCAACGACGGCTGGACTATGGGGGCCCGGCCTGGGAGTGCGGACGCGTCTAGAAAGGAGGTGGTCCAGCTATGGATTGTCCGGGCAGTAGCACTGGCGTCATAGGTGGATTTACCCCGAAGGGTTCGGGGATAACAAGGGGGTGCGAACCCTAGACGCGCCCCGGCCTATGGCGCCGGGCACACGTTCGGAATATCCGATAGCTAGCCCCTCCGCCGGGAAACCGGCGGAGGGTGTTTGTTTTTAGGCGAATGAAATAGCGCGAAACATATCGTGTGGCAGGGGTAAACGGGTTTTGTTTACCCCTGTTGACCCGTGAGGAATGAAACAGGCTTAAGCTGAACTTCGCTTAAGCCTGCCACATAGTTTACGACGCTTTTTCGAGCTGGCGGGCGTAAATCCGGTTCGGTTTGGGCTGGCTCTTGGCGCGGAGCAGGGTTCGCATGGCTTCGCCGAAGATGAGGTCGGCCGCGGTGGCGGCGCCGTTCTGGAAGGTGACGACGCCGACGCTCATGGACGCCTTGGTGGGGAAATTCGGGTCGGAGAACACGGTCGCCTCGACGTCGTTCATGATCTTCTCGCC
>CAYPNI010000081.1:0-13915 GCA_964411925.1 uncultured Nitrospirales bacterium
AACTCGACCCACGACCACCACATCATCACGATCGAGGACCCGATCGAGTTCTACCACAACCACAAGAAGAGCATCATTACCCAGCGCGAGGTCGGCGTTGATGTGCCCTCGTTCGCCGAGGCGCTCCGCCGCGCGCTGCGCCAGGACCCCGACATCATTCTCGTGGGCGAAATGCGCGACCTCGAGACGATCGAGGCCGCGGTGACGGCCGCCGAGACCGGTCACCTGGTGTTCGGCACGCTGCACACCACGGGCGCCGTGCGCACGATTGACCGTCTCGTGGACGCGTTCCCGACGAACCAGCAGGAACAGATCCGCACGCAGCTCGCGGGTAACCTCAAAGCTGTGATCTCGCAGACGCTGCTCAAGAAGAAGACCGGCGGCCGCGTCGCGGCGTTCGAGATCATGATTTCGACCGCGGCCATCCAGAGCCTCATCCGCGACAACAAGTCCTACCGCATCACGTCCGCCATCCAGACCGGCCACAAATACGGCATGAACCTGATGGACGAGCACCTCATGGCGCTGTTCCGCAAAGGCGTCGTGACCTACGAAGAGGCGCTGGCCAAGGCGCAGGACTCGGGCGAATTCGAGAACCACGCGCGCGAACTCAATCTGCCCGGCGGGCCCAAACCGCTCATGGAAAACGGGAAACCCCGCCAGGGCGCGCAACAAGGTGGCGGAGGCGGCCACTAGGGCTAATCCATGGCGACGGTCGAACAAAAACGGCGGCGCAGCCTCGGCGACATCCTCGTCGAGCAGGGCGTGATCACGCCGCTCGAGCTCGACGAAGCGTTGCAGCGCCAGCGGCTGACCGGCGACTTCCTGGGCCGCGTGCTCGTCAAGCTCGAACTCTGCGACGAACAGGACGTGCTCGAAGCGCTCGGTGTCCAGCAGGGCATGGAGCGCGTCGATCTCACCAAGTACAAAATCAAGGACGACGTGCTGCGCATGGTGCCGGCGGACGTTGCCCGGTTCTACAACGTCATCCCGATCAAGATGAAAGACGAGCACACGCTCGTCGTCGCGCTGGCCGATCCGCTCAACCTCGGATTGCTGGACGACATCTCGCAGATCGTCGGCGGGCCGGTCGAAGGCGCGGTGAGCAATCTCGCCGACGTGTCCGCGGCCATCAAGAACAACTATTCGTTCGAGGGCGACAACGTCCACGAGACGCTCAAGGAACTCGTGGGCCGCTTCACCGACAAAGAGCTGTCGATGGAGGAACTCGGCCAGCAGCAAATCGTCGGCGACGTCGAAAACCTGGTCGAACTCGCACAGGAACCCGAAATCATCAAGATCGTGAACCTCGTGCTGCTCGAGGCCGTGCAGAAAAAGGCGTCCGACGTTCACTTCGAGATTTACGAAGAGGATTTCCGTATCCGCCTGCGCCAGGACGGCGTGCTGCACGAAATCGTCGCGCCGCCCAAGGCGATCTCGATCGCCGTGGTGTCCCGCGTCAAGGTCATGAGCAACATGGACATCGGCGAGCGGCGCCTGCCGCAGGACGCGCGCATCGAGCTCAAGATCGGCGATTCGGACATCGACGTCCGCGTCGCGACGCTGCCGACGCTCTTCGGCGAGTGTGTCGTGATGCGTATCCTCGACCGCACCTCGGTGCAAATCGATCTGAAGAAACTCGGCATGCCCGACAAGCTGCACGAGGACATCACCACCATCATCAACAAGACCAGCGGGCTCTTCCTCGTCACCGGCCCCACCGGTTCCGGTAAAACGACCACGCTCTATGCGTGTATGGCCGAGATCAACGTCGTCGGCAGCAAGCTCATCTCCTGCGAGGACCCGGTCGAACTACAAATCGAGAACATCATGCAGGTGCAGATCCGCGAGGAGGTCGGGCTGACCTTCGGCGCGGCGCTCCGCTCGATCCTGCGCCAGGACCCGGACATCGTGATGGTCGGTGAGGTGCGCGACCTCGAGACGGCCAACATGTGCATCGAGGCGTCGCTGACGGGCCACCTGGTGCTGAGCAGTATCCACACCAACAGCGCCGTCGAGACGGTCACGCGCCTGCTCGACATGGACGTGGAAGCGTTCCTGATCACGTCCGCGCTCGAGGGCGTGCTGGCGCAGCGGCTGATGCGCAAGATTTGCCGCGACTGCCGCCAGGCGTTCCGTCCCGATCCGCAGGAGATGGACGAGCTCGGCGTGCCGAAGAGCTGGCGCAAGTCCGACGATTTCAAGCTCTATCGCCCGAAGGGCTGCCCCGCGTGCGACTATCTCGGCTACAAAGGCCGGACGGGCGTCTTCGAACTGCTCACGATGAACGACGACCTGCGCGAAATGATCCTCAACCGCGCGATGACGCAGGACATGCGCAAATACGCGCGCAAGAAACTCGGCATGCTCACGCTGCGCGAGGAAGCGCTCATGAAGGCGGTCAAGGGCGCCACCAGCGCCGAAGAAGTCATCGAACATACGGAATTGTTCATCGACTAGAAAGGTTACGGGGAGGCTGACGATGCCACGCTTTGCGTACAAGGCCACCGATCGCGAAGGGAAGGACCGGTTCGGCGTCCTCGAATCCGAGAGCCAGGCGCTCGCGGTGCAGGACATCCGCAACATGGGCCTGTTCCCGACGCACATCCGCGAGGCCCGCAAGTCCGACGAGCGCCGCGCGCGCAAGAAGAAGGGCGGGCTCGACGAGATCTATTTCGGCGGCGTCAAGTTCAAGGAAATCGTGATCGTGACGCGGCAGCTCGCGACGCTGATCGACGCCGGCCTGCCGCTGCTGCGCAGCGTGAACATCCTGATCGCGCAGCTCAAGGCGTCCAAGATGAAGGACACGCTTCGCGACATCTCCGCCGACGTCCAGGCCGGCTCGACGTTTTCCGAGGCGTTGTCCAAACACCCCAAGATTTTCGACCGCCTCTATGTGAACATGGTCAAGGCGGGCGAAGTCGGCGGTATGCTCGAAGTCGTGCTCGCGCGCCTCGCGACGTTCATGGAAAAGCGCCAGGCGCTGATCCGCAAGGTCCGCGGCGCGATGGTCTACCCGATCTTCGTCATCCTGGCCGCGACGGGCATCGTGTCGTTCCTGCTCGTCCGCGTCGTGCCCGTGTTCGCCGAAATTTTCACCGAGTTCGGCGGCGCGCTGCCCGCGCCCACGCAGTTCCTGGTCGATTCGTCCGCGTTCATCGCGACGAAGTGGTGGAAGCTGCTGCTCTACTTCAACTCGACCATCATCGCGATCAAGCTCATCCGCAAAATCCCGCAGGTGCAGCGGCTCACGGACCGCGTCTCGCTCAAGATCCCCAAAGTCGGCGACCTCGTGACCAAAGTCGCCGTGGCGCGGTTCGCGCGCACGCTCGGCACGCTCATCAACTCCGGCGTGCCCATCCTGCAGGCGCTCAAGATCACCAAGGAAACCATCGGCAATTCGGTCATCCAGGACGCGGTCCAGAAAGTGCACGACCGCATCAAGGAAGGCGACACGATCGCCGCGCCGCTCGACGAGACGAAGGTGTTCCCCGCGATGGTCGTGAACATGATCGACGTCGGCGAGGAAACAGGTTCGCTCGATTCGATGTTGAACAAAGTGGCCGACATTTACGACGCGGAAGTCGAGGCGGCGGTGGACGCGCTGCTCGCGCTGATGGAGCCGGCGATCATCATCATCCTCGGCGGCATCATCGGGTTCATCGTCGTCGCGCTCTACCTGCCGATTTTCACGCTCGGCGACGCGATCAGCGGAAACTCCTGAGGATGCGAAATCACGCATACTGCGTGAATGAATGAAAGTTAAACGCGAGATCCGGCGGCGGGTCCACGGCGCGGGCCGTGGTGCCCGCCCCGCCGTGTGAAGGAACGATCGGCGCCAAAGTGCGAATACCGGCGGCGCCGCGCGCGGTCAGGACGACCAGCGCCAAGGAGGCAGGCATGTTCAGCGTCAACCGTACAACCCGCGGATCGCGCGAGGGGTTCACCCTGGTCGAACTTCTCGCCGTGATCGCCATCATCGGGATTCTCGCGGCCATCGTCGTGCCCAACGTCGTGCGCTACATGGCCCGCGCGCGCGTCACCCGCGCCGTGTCCGAGGTCAACAACGCCGAGACGGCCCTGATCGGCGCGTTGTCCGACACCGGCCGCTCGAGTTTCCGCGATTTCCTCACGGCCGACGCCCGCGACCAGCTGGACCTGTGGAGCGCGGACATCGCCGCGGGCGGCAGCGACGCGATCGCCGCGTTGCAGGCCGCCGACCGGTTCTACCAGACCTTCTTCTACGAGTTGCTGCGCCAGGGCCGGGAAATGTCCGACGCGATGCGCGCCAACGTCGATCCCGAGGTGCGTCAGAAACTCGGCACGTTCTACATGGACATTGGCGAGGACCCCTGGGGCCAGCAGTACCACTTCTGGATGGGGCCCATCCGCGGGCCGGTCGTGCTGCGATCCTATCGACTCGCTGCGACGACGTATGACTCCAGCGCGCTCGAGCCCGACGATCCCGACTTCACGTCGGCCGACGCGTACGTCTACGGCGCCGAGGCGTACCAGGATGCGGTCGATCGGCTGCCGGGCCAGCCCCGGGCCGATTCCGCGATCATCGCCAACGCCTTCGGCACGATGTTCCCCGGCATTCTGGGCTACGGGTTCCCCGCGCCGGACGAGTTGCCGGTGTACATCTGGTCGAGCGGGCCCAACCTCGTCAATGACGGCAACCTGCTCTCCCAGTTTAGTCTCGGCGTGGACGACAACGCGCCGGATTTCCTGGGCGGCGGCGACGACCCGAACAACTGGGACAACGAAAGCGGATGGGAGAGCGCGCCCAAGTCGTAATCGCGCGAACGCGCGCAAGGAGAACTCAGACGGACCGAAGCGGGGTGGGTATGACGAACGGCAGGGTACATAGCAGCGGCCGGACGCGCCAGCGCGGCGCGGCAGGGCTCTCGCTCGTCGAACTGCTCGTCGTACTCGGCATCATCGGTCTGATCAGCGCGGTGCTCGTGCCCTTCGCCGTGCGCAACGGCTGGTTCACCGCGAGCAAATCCGCGTTCGCCGCGCGCGAACTCTTCACCATGCTCAAAGCCGCCAGCGTCTACGCCGGCACCTACAACGTCGATACCGCCGTCGCGTACGCGGGCCGGCTCGTGGACGACAGCGAGACGGGCGTCGAGGATGTGCCCGTTGCGGACCGGCTCGTCCTCGCGCGGCGGCTCAGCCGCGAAGAAATCACCGCGCTGATCGAGGCCGGCGTCGCGCTCCAGTTCAATGCCGAGTTGTACGTACCCGTGCTCGGCCCGGAGGGCGTGTTCCGGCCGTTGCCCAACCAGACCTGCATCCTGCCGGACCTGTTCGAGGTGGAACTGAACACCACGACCAACCAGTACGTGTCGATCACGGGCCTGCGCGGCGTCCAGCTTTTCGATCTGGATACGCAGACGCTGATCGAGCCGCGCGCGGGGCTCGACTATGCGCTGGACGGCACGCTCGCGCTGAGTTTCCCCGCGCACGTGTTCAAGGCGGACGGATCGATGATCGTGCCCGCCGGACACCGGCAGCGGTTCCGCGTCCGCGCGGGCGTCATGCCGGACCAGGAATTCACCGACCGGTTCTATGTCGATCCGCAGGGCCCGCCGATGGAGCTGCGGCCGATCCAGGTCGTGTTCGACAAGTTCGACACGGACGGCACGTCGCCCATCATGACGGACACATTTTACAGCGCCAATCCCGAGGACGATCCCGAGAACACCGGCATCGAGCCGTTCGCGGACATCGACGCGGAGGTCGAGTTCTTCGTCGCGACGGGCCGCGTGAGGATGCTCGAATGATTTCGCGCAGATGGATGAACTCCCGCAGGCAAGTGCGGCATTGCGAGCAATGCCGAGCCCGCGCCACCAACCCAACCAAGGGCGACGTGCGCATGCAGGGACGGCGTTGCGCGCCTCGCCGGGCCCGCGCCACCCGCCTGTTGACGCGGGATGCCCGCGCGGCGGCGAGAGCCGGCTTTACGCTCATCGAAGTGCTGGTCGCGCTGTTCATTCTGCTGCTCGGCATCGGCGCGGTGATGTACCTGTTCCCCGCGAGCCTGTCCGCGGCGCGCGAGGCCGCCGAACGCACGCGCACCTCGCAGACGGCACACTCGGTCATCAGCCAGATTCGCGCATCGACCGCCGAATCGCTGTACAACGAGCGGCTGTTGCCCGCGCTGCTGACCCAGGAGCGGTCCGGCGCGAACCTGTACGGCTATTCGACGTCGATCCAGCGCCTCGCCGGCGCGCGCGAGGTGTATCTCCAGCGCGTGACGTTCGCCGTCACGCTGGGCAACGGCAACACGGAAACGTTTACGACCTTTGTGGCGCAGCAATAAATGCGAGTGAACCACCGATGAATGATGATGGACACCGATAAATTCAAATACAGAGTCCAACCCGTTATTGCGAGGAGCGGGGTGTGCGACGAAGCAATCTCGCTTCCCGCACGCCATCCCCTTGTCATTCCCGTGGACACCTTTCTTGTCATTCCCGCGAAGGCGGGAATCTCTTCGCGCGATCGACGCCAACCGGTTCAAGAGATCCCCGCCTTCGCGGGGATGACAAAGGGGGCCGCAGCGATGTCTTCCCGGCGCATCGCCGCCCGTATCGCCCGCCCCTGTCATCCCGAGCGCAGCGAAGGATCGTGCACGACGACGCGGAACCCCCGCAGGCAAGATGCCTGCGCCACCGGCATCTCCGGCTTCACGCTCGTCGAGCTGCTGGTCGCTCTCGCGATTTTCCTGACCATCATGGCCGTCGTCGCGCTGTTCTTCACCGCCGCGATCCGCACGTCGAAACAGGGCGTGCAGAACCAGCAGGCCTTCGAGCTCGCCCGCGGCGCGATGCGGCTCATCGAACGCGACCTGTCCCGCGCATTCACCAGCCGCGACCACGGCGACGTCTACAGCTTTTACGGCACACCCATCGGCTTCACCTATGTCGGCATGGTCAACGTCGCCGGCACGGACGCCTATAACCTCGCCCGCGTGACGTACGTGATTTATCACGAAGAGGGCGGCGCGGTCGCCGAGTACGAAAACGTCGACGGCACTATCGTGCGGACCTACGCCCTGTTGCGCGTCGTCGAGCCGGGCATCGACAACCTCGACGCCTACCAGATCGATTGGGGTTCGATTTCGACGCTGGACGGCGTGAACACGCTTCAGACCGTCATCGACAACAACGTGACCTTCGCGGGCTGCCGCGACGCCGCATGCACCGAGATCGCGCAACGGTCCGCCCGGCGCGAAATCTGGATCCGGATGCTGGCCGGCGGCGACTCGGAAGTGCCGAGCGCGTGGACCACGCTCGACCAGTTCATCGACGTCGTGCCGGCCGATTACGTCGTGGCGGAGAACGTCCGGTACCTGCGGTCCGTCGGGTTCCAGTGCCGGCCCACGCAGGACGAGCTCGTGACGGCGATGGAAGCCAGCGGCACGCCGATCGACTACGACGATCTGCTGTACGGCGACGAGAACGGCAATTTTTGCGCTCGCGTGATCAGCGATGCGGGCACGTCGCCGATCTTCGATCCCTTCGATCCGATTTCCAATCCCGTGGCGCCGGTGCCCAATCCGAACACCGGCGAACAGCCGTACTTCAATTATTGGGATGTCGGCGTGAGCCGGAACCTGGTGACGACCGATCTCGACGACAAAGTCGCGCCCATCGCGTACACCTTCTGGAACGACGTCCGCAATGCCGTGTCCGACAACATCGACAACGACCAGGACGGGTTCACAGACGAAGCGGACGAGTTCAACGCGTTCACGGTCGGTTCCCCGCTCGACGCGCGGCTGCCGCTGGCGGTCACGGTCGATTTCACGCTGTTTTTCAAGAGCCCGTACCTGGGCGCGCCCGACTTTAATCAACGGTTCACGCAACGCATTGATTTGCCGACGGGATACCGGCGTTTGTTCAAAACGACCGCGCCGGGGCCCTGAGCGGAGTAAGACCCTTGGGAATGGCTGCGCAAGACCATAGACGCCGCCGCGGACGCGGGGGCGGGCACGGCGCACGCAATGGCGAGCGGGGCGCCGCGCTGATCATCGCGCTCGGCATGCTGACGCTGCTGCTCGTGATCGCGCTGACGTTCTACCGCGCGAGCCGCGACGACGTGCGCACCGCGGACAACGCGGTGAACGCGGTGCGCGCCGAACTCATCGCGGACGGCGCGACGGCCGTCGCCATTGCGTTCATCAACCACGACCACCTCTCGCACCCGGGCTTCACCTCGCTCGACACGGCCTGGCGCACGTACTTCAACGGCTCCTGGATGGTGGGCAAGCCGTGGACCTGGGCGCCGCTGTTCGATCCTTTTGACGGCACCGTCCACCCGCTCTCGCCGTTGCGCGGGGGCATCCCGGAGGTGAACATAGCGCTGCTCGGGCCGGCGTTCGGCGGCGACGACCTCTACATTCCGCGTGTCGATTTCGACGCCGGCAACCCGCTGCTACCCGGCGCGGCGCCGGTGGACTATTCCTCCGAGGGCGGCCAGCCCTTCGTCACGACGATGGACA
Source organism: uncultured Nitrospirales bacterium (assembly GCA_964411925.1). Taxonomy (GTDB): domain Bacteria; phylum Hydrogenedentota; class Hydrogenedentia; order Hydrogenedentales; genus VFKU01. Next base: position 8,513 of record CAYPNI010000081.1, read on the forward strand.
TCGCCGACCCCACCGACACGACGTTTCGCCGGTTCTCGCCGATCGAGCAATTGATCACGGGCCTCCTGGCCACCGGGCTGACGAACGCGAACGATCTGGACGCGCTGACCGACACCGTCTACGGCCGGATCGCGACCGGCGGCTACAACATCAGCCTCTCGGCGACGAACGCCGCCGGCGTGCTCAACCGCACGCTGCCCGCCGAGCAACTGCATTTCTGGAACGACGTGGACAACGACAACGACGGCCTGCGCGACTCGGTGTGGCTGCCGATGCCCGCGGACCGCTATTTCCCCGAGGACGGTCTCGACAACGACCTCGACGGCCTGACCGACGCGTTCGACCTCGACGGCGAGCCGGGCGTGTTCCTCTATCGCGGCGACACCGACGGCATCGACAACGACCAGGACGGCGAAGTGGACGAACTCGACGCGAACGGCAACCCGGACGAGTTCCGGTTCGTCATTTTCACGTTGGCGGCGCCGTTCTTCACGCGCGATGCGGACGGCAATTTCGTCGCGCTCGATCCGTCGCCGTATTTCGCCGCGATGGGCATCGACACCGCGACGGACACGGTGCTGTTCGAGGGCGGCGGCACGGAAATTGGCTACACGACGCCGCGCCCGCCCGCCACGCAGCAGCCCATCTTCGCGCGTGACAACGACAACGACATGCTCGTCAACGATCCCGACGACGCGTCGCACTACATGTTGAACGACGCGGCGATCGAGGCGCTCGTCACGGGTGACGCTTCATATCCGTACTACGACCTGCTGCTCGCAGTCGTTGGGCAGCAGACGCTTGACGATTTCATACTCGAATTCAATCTTGCCGCCAACCCCAACGGGCCGCGCGGCCCGCTCGTGCCTTCCGGCGCGATCCTGGGCGAAAACGTCACCGAGATCGTTGGCCGCTTCGCCAACCTCATCAAGGACGAATCCTCGAAGATCAACCTTAACGCCGCCGGCGGGCTGACGTTCCTCACCGACCCCGTGGATCCGCAATTGCCGATGGCCCGTGCGTTCAACAGCGGCGTCGGCTCCCATGAACTGGAGCTGCGCATCCTGGAGGACTTCGGCCCCGCCCGGTCCAACCGGACATGGACCTACCGAATGGGTGGCACCCAGGGCAACGCGTTTGCATCGGACAATTACACGGACTTTTTGGATCCCGCGGGCGACACGGACAACTTGTTCTTCGACGTCAGTTTGCCGGGTTACGGCCGCGTGGATGACAATTCGAACCTGTTGGAACTTGCCCTGAATCGAATTGACGACACCGGCATCGGGCTTACGGATGACGGACTGTCGACGCTCGATTTCGAGGGGCTGGACGAGCCGGGCGAATTCCAGCGTTTCCGGCCGTATCGGAACGGAATTGCCGAGACGGACCTCGACGACAACGATCTGGACGACGCTCAGGACGAGATCGGGGAGCTGGGCGACCGCTTTTATCGCACGCATCACGAGCTCAAGATTGTCGGTTCAATTGGCCCGGCGGTTTTTGACGGCGTCCGCAACCACGTCACCACGCACTCCTTCGACCGCAACGAGCGACACGATTACCGCGACATCGCGAACGAGACGCACCGCGACGCCCAACTGCGTCGCACGACGGGGTTGAGCAAGGACCTCAACGTCGCCCGGCCGGACCAGGTCGCGCGCGCGGTCCTGCGGGACTGGACGTATACGCCGAGCCAACTCCTGCTGCGCGGCGACAACGGCGTCGGCATCGGGAACCTCGCGGTTGACCCCGTCGTGCCCGGGCTTGGCGCGGTCGTGCATCGCTACCTGCTGGGCCTGCGGCAGGAAAACGTCAGCATGTTTACGGACGAGTCGATCCTCGGCGCAGCCGCGCGCACCGACGGGACCGCCCTCGCGCTGCTCGCCGACCCCGAACTGCGCGCGCACCAGGTCGCCGTCTCGATCAAGGACTACGCCGACCTCGACTCGACGCGTTCGGTCAGCACGCTCTTCGTGAACGACGACTGGTGGGCGGACGAGGCGAGCCAGGCCGAGGGTGACGCGGGCGAGGCGGACATCGCCGGCGTCCGCCGCATCGAGTACACGCTCGCCGGCATCGAGCGCATTCGCATCAACGAACTGAACGTGCGCCCCGTGCGCCGCGTCGAGGCGGAGTCCACGACGGACTCGGCCGACGCGGCGACCTACGTGCCCGGCTTCGACCCGAACAAGTTCGTGCCGCGCGCGGACGCGACCGGCGTGCCGCTGTCGGCGGCCGCGATCGAGGGCCAGGGTTTCCGCATCCGCACGCGCACCACCGCGGACGCGATCGTCGCGTCCGGCCTGCCGCTCGACATCGAGGACGACGACGAACTCAACTCCTGGGGCATGCTGAACCAGTACCGGTCCAACCTGATGGGTCTGGGCGCGGCGTGGACGTCCTACCGCAGCTACCTGACCGTCAGCGTGAACGACGCGAACCCGCGCACAGTCGAAATTCCGGATGTCATCCAGTTCAGTTTCCAGGCGACCGACGAGTTGCCCGCGGGCCGCGATTACCTCGCGATGAACGCGCAATACATCGAGGCGCTCGCGAACGACCAGTTCGCGCTGAGCGATTCCGTCGCCGTCCCGGGCGACATGAGCTTTGCGATCAAGGTCGGCGCGCTCAACGACGACTGGTTCAACGACCTCGTCAACATCCAGGCGTTTGTCCAGGCCGGCCGCGTCTACAGCGACGCGTGGCGCAGCCCTGCCGTCATCGGGTCGGACGCGCTCGGCGGCAGCGCGGGCATGGTGTTCCTGCAGGGCGACGCAATCTGGCGCGCGAACAACATCGGCGCCGGCGACCAGTCGCTCGACGTGGACGAGTTCCTGCAGAACAACACGCTCCAGCCCAACGTCGGCTACACCGTCGAGGTCCCGCCGCTGATCGGCGCGGCGACGCCCGCGCAGGACCTGTGGGTGCACGTCGCGATTATGAACCGCAAACCGGACGGCGAAGTGCTCGCGGTCAACTACTTCGACTTCAGCCAGGAACCCGACCACGAATATGTCGAAATCGTGAACCTCGACACACAGAATCCCGTGGACCTCTCCGGCTGGCAGTTGGCCGTCGAGAACCACCCGCTTGGCATCGGCCCGATGACGATTCCCGAGGGCACCGTCGTCGCCGCGGGCGGCATGGTCCTGCTCGGCACGAACAAGTTCGACTTCGGGTTCGACCTCAACCTGTTCGACCCCGGGATCGGATTTTTCGACAACGGCATCGGCCTCGCCAACGGCATCGACATAGGCCTCTCCAATTTCACCGGGATTTCCGTGCCGCGCGTGTTCTTCGACGGCGCGACGCAGGGGTCCGTGTTTCTGGCGACCGGCGGCGTGGACTTCATCGACAACGACGGCAACGGCGACCTGGACACTGACCCGCTCGTCCTCGCGCGCGAAGACGTCGTCTCCACGATCGACCCTGCCGCCGTCGCGGGCATCATCGGCACTGCCGGTGACAAACCCTGGGACCGCATCGTCCAGCTCATCATTCCCGATCTCGTGCCGCAGCCGCCCGCGATCGATTTCACCGCGTTCGACGTCGGCCGCATTGTGCTCGGCGGCGGCATTTTCCCGAACCGGCCCGAATACGACCTCGTGGACAACGACGGCGACAACGCGATCCTGATCCGCGACGAAATCGACGACAACCTCGACGGCGAAATCGACGAAGCCGACGAGGGCGTGGACGAGGGCCAGCTCGCCCGCGATTTGCGCCTGCTGAACGAGTTCCGCGCCTCGCCGGATGCGGTGCCCGTCCCCGGTGCGTTCAACGCGGAGACCGTGCGGTTCACCTCGACGTTCTTCGATTTCGGCCCCGGCGCGCTCAGCGCCACGCCCTCGTATCTGGACACGGCCGCCGGCGCGCCACAGTGGAAAGAGTTCACCGAACGCCGCAACTTCCCCGGCGACAACGTCGTCGTGACGCTTTACGAAGGCCGGGCGAACGACGGCCAGGTGGCTGATCGCGTGACCTATACCCAGCGCGACGTGGACAACCGCGCCGTGGACGACATCCTGCTCGTGACGGACTCGAACGCGGACGGCACGGGCGATCTGAGCCTCGCGGACGCGCCCGAGCCGCTGAACGCCGCGTTCTTGTCGCTGTGGCCCGAAAACACGATGGGCGTGGATTTCGCGCGCACGCTCGAGCGCAAACTGCCGACGTACCAGGGCGACCGGTTCGGCGTGCGCAACCGGTTCCAGGCGACCGACGGCAATTACGACGACTGGGCCGACTCGGCGGGCCGCTGGGCGCGCGAAGTGACGCTCTCCGGCGGCGCGACGGGCACCTGGAACGCCGTCACCGGCGTGATCGACCGGCTCGACGCGGCCAACGGGCTCTACGCGACCTATGCCCACGCCGTCAGCGGCACGCCGCTGCGCGCAAACGTCCCCGCGCGCCTCGCGCTCGACCCCGTGCTCGGCGACACGCAAGCCGCGAACGAATACACGCTCGCCGAGTTCCCGAACCATCCGCTGGTGTCGCCGGCCGACGCGCTGCTGATGCCGTACACCAGCCGGCGCGAACGCATGGACGTCGTCGCCGACGCCGGCACGAGCTACCTGATGGATCTCGACTCGCCGAACGTCGTGCGCGGGGTGGACACGCTGCCGCCGCCCGACGTCTCGTACGATGCTGTGCTGCTCGCTCAGCGCCTGGACGGCAACCGTGCGCCGATCGACATGCCGGCCGATTTCTTCACCGACGCCCGCTCGTTCATCGGCGACGTCGGCACGACCGACTCGATCTCGCTCAACGTCGGCCAGGCCAACGTGATCCAGTTCGACAACTTCCGCTACACCGATGCCAATGCGCCAAATGGATTCTTCGACTTCACGCTCTGGGAGCTGACGCCGCCGCCCGCGCAAGTGTGGACGGGCCTGCCGCCCGATGCGTGGTCGCCGATGCTGACCTTCGAGCTGGCAGACGACAGCACCGGAGCGGTGCAGCCGTATGGGTACCAGCGGCAATTCCTCTTCCAGACGCCGGCTGCGGCGTCGATCCCGGCGACGGTCGACAACCTTCGCTCGCCCATGCACGGCCGTGCCGCGGTTTACGCGTCCGCCAACTTTAGTCGGCTCCCATTGATTCCTGTGTTCGATCCGGCGGACCCGCTCGACGGGGCCACGGCGGTATTCGTGTGGGACGGCGACGACGGCGTCGAAAACGGCGAATACGACCTGTACGTCGTCGCGACGGACGATTTGAGCGATTTGCTGCGCGCGGACGAGGAGCGTTTCGACGCGACCGGTGAGAGGCTCCTGAGGGACAACCTGGACCCGCCCAGTCCCGGCCTCGGCGACGCCGGGGCGCCGTTCATCCGCCGGACGAGAGAAACCGCGAACCGGGAGGTGTTCCTCGACATCGAAGTGTTCCGGGACATCAACG